>JAHWGJ010000043.1 GCA_020054475.1 Thermoplasmata archaeon | reverse complement strand
AAAAATGTCATTATTGGTGATGGGATATAGCAATTGGATTGGATTTTGTTAAGAGCATTGATCAAAATTGGGAAGATTTTGTGAAACCACTTAATTTAGAAAAATAAAAGAAAAATATTAAATTGATCATTAATTCAATTAATAATTTAAAATTACTTTAAAATTTTTAATCAAAATCTATTAATTTTTTACAAGTATTTATTAGTTTATCAATTTTAAATATATAATTATTTAAAATTTAATTTAAAATTAATTAATATTACGCGAGGAGGTAGATTTTGACTTGTATTTACCGTTATATTTTAGTATTTTACATCTAGAAACTGAGTATTTTTAATCAATGAGACTGTCAGTCAGCAGATTGAAAAACAATTCTATTTAGAAACAAGATACCTATTGTTTTATTTCAAAAAAATATTTACATTAAATAACATACATGTTAATGGTTAACAAGTTACAATATTTATGATTGTGATTAAAATAAATAAAATAATAACTGTAGTAATCGTAATATTAATCATTTTTACTACAATAATTACATCTATCAATGCTAAAATACCAACTAGTCATAATGATGAAAAAACAATATTGGTTTCATGTAAATATTTTACATCAAATGGCATTAAAGAAGTTGAAAAAACATTAAAAAATTATGAAGCAGATTATCTTTTCAATTTATTAGATACTTGGAACATTGAAAAAGTGCTTAATGAATTAGAGCGGATAAAAATGCTACCAGAAAATCATGATATCGAAAAAACCTTTAATCTAATAAAAGGTCAATATCCAATCCAATATTTACAAAAAAAAGAGTACAATTATTCAGAAAATTCTAATAAAACAATTTTTGTTGATTATACAAATTCTTTCTGTTTTGTTAAAGGGCATGCTGTTGATTCAATGTTCTTAAATAAAATAAAATCAACTCTTTATCCTGTTATTTTTATATTATATATTCTTGATGATTTTCTTTTAAATTTTCGATTATATCCTCGAATAAACATAAATCCGTATGGTCTTGAACTTTGTCTTTTAGGTATTCTAGCTTCATTGTTTGGATTATATGTATTTAATATTCCAACAATACCAATTCCTTTAAAGATATCTCCATTATTAATTGCATGGCTCACTGATGATCATGATGAACAATACGCAGAATTAAGCACACGTGGACTTATCAATAACTGGTCAATTGAAAATTATGATATTAGCCTATTAATGATTGGTTTTACAGGTATTTGGATAACTAAATTATTAGAAGATAGAAGTAATCCAGAATGTAAATTTCTAGGATGGACACTTTTTATTGCTGCAGATACTTATAATTAATACTTGTAAACTACAATAAAGAAAAAAAAGGTTAATTTAAATAATCATCTTATAAACTAGCATCATAATCAGCATGTAATAAAGCTACAAACTTTATTTCTCTATTAAATAATCCCATTTTGTATCTAATAATTAAGTTTTGTATTTTATATATATTTTTCCATTAGAGATATATCTTTATCGATAATTTTTTCTATCCGAGTTTCAAGAATATTTGGAGCTAACCTATGAATAAAATATAATATTTTAAAAAAACGCTTATAGCCTTTGATAAATTTAGTTTCAGAATTTAGTTTTGTTTTCTTCATATAATTTTTCTTAAGCATCAAAATTTTTCTTCGCATCAAATATTGAAATAATTCTAAGGAGACAGTTTTTCCGTTAATGCAGTCAGCTGCTATCTTTCCTGCTAAACCTCCAGATAAAATCGAACTTATGATACCACTCCCTGATGTAGGATTCGCTAATCGTGCTGCATCTCCGACTATCATCACATTATCTTTGACTAAGTTACTCAATGGCATGGCAGAGGGGACGCAGGCTCTAAATGTATTGGTAATTTCGTAACTACCATAGGTCATATCATCAATGAAGTTCTTTAGTAAAATATGTAGATCTTTTTTTTGTCCACCTGGTATTCCAATACCTATATTTGCTGAAGATTCATTTATTGGAAAAATCCATGCATATCCAAAAGGAGCATATGGTTTGTGAAACCATGTTCTAACAGTATCTGAATCAAATGAGCTTTGTACTCTACTTTGAATGCAAACCCCAATATCCTCTCTTTTAAGCTTTGTGTTAATCCCGATCCTCCTCCCAATCTGACATCCGATACCACTCGCATCAATAATAATACGGCCATTGATTCTCATGTTATTATCAAGAATGATTTCATGTGGAGGTTTAAAATCTTTCAAACCATTCCCACTTATGAACTTCACACCTAGTTTATCAGTTTTATCAAGTAAGGATTTTTCAAAACAATTTCGATCAAATATAACTAATCTATGTTTCTTAAGGTTTATAGTATACTCCTTCGATGAGGAAATGTTAACGATAATGTTTTTTATTTTATTACACGTGCAATTCATCTTTTCTAAATTTAACCATTTTGCTGTGACGTCATCAATTCCTTCTCCGCAATGGGCTGGAGATAATGGCTCCTTGTTTTTTTCAACGAGTGCAACACTGACACCTTTCTCAGCTGCATGAATTGCTGCTGTTGCCCCTGAGATATTACCACCTATTACAACAACATCGTACATAATATCTATAATTAATAGGAATAATATCCTTTTTTAATTTTTTGGAATATGTTGAAACATTATTTTTTATTAATTATTGATATTGCAACATTTATTCCATATTTATTAAAATTATTTTGATATTTATTTTTAAACAATTCAACATCATAATCAGCAAGCAATAATGCTATGATTAATCATTCATTTTTTCAATTTTAATACTATAACAATTTGGGCAATGTCTTTCATTTGTTATGGTATCAATATTAGGTAAATCAAATTCTAGATTACAATATTTACAATTCCATTCTATTGATTTAATCATTTAAATATTTCCCTTTATAAAACTAGTTTTTTTTTATTTTCGACTATATTCCAACCAAGCATTATCAACTAAATTACGTAGTTTTACTGGTAGATCGGGCGTTCCATCATGCATAATTCCATCTTTATCTTTCCACCAAATACGTTTATTAATTATTTCATCATTTTTAAGATTTTTAATCTTAGCCCAAATACCTGTTTTTTTGGTTTCATCAAATTCATTTTTCAGAATTTCTTTTATCTTGATTTTATAATTAATCAAATTCCTCGCCCCTAATTATAATTAATAATATCATTCTATATATAAATTTCCAATAAAATTTGAAACAAATGTAACATAAATATATTTATATATGGGTGATAAAACCTAATTAATATTATTTCATTAACAAATTTTGGTACAGAAATCATATTATGGGTACAAAACAGAATAAGGGTGCAAAGCCTAATAAACAAATAGATATATAAATGATTAATATATTTCTATAAATCATTAATATGGCGGGGGAAGTAATTTTAATTAAGGGAGAAAATAAAATTTTACTAAAAAAATCAATAGCCAAAAATCTTTATTAGAACAAATTTGAACAATTAACAATATCAAAAATTCTAGCTATTACTCAGCCCATGGTAAGCAACTATTGTAGTTCTACTGATAAAATACCAGAAAATATTCAGAAACTGTCAGAAAAAATTACAAAAAGAATAATGGAAAATGAATCAATAAAATTTCAAACCTGTATAACCTTCTCAAATAATGAATATGAGGGAACTTATTATCTAGCAGATAAAAACGAAATAATAAATGAAGAAAACAGTAAAGTTGTCGATAATTTAACACAAGCATTCTATATTCTTAAAAATAAAAATATATTTGGATTAATACCAGAAATCAAAATTAACCTTGCAATGCCAAAAGAAAAACCAACTTGCAATGAGGATATTGCTTCATTTTCAAATGGTTTGATTATTGCTGATAACAGTATTGTTGGATTTAACGGCATCCGATTTGGATATAGTAAGCATCTATCAGCATTATTATTGAAATTAAGAGAAACTTTTGATGTATCTGCTATAATGAATATTGCTTATTTTAACAATCTTTTATCTAAAGATTTATCAATTGGATATTTAACAAAAGATTATAATTTGGAAAAAAAGTACACATCAGCTGATGTTCTTTTACATAATGGAGATTTTGGTATTGAACCTTGTTCATATGTAATTGGTAAAGATGCAGTTGATGTAGCAAAAAAGGTTGTATGTATAGGGGAGGAAATAAAATGGAATTTGTTAGGACAAGTATAGCATTACCAAAAAAGACAAGAGTGAAATTAGAACAATTAGCAAAACACGAAATTAGAACACTATCTAACATGATAGCTTTTCTAATCGAGACCTATGAGGAAAGGTTTAGCATTAATGTTGATGATCTTCCTGAGGATTCAGGATTTGCTTATTCACGTTATAAACAACACAAAAATGAGGACAAGGTAAAATAAACGCTAATAAATTTGTTGATTTTAATAAATGTGCAAAACCTCATAATTTTATAAAAAATATTTAAAAAATGAATAATTATCAGCAAGTAACAATGCTACAAAAGTTGCTAATAATGATTCTCTGAAATTTGTTTTTTTTTTTTACAAGTTATTGATTAGCAAACTCTATTTTTAAATATTGTACAAAATTATGACCACAGTTATTAAATACCTTTAAAATGGTTAAATTATTTGGATGAAACGAAATAATGAAACAAGTTAAATATTGCATGTCCGAAGGCAAGACAAATAAATGGCTGAAGGATCATTCAGATAAGGAGATAATTGAAATTAAGTATAGTGCTGGTGGTTTTGCAATTATTTATGAAGACTCATCACTTTGAATAAATGTGGGAATCGATGTTAAATGAAGATTTCTATCAAATGATGAGGATATATTATGAATAATAGAAATTTGATAATTATTGGCATTTGGACTTTTCTAATAACATTAGTAGCTGGTTTTTTTATTTTTGAAATTGAGATAGAATTTATAGGCTATTTAATATTATTCATCCTTGGATTTATATTTTCAATTATTACAACATATTTACCTGAAAAACAAATGATTATTAAATAGAGTAATTATCAATAAAATAATAGAAAGTTATTCACCATTTAAAGAACAACCATAAATTTACAAAAAAACCAATTAATAAGATGATAACGCCAGCACCAATAACAATTTTCCTGAGTTTTTTCTCTTCATCTGTTAGCTCGGACCAAGGTTTTTGTTTTTTACCAATGGCTATCCCTATTGATACTCCAATAGCAATTCCAATTAACACGCCCAATAGCATTCCAAATGTATATTCATCCATAATTTATATCCAGTAAAAAATC
>JAHWGJ010000001.1 GCA_020054475.1 Thermoplasmata archaeon | reverse complement strand
AGTACAACTATTGAAGAAGCTGCTAATAATATGGGGGGTAATTCAGGTAAAGGCGGTGATATTCTTTATCGTTGGGGAAATCCACAATCGTATGGTGCTGGAGAAGCTAGCGATCAAAAATATTTTGGCCAACATGGTGCGACATGGGTAAAATCTGATTATCCCGGTGAAGGAAATATACTTATATTTAATAATGGGGCGGGAAGATCTGAAAGATATTCAACAGTAGATGAAATAATTCCACCAGTTGACGAAAACGGTTTCTATGATAATACTGGAAATCAACCTTATTTACCTGAAGAACAATTTTGGATATTTAGCACTGAATATCCACAAGATATGTATTCTACGATAACTTCCAATGTTCAACGTCTTCCCAATGGAAACACATTGATTTGCGCTTCTAATAAAGGCAACTTTTTAGAGGTTACAAATGAAAAAAATGTTGTATGGGATTACATGAATCCTTATCCCACAGGATTTTTCAATAAAGGAGTAGCAAGAATTCAGTGGTATTCAAAAGATTATCCTGGATTAAGTTTTATAACATAGTATTGAATAATATGGAGAGGAAAAAATGAATGAAAAAGATTTCAGAGAACGATGGCTAATTAAAAGAATTATAAAAAGATCAATATTTTTAGGAAAATTATGAATGTCTAAGGTTTTAAAAAATGGAAAAACCTAGATTAAAGGTAAAAAATAAAAAATATGTTTTTGAATCAGATACAAAAGAAATTTCAAATTATAAAAATAATATTGTTATTAAAACAGTTAATGATAAAAGAAATTTCATAGAATTTTATAAAATGCCTTGGGGGATTTATAAAAATGATCCTAATTGGGTTCCCTCATTATGGAATGAAATAAATAATTTTTTTAAAAAAAATAATCTATTTTGGGATCATACTAAAACAAAATTATTTTTAGCAATTAAAAATAAGAAAATTGTTGGAAGAATAGCAGTATTTATTGATAAAAAATACTGTGAAACTAAAAGAAATAAGATTGGTTTTTTTGGCTTTTTTGAATGTATAAATGATATTGAAATTTCATCAAAATTATTTGAAACTGCAGCAAATTGGATGAATTTATTTAAAATTAAAAAAATAATCGGTCCAATAGATGGACGAGTAGATGTTGGATGCGGATTTGTATATAAGGGAATTAATAAACCTCCCATTTTTCCAGATAAATACTCGCCATATTACTATATTGATCTTATAGAAAAATATAACATGAAAAAATCAAGAGATTTTTATAGTTATTATATTGATTTAAAAAAACCAATACCAAAAGAATTAAAAAAAGCTGCAAATAAATGTGAAAATAAAACTCATGTGAAAATTCGCTGTTTCAATAAAAAAAGGGCAGGTAAAGAAATCAAATGGTGGTCAGATTTTATGATAAAAACCTTTGTAGATCACTGGGGTTATGTATCGGTAAAAAATGAAGAAGTTATGGAAAGATATGGTATAAAAAATATAAGATGGTTTGTTGATAATAAATTATTTCTAATTGCTGAGAAGGATGGAAAACCAATTGGATTTAGCTGGACTTTCCCAAATTATAATCTCATATTTAAAAATTTGAATGGAAAATTCAATCTACTAGATTATCTGAAATTTTATATTGATATTAAAAAAATAAAACAAGCTAACATGAATATTATTGGAATTGAAAAAGAATTTCAAAAACATAATATTGCATCTTTACTGAATTTAACTACAATTACTGAACTAAAAAATAGAGGATATGAGTGTGCTGAGATAGGTGTAGCTGATGAACATAATCTAGCATCTCAAAAAATAATTGAAAAAACTGGGGCAAAACCTCAAAAAGTATTCCGCATATATGAAAAAAATATAAATATATAAAAAATAAATAATAAAAGTGGGGCTGAAAAAATTTTAATAATTCGATCTAGTAAACATCACTTTATTGCAATTTATGTTTTGCTAGTTGTATTGATATTTAATTTCTCGATTAATTCAACCCCCGCAGAACCAAATACTTGGAATGAAGAATGGGGCTATTCGCAAGAGATAATTATTCCAATAAATACAGAAATTCAAGCTGCAAAATATCAACCTGTAGATATTAGATTAGATTTTGAGAATCGTTGTTGGGTAAAAAATGAGGAAGAACATTCAATTAGAGTATGTAGCTGGGATGGATATGAATGGCATGAATTAGAATCACAAATATATGATTTACAGTCAATTGATAATAACTATATTAGTTCGTGCAGTCTAGTTTTTTTAATACCAGAATTCGCAGATGGAAATGAAAAATACTTTGTCTATTATTCTGATTCTAAAAAAAATTCTCCAGATTATAAAAATCATGTACAAATTGAAGAATCATATTATCATTATGAACCAATTTCAGGATATGCTTTAGAGTCCTCTTATTTTAAAATTACAGATGAGGGATATTGTAATTATATTGTCTCACAAGAAGGACATTTTATGGGGTATAATACTGGTCAACATATTACAAAAATGAATGAGAAAACTATAGATATAAAACCAAAAAACGGTGATACAATTGCTTCATTTGATTTCAAATATAGCTATGGGGATGATCTTTTTGATTATAGTTCAACTAGCCAAAAAATGATTTCTAAGGAAATACTAAATGATGGCAATTTAATGGTTGAATTTGGAATGATAAGCAGATCAAAATTAGATGATCTTCAAACCACTGCCAACTATAAATATTATCATTGTCCAACTCTTGTTCAATCTAGAATTCATGTACATATTAAACATGAAGCACTAAAAGATATAACATTAGATGAAGTAATTGTATTAGATACTAATACTGATGGAACTTATGCAACATTACAAACACAGGCTGTTAAAAGTAAAACAATTAATGATTTAAATCTCGGAAAAATTTATCCATTTTTACATTATAATAATGAAATAGATACACTTTCAGAAATTGATGTAGATATTGATCCAGAATACATACCAGAAGATTTAGATATTAGAATAATAAGCTTAAAAGATGATGTAGATTTAGGAAAAAACAGCTGGGTTTCATTTGATGATGGGGAAACAGGCACAGCTCATGCAATTATTTTTTATTCAAATGATGTACTAAAACAAGGCAATAATGAAAGAAATGGGCTTCAAATAAACTCATATGAAATGGACTATCCACATTTGCCAGGATTAGAAAATAATATGGCAAATATAGTCATATCAAGAAATTCATATGAAATAGATGGAAATTTCGATACAATAATACCTCAAGATTTTATAGTAGAATTTGATGCTGAATTTTTCACTACAAGAAATGATGGTTATAAAATATTAGATGATGAGGCAAAAATATTTAGGAATTTAATTGAAAACAAACCAGAATATAACTTAGATTTCAATAATGAAAAAGATGAAGTAGAAAAACATACTTTATCGATAAATGTTCATCAAGCACCTTCAATTCCGATGGGATCTAGTATCTCAGCTTTGTTCGGAAAAAATTTTTCTTTTATAACAGTTGAAATCTATAAAGAAGAAGAATATATATCTTCAGAATCTGCCGTAAGACTCCCAATGGAGGCAATGGATGATTTTGATAATTCAAGGATAATTAAAACAATTATCCAATCCATTAAATATTTTGAATGGAGGAATCTTTCCTTTTATAAAAAAGTGATTTTTTCAGATATTGAAGAAAGTAAATATGTTGTGAAAATATTTAGAGAGAATTCTATTTTTTCAAAACATAAACAGTATATTGGATTTGCCATAGTAGATCTAAAAGAGGATACAAAAATTAATATAAACTGTCGTTCAGAAGGTATAGCAAATCTAATATTAATGGATCAAAACGGCGATAGAGTAGAAAACGCAGAAATATTATTAATAAATAGTAATTCGATAATTTCAAAAACAATAACCAATACAGAAGGGGAGGCTGATATTAGAGCACCAAAAAATTCAGAAGATTACAGTTTACAAGTAGTGTATAAAGGATTATTTGTATATGATGATTTAATAAAAATAAATTCGTTATCAAATTTAAACTCAGATATTGAATCAATAAATATTGAAAGATATAACATTGATTTAGAAATTTTTGATAAATGGGATTTATCGCCTGAGGTTGAATTAAATCCTGTAATAGTACATGATGATAGTAATGATCAAATAGTAATTAATTCAGATAAAAAATCAGCTTCAGAATATGTTTTTAAATATATACCACCAGGCGATTATTATATGGTATTTAGATATAAATCATATATAATCGAAGAAAAAATAAAATTAACAAATGATCTAAATTTAAAATTAGAATTTCCTGCGGAATATGAAATAAATATAATAACTAGGGATTCTAGAGGACTTAATTATCCAGATTCAAAAGTATATATATCAAGGAATGGTAAAAAGATCGAGCTTGCTAAGAATAATCATGATTTTTCAGACACAATCCCTCCAGGTGAATATAACTTAGAAATTTATGATGATCAGGAATTAATCTATAATAAAAATATTAATATATTAGGTGATACTAATTTTGATATAGTAACAAAACACGACTCATTATTTACAATGATTTTATTATCAATTTGCATTATATTAATTATGTTTTTTATTATTTATTCATATTTGAAAAAAAATATTAAATTATCTTTGATTTTCATTCCAATTATCCTTGTATTAATGTCAATATTATTTCCATGGTGGACAATTCAAGGTTCTTCAAATCAAATAGAATCATCAACTTCAATGTTTTTATACCCTATGGAGCTTGTAACTATAACTACTTCTTCAGATATTATATCTGGTGAACGAGCATATATTCCTGATTTGTTTATTCTAGTGGTTAATATATTTTTATTGATTTCATTTGTAGGTTGTATATTAACTGCTTTAAGTTTTTATTTTTATAAAAACGATAAGAAAAAAATCATTTTTACATCCCTTATAGTTTCATTAATAACTTTTATAATTGCAATTTCAATGTTTATATTTGCATTAAATGAGTTATCTTCAATAACTGTTGGAAGTATTATTGGTCAAGGAAATATTGATTCAAATATATTCGAAGAGGGATCAATTATTTCATTATATTCAAATTGGGGTTTTGGTAATGGTTTTTATATCTATTTAATATCTAATTCAATGATTTTTTTACATTTAATTTATTTTTTTAAATCAAATGAGGGTGAGGAATTTATATGGTGGAAAAAAAGAAAAAAATTAAATCGGAAATGAATACTATTCAACATCCACTTTTTGGAATTTCATTTAAAAATTGGATTAAAATATTATGTAAAAATGGGGGTTTTGATTTACGATTTTTTCCAAGAGTAATATTCGTTACAATATCCTCCATATCTTTAATACCTGCAAGATTTTTATTTAAGGTTTTGTATGATTCAAAAATAAATAATACTGAAATTGAAAAACCACCAGTTTTCATAATTGGCCATTGGAGGAGTGGAACAACTTATCTTCATGAACTACTAAGTTATGATCCTCAATTTTGTTATATTACTCTTTGGAACACGCTTTTACCTGATAGCTTTCTTATTTTAAACCCAATGAAAGAATTTTTATCTAGATTCTTACCACCAACTAGACCTATGGATCAGATTGAGGTAGCGGCAGATGGCCCATATGAGGATGAAGCTGGATTATCTGTTCTTTATGATTGGTCTTTCTTTCATGCTTTACATTTTCCAGGAAATGCTGAAGAACAATATTTAAAATCAATTCATTTTCATGATTTTACAGATAAAGAATTAGAAAATTGGAAAAGAATATACCTTAAATTTTTAAAAACAGTATCATTTGAAAATTCTGGAAAAAGATTAATATTGAAGAATCCTCCAAATTCTACTCGAATTAAGGAAATTCTAGAAATATTTCCAGATGCTAAATTTATTCACATATATAGAAATCCTTACAAAGTATATCTCTCAACAAAAAAAATGAGAACCAAAGTATTAGATAAATTATCATTACAGAATGCTTATGAAGAAGAGATTGAAGAACAAGTAATTAATAATTATAAACGGCTAATGAAAAGTTTATTTGAACAAAAAGATCATATTCCTGATGGAAATCTTATTGAAATTAGTTATGAGGATTTAGTTGCGGATCCATTAAATCAAGTTAAAGAAATTTATTCAACACTTGGTTTAAAAGGTTTTGAACAAGCAAAACCTGAGTTGGAGAAATATCTCAATTCTAAAAAAGATTATAAAACAAATGTTTACAGAATAGATAAAAAAATAATCGATAATGTAAAGAAACATTGGGATTTCACAATAAAATTATGGGATTATAAACCACCCAAATAGTCATTAATAATCATTGAATTGGAAGTAAATTATATACCTATGATATTTAATTATTAACAAAAAAAATAAAAAAAATGATTTTAAATTTATATAAAAAAACAAATCAAACTCAATTAACTAATTAAATTTAAAATCTGCGAGGTCTACGTTTACTAAAACATTCCTTGCAATATACAGGACGAGTACCATCTGGTTTAAAAGGTACTTCTGTTTCTTTCTTACATTCTGCACAAGTTACCTTATGCATTTCTCTATCTTCATTATACATTTTTACTTATTCCTTTAATAGACTGCTACACAATAACGAGTATATAAGGATTTCCCTAGTAAATTATTAAGGTGGTGATGCATCATCATATATTCTTACAGCAGCAATTTTTCCGGATTCACCTATTTCATATATTGCTATCCCGGCTTGAGGTTCAAATTTTTTATTTCCCCATTCATCAAAAACATATTCAACCGCGAAATGTTTACCATCAAAAGTTGCAGTACAATGCTTCAAAGGTACACCTCCTTTATCTAATGCATAACTATAAAATTTCTCGCGCTCGGCTTTACCTTGATGTCTGAATTTTGAACCACTTGGCTCTTGAACATATGCTTTTTCTTCAAATAATGATAAAACAAATTCTTTATCTGCGTTTTTAATACCCTGCATATACATTGAAATAATATCAGGTTCATCTAAGATTTCCTCTGTTTCTAAAATTGGTTTAATAACAGTATGTTTACCTGTTAAAGGCCAAGTACTATGATAAATTCTTATACTATTTATTGAACTATTATCAATATCTAAAACAGCTACAACAGGTAATTCAATTGGTTCATCCTGTTTATTAAAAAAAATAACGAATTCAATTACTATTCGATTATTATTATCTATTGTATTTATAACATCAATCTTAGCCTTTTTTGAATTTAACCATTCTTTTTGTTCAATAAAATAATTTTTAATATCATTTCTACCAATTATTTTTCCTTCAAAGGGCGTATACATTATACTTTCATTATTTAAAACAGAAGATAGATTATCAATATCTTCCTTTTTTAAAACTGTAAAATATTTTTTAATAATTTTTTTTATATTCATCTAATATCACATTTGACTAATATCTCTTTTTAGAATTTTAACAATGAAAATAATTTTTTGTTACAATTATAGTTATATTAAAAAACAATTTTTATATTTTTTTATGAAAAATCATCCATTCCAACATCTAAATCATCATCTTGCATTATTGATGATGCACAATCCTGACAGATATCTCCTACCATTTCATCAATTGATTTTTTTTTCTCCACAAATTGAGCATATATTTACTGCCATAAATAAAAAAATATTTTTCTATTATTTAATTTTTTTTTATCTTATATTATTAGAATGATTCATAATTTTTTATTATTTTATTTTTAATTTACAAATATTTATATAATTATGTTGGAATTATAAAAATATGATTAAGTTAAATGGAATAGTCTCAATTATTATTGGATGTTTAATTATTCTAAGTACAATTTCCCTCTCAACTCAGGGATATTCAAAAAATCAACAAAATTTTTCTTTTGATCATATTGATATCATAACCTTAATCAATCAAATTAATGAGTCTAGAGTATTATATTTTTATGAAAACCTTTTAAAATTTGGAGTAAGGTATACTGGAACACCTAATTGTTCAAAAGCGGGTGATTGGATTTATGAAGAATTTGAAAGAATGGGTTTAGATGTAGAATTTCATGAATGGAAATATGATGTCTTTGAATCAAGAAATATAGTTGCGACTTTACCTGGAAAGGATCAAACAAGTAATGCAATTTTTATTTTATCTGCGCATTATGATACATTTCAAGGTTCTCCAGGTGCTAATGACGATGGATCAGGAGTTGTTGCTATTATGACAATTGCTGAAATTCTTAGCAGCTATTCTTTTAATCATACTATTCGATTTATTGCTTTTTCTGGAGAAGAAGTTGGGACATATGGGAGCTATATCTATGCAAGAGAATCTTATAACAAAGGTGATAATATTGTTGCTGTTCTAAATCTTGATATTATAGGTTATGCTGAAACATCTATTGGCGGAAAAATTATTAGATTTTTCCATGAAAGTCCATCTGATTGGATTGCCTCTTTTGCTCAAGATATAGCATTAAAATATTATAATAATCTAAACATTTCTGTTGAGAGTTTACCTAATTATCCAGGTGCGGATAATCAGGCTTTTGTTGATTATGGTTATGATGGAGTATGGATTGCGCAACATGATTCAAATAGAGTGGGGCATTCACCTAATGATACTCTTGGAAATATTAATATTTCATATCAAATGAAAACCACAAAAATAATGTTAGCAATTGCTACTGAATTAGCTGTTAAACCAATTAATATTCAGGTTATTATTACATCTCCTCTTGAAGGAATGGGCTATATTAACAATAAACCTGTTATTGAACTTGGTTTTCCAGATAATTTCTTTCAAAGATTGAGGGGAATTACAATTGCATTTGGACGACCAATGTCCACAGTCGAAGTTATTAGTAATGAAAATGTAAAATATGTTGTTTTTAGTATAAATGATGCATTTACATTATGGGATTCAGAACCACCATACGAATGGGAAATTCAAGGTAAATATTATCCTTTAATAGGGCGTCATAAATTGAAGGTATTTGCATATTCTGAATCAGGTGAATATGACACTGATGAGATGGAGATAATATTTTTTACACCATCTTATCAATATGGTCGTTGGTAAAAAAGATTTATAGATCATTAGAAAATAATATGAATTATATTTTAGATTACCCCTTTGTGGATATAAGATCAATTTGTAATAAATCATGTAGAAATGTTTTAGCATCGTATAGTTTAAAAATCGTATTAATTGTTACATTTATTTTGGCAATTTGGAAAGGTCAATGGATATGGGTTATTGGTGGGATAGCCGGTATAATAATAGGATTTATTCCAACTTTATTAAAAAAAGATATCAACGTAACCTTACCCTGGTCAATTGAATTACTTATTGCGGGAATATTAGCATTACATATGGGTGGTGTGCTATTAAATGCATATTATGAGGTTCCTATCTATGCAGATGTTACACAATTTTTTACTTCTATCCTTGTTGCTTTTTTAGCATTTGCCATTATATATATTTTTGATGAATTCTGGGATGGTCTTAAAATGAATAAATATGCAATGGCCTTTTTAGTAGTAATTGCTACAATGGCAACTAGCGTAATATTAGAATTTATTAAATGGTTTAAAATATTTGGCAGAAGATCTGAAAGTGTAGAACAAGTATTGCTGAGTTTATTAATAAGTACTATAGCAGGAATTATAATGGCGTTAATAGGCGTAAATATGATAAAAAAAGGTAAATTTAATGAAATGACGGAAGGTTTTGAAGAAACAATAGATTCGAAAATTATAAAAAAAATCAGTAAATAATGAAAGATATCA
Organism: Thermoplasmata archaeon; assembly: GCA_020054475.1. Taxonomy (GTDB): domain Archaea; phylum Thermoplasmatota; class E2; order DHVEG-1; family DHVEG-1; genus JAJISJ01. The sequence goes on along the minus strand of JAHWGJ010000001.1, from coordinate 179,622 downwards.
TTAGATAATTTCTTGATTGTATATCTTTATATAATTAAATTTTTATTTCATCTAAAATGAACAAAGAGAATATTAATTTAAATCCAAAAGTTACAATTCAAAAATCTACTTACGAGACTTTAGAGATCGATTCTTTAATTAAACCACTTGGGGGAATAAAAAATTTTATAGAAAAAGGAGATAGAGTTTTATTAAAAACTAATCTTCTTAATGCAAGTGAACCAGAGAAATCTGTAGTTACTCATCCAAATTTTATCAAAATCGTAGCAAAAGAAATTTTACAAATTGATGCTATTCCATACATAGGTGATTCACCCTCTGGTCCTTTTACAAAGAGAAGATTAGAAAAAGTATATAGTAAAAGTGGACTAATTGACTTATCAAACGAATTTGGAATTGAGTTAAACTATGATACAAGATCTAAAAAAGTTGATATTCCAAATGGGAAAAGAATAAGGAAAACCTCGATCTGCAATTTCGTGATTGAAGCAGATAAAATTATTTCCCTACCAAAATTAAAAACTCATTCATTAATGATTATGACACTTGCAATAAAAAATATGTATGGGACAATTCCTGGATTAATAAAAGCAAGATATCATTCTAAGTTTATAAGAAGAAAAGCTTTTGCAGAAATGTTACTTGATATCCTATCAATTACAAAACCTAATTTAATCATTATGGATGGTATAATGGCCATGGAGGGTGATGGACCTGCAGGAGGTAAAATAGTTGATTTAGGTTTATCACTTGCCTCAGATAATCCATATGCTATTGATCTTGCAGTTTGCGATATTTTAAATATTCAGCCAGTAGGTATTCCAACTTTAAAAGAAGCAAAAATAAGAAAACTATGGCCAAATAAAATTGAATACCCTCTTCTAAATCCAAAGGATATCAAATATAATAATTTTGATTTACCTTCAACCGCAGATCATATACTTACTGGGAAAAAAATTCCAAGTAAATATCCTATTCCTAAAGAAAATTGTAACGCATGTGGTGAATGTGTAAAAATATGCCCAAAAAAAATAATCAAAATCGATAAGAATATTGCAAAAATTGATTATTCAAAATGTATAAAATGCTATTGTTGTCATGAAGTATGTCAATATAATGCGATAAAACTTGAAAATAAGAAAATAAATAATTAAAAAAAATTTTATAACTAAAAGATTTTTTTTTTTTATAAAGAATTTTATCGCTTTACATAAATTATTTAAGCTTAAGATATATTTATTGTATAAGGGAGTAAAATAATGCTAAAAAAATTATTGATAATATGTATAATCTTTATTTTTTCTATAAATAGTATTAGTATTGCATCAATACAAACACAAGAGAAGGAGGTATCTATAAAAGAATGTATGGAATTCTCAAAACCAAAATTAGATTACTCAACGGATAATACAAATATATTACTTGAAGAGGCAAATTCAGTAATTATAAATGAAAATAAACCAATTTTACCAATATATAAAAAGACATATGTTTATCCTTATGGTACAATAATAAAGGAAATAGAATTTAAAATTACATCTGATATAACTAGAGAAAAAATATCAAAAAAATTATTATATTCTCCAGAACCACTACCTCCCGGAAAACAAACTTATTTTACAAATGAAAGATCAATAAATAATCTAGAGGAAATTTATCCGGATAACTGGTTCGAATATAAAATATCCTCCGGATTGAATAATGGAGAACAAAGTATTTTTCTAGATATTATTTATTATCCAATTCGAAATTTTCAAGATAATATATATTATATATGTAGTTGTGAAATAAATATTATTGTTGAATATTCAAAAGAACCCGCATCTTCAATTGATAATATTGATTTGATCATTATTGCCCCAGAAGAGTTTTCTGAAGATCTTCAAACATATGTAGAACATAAAGAAACACATGGGTTAAAAACAAGATTAATTACACTAGAATCTATCTATGAAAGTACTTATTTTCCAGTTGAAGGAAGAGATGAAGCTGAAAAAGTAAAATATTTTATAAAAAATGCTTTTGATAATTGGGGGATATCTCATGTTTTACTAGTAGGTGGTAGAAAACCAGGTATATTTGAAACATGGTATACTCCTGTAAGATATGTTCATATTTACTGGTATGAAGAGACCAAATATATGAGTGATTTATATTTTGCGGATTTATATGATGGAAATCAAAATTTTTCAACATGGGATACTGATGAAAATAATGTTTTTAGCGAATGGCCTGAAAATCAATTTTTGAAGGATGAAATCGATTTATATCCTGAAGTATTTGTGGGAAGATGGCCTTGTAGAAATATTTTTGAATTAAAAATTATAGTTGATAAAACAATAGAATATGAGAATAGTCTTACTGGAAATAATATTGTTTTAGTAGGTGGGGATAATTTCGAAGATCCGGGAATTGAAGGTGAAATTGTCTGCGATAAATCCTTAGATTTTTTACCAGGATTTGACTATGAAAAAGTATATGCTACAGATATGCCAATAAATCCCGAAACTATAAGAGAAGGTCTTGGAGAGGGGGCATTATTTTTACATATGCATGGTCATGGAAACCCACTTAAATTTGGTACACATCCTCCTGAAAATTTTGAGGAATGGGAAGAGGGATTATACATGACAGATGTCCCTTGTTTTAAAAATAATGAATACCCAATAACATTGCTAGGGGGATGTCATACTGCAATGTTTAATGTAAGCAATTTTAACCGAATCTACACTTATACTTGGAGGTTTATACCAGAAGGACTTGGTTGGTGGCTTGCTCGAAAAATAAATGGTGGAGGCATTGCTACATTAGGTTATACTTGCTATCCAACGGCATCACCTGGAGAATATGGTGATTTAGATGGGGATGGAAATAATGAACCAGACTGTGTGGAATCAGGATATGGTTTTATTCAACTTCAAATACTGAAAGGCTATGGCATTGAAAATAAGGAAACCCTAGGTGAATGTTGGGGATATGCAATAAATCAATATCTAAATTCATATAAATTACCAAGTACGATATGGCATCTTCATACAATTCAAGGATTTGTAATATTAGGTGATCCAAGTTTAAAAATTGGTGGCTATAACTAAATTTGATACTAAAACAATAAAAAAAGATACTGCGTCTTATTGCAACATATATAACATTAAATTATTAATAATTAAATAATTTACTAATTTGTACAATTATTCTTTAGAAAAAATTTAATATTTGAATTTATATATTATATTTGGAGGAAAACAATGAATAAAAAAATAATAAGTTTATGTTTAATGATAATCTTAACAATAATTTCTTTATACCCATTATCAAGTTCAGCAGATTCCAATATAATTGAATCTAATATTCTAATCAATGAAAATGATTGTGAATGTGAAAACCAAGACAATTTATACGATACTATTGAGAAAAATGAATATAAAAACCAATGGTTTGAATATCCCTTGATGGAGGAATATATACTTGCAAATGATCCTGAAAGCTTATCACCAAAACCTGAAATTGTCGATGTTCCAGATGATTTTAGCTGGATGGATATAGATGGGGAGGATTGGACGTCCCCAATCCAAGATCAGGGGGCTTGTGGAAGTTGCTGGCTTTTTGCGGCAATTGGTTGTCTTGAATGTATTATGAATGTAAGAGAAAATTGCCCAAATCTAGATATGGATCTATCTGAACAATATGTAATGTCTTGTTTACCACTTGCAGGAAGTTGTCGCGGCGGAATAGCAAATGCTGCTTTTAGATTTATAATTGCTAATACTTCTTGGGGAAATTATCATAACGGAATAATTCCAGAATCATGTTTTAAATATCATGGAATAGATAAAGGAGGTTGGGATTTTTACCAAAAAGCTTATCGTCCTGTACTTTGTGATTACAAATGTGATAACTGGGAAGAAATGCTCATCCCAATATCGGATTATGGATATTATAATATAAATGGATCACAAGAAGATATTGCAACAATTAAATCACAGGTTTATACATTTGGACCTGTTATAACTAGTATTGCCGTATCCCCAAGTTTTGGACAATGGTATAATAGTCATAACAGCCCTGATGATTATTATCCCCATGAAGATTATCCAGATGTAAACCATAACGTAGTAATAGTTGGATGGAAGGATGATTCCTTAATTCCAAGTGGAGGATTCTGGAGAATAAAAAATAGTTGGGGAACAAATGGCGGATATAATGGCTTCTTCAATATAGCATATGGTAGCTTACATATAGATGATATACAAATTCAATGGGTTGATTATAATCCTGAGAATTATACGTGCAAACCAGTAGCAAGATCTGGAGGACCATACTATGGGAATTCAGGTTCATCAATAAATTTTGAAGCTAGCAGTAGTTTTGCACCTGAAACTAATATAATCACCTATGAATGGAATTTTGGTGATGGAACGATTAAAAATAATCTATCAGAAAGCCATATTTATTCACAACCTGGCGTGTATACTGTAAAACTTACAATCGAAGATGATATGGGTAATATAGTTACGGATGAAACAGCAGCAATTATTGAATTATGGGAAATTGGGGACTCTTGGACCTATAATATTGATGAAATGATGGTTTCTATTACTGGTGCACTAAATATTTCAGCACAAGCAACCATACAAAATCTTAATTTTATTGTTACAGAAATTACTAATGATTATTATATATTTAATTTTGAAGGAGATTTATCAGCAAGAGTTAATCTCTTATTTTTCTACACATTATTTAGACCAGGTATTTATCTAACAAGAGACGGGCAAATTAGTGGAATAATAAAATTAAATAAAAATACCTTTGGAATAGATAACCTAACAATCAGATTAAATGGGAAAATAATGCCAGTAATTGGACTAATACCTTTACCTTTACCTATTCCATTTGATATAACGTTAATGAATGAATTTAATAATGGCTATAAATTATTAGATTTCCCAATTAATGTAGATAAAAAATGGGATTTTCAAACAACTAGAATACTGATGAATACTAAATTTGAATCAACAGGTTTAAACATTTTAAAAATTATTGATAGGATTAGTCAAATAATGGACTTACCTGTTTTCCCTGATAATTATTCTAATAGAGTTTCAGGTAGACCAAATATGTTTCATTGTATCGCTGAGGAAAGCGTCTCAATAGATATTGGAACATTTGATTCATATAAAATATCATATGGTATTTTTGGAGAAGAATTACTGAATTATCATTATTCCCCTGAAGCTGGTGGAATTGTTAAGATATCAGCAGATGTTGATGAATTTCAGATACCAAATGGGCTAATGTCATTAAAATTAGATGGGGAATTAATTTCAACAAATTATTCATAAAGATAATTTTTCTTCCTCTATTACCAAAGATCTTTCACAGATATATAGATTCACTCCAACATGATTATAACATGCAGAAAGAATATCATCCGGATTGGATGGAGCATATTCTCTACAAAGTTCCATTGTAAAAGATAGAATACCTTGTTCTCTATATAACCAATTTTCAGAAGATCCAAGAGTACCTCCATATCTAGGAATAATATAATTTCTACCAGTATAAAGATAATAATTATTTATCCTTGACATATTTTCACCAACCGAAATAAATAATTCCTCATGAGGGGCATCTTTACTTGTATGCATCCAAGGATAAATTATTACTTCACTAAATGAATGGAAAGATAATGAGATGCTGATATCTTGTCCTTCAACAAAATTTTTCACAGCCATTGTTTCATTTTCTGAGAAAGGATAAGGTCCCCTATAATTGAAACTTTGATCTAATGTATTCATAGTGAAATGATAATGAGTTGGAAAAATATAATATAAAAACCAGTTATCATCATAATTTCTATTAAGATTTACACCATATGAAGTTATTTCACTACTTCTTCCAAAAGATCCATAATTTGGGGCACAATTCTTCCTTGAATTAGCAACAACACCATCAGGACTAACCATTGGTATAATAAAAATCTGAGTATTATCAATTGCATCTCTAATTCTATCTTCAGAAGGATCCTCATCAATAAACCCATCATCATCATTATCGATCCCATCTATAGGATCTTCATTAATCAAATCGTCTCCATCATCATCAGTATTAACTTTAGAATAATTATTAACCATATGGCGTATGAAATATATTAAAACCTCAAAAGATGCTTTTTCATTGCCATGATGTGCAGCCATAAAAAGAACACCCGGTTCATTCTCATTTTGTTGAGCATTATCAGAAAGTTTAACCATCCAAATATCTCTACCCAAATAGGTTTCTCCTATTGACTCTAACGTCATTATATCTGAATGATTTTCTTGAAGATTATGCAATAAATCTGTCATTTCAGGATAAGTAAAATAATGATATTCAGAGTTATTCAAAGTCTTAATATTTTTTATTGGAATTGAAATACCAATTGTAGGATATAGTAACGACAAGAAAACAAGAAGCATTAAAATTATTATTGTCACTATTTTTTCTTTCATCAAATTTAACCTTCTATTAATTAAATAGGTCTATGGGAAATCTTCTTGGAATGAAGTAAGATCCATATCATTCCAATCATTAAAATCATTTAATCCCCTTGAACCATCTGAATAATCAACCATTTGATACATATATCCATAATTCATAACACTCTTGTAAGGACGCCATTTCCACCAATTAAACTGCCAAGGGTATTTAGAAGAAAAATCATCCACACCAGGATTATTTAATTCAAGTGTATGCCCACATTCATGCATATAAGCACTAGCATAAACAACGTCTCGATCTAGCCAAGGTAAATTTCGAGCTTTTTCATCTAATCCATTGCTTGAAATCTGAAATGAATTACTACCAAATGCATTTCCATTTGCCATTGAACATTGATAAATCAATACACCATAATGGAAAACACCTCTTCTCCAGTTATCATCATCATTATGTAAGAAATAATCATTATAAATCTGAGATAAATCATTATCCGATGCAAACCAATCTGAGGTAGTTAATTCATCAAAAGGTATTATGTCCGATCCAGAATCTTCCCAACTACCATCATCAAGATGATATACAAGATTATGTTTGTTATAAGCAATTTGTAGTAATTCCTTTGCACCTTCAGACATTACACTTGCAGGTTCCCCATTGGGGCCTGCCTCCATTTTATCTAGTTCGACAAAAAGATCTTTTCTATAAGGATCGGAACCCCACTGAGAGGTAAGATATTCTTCATAATTATCAATTCCATCTTCATCCTCATCAATATTCTTATGATCATCCCAAATATTTGGATTATATCTCCAATCATGAACCCACGTAAAGTTTTCCCAATCAATATTTTGGAAATAACCCCATTTAAATTCCCATTCTATAGGAATTCCATCTTCATCAAGATCCTCACCTATATTATTTATTGTTGGATCTGTTTTAAAAACATTATATTCAGTCCAATAAGGTATACCATCATTATCATAATCATTTTGATATATATCAAAATATAACTCACAATCTCGATTATTTTGATAATAACTGTTATCATCACAGCCATTTAAACGTCCATAACCACTCTTATCTAAACCACCCCAGAAGGGGATAAGCCAGTCATCACCCTCCCAATGACCTGTTTTTAAATTATAGAATAAATCAACATCATAGTTTTCATCAAAATCCCCATAGTTTTCACTAAGATCACATAATTTATCACCATTTGGACTTGAATCCCATAGTTGTATTGTTATATTTACATATTCTTCTTCATCTGGAACATTTAATGATGCTGACCATTCTGGCTCATTTACATATTTTGTATCATGCCAAATTGGGCTTATAAACTCCTCATCATTTATGAAAACTTTGACATAAAAATCTGGATCACTAAGATAATCAATTTTATCTATAGGCAATAATCCTAAATCAGTTTTTTCTAATGATCGTATTTGCTTTATTTCAACTGTAACTGTTAAATCAACCAATGGATCTATATCTTCATCTGTTTTTTCTCCAGATGCGAAAAAAAAATTAGTTATCATCATTAAACTTATTATTAAAATTAAAGTTCGGTTCTTCATTTATTGTCTCCTAATAATATTATATATACATTTTTTATATAAATATATCCTTAACAGATGTTAATTAGTATATAACCTATATATAATAAAATATTCATTATAATATTTATTTCCAATTCAACTCCAATTGTTATCCAAATAATCTTTATTTTAAAATGAAAAATATATTTTCATGAATATTTACTTATTTTTATATACGAAAAATATATGATCTCATTTAATGGAAAATAATTTTAAAAAGGCAAAAATGTTCAATAAAAAAGCATCAAGAAAGAAATCAAAATCAGATCATATTATCAATACTTTAAGAATTAAAAAAGGTGATAAAATTGCAGATATTGGTTCCGGCGGAGGCTATTTTACAATAAGATTTGCAAAACTAGTTGAAAATGAAGGACATATCTATGCAATTGATACAAATAAGGAATTTTTAAAATATATAGAATTACAAGCTGAAAAAAATAATTTGAAAAACATTACAACAATACATACAAAATCCAATATTCCAAGAATACCAAAAGAAAAACTTGATTATTTTTTCCTTAGAAATGTATATCATCATATGCCTACTAGATTGAAATATCTTCAAAAACTTGGAAATGGATTAAAAAAAAATGGTAAAATAATAATCATTGAACATAATGGAAAAGGATTTTTCAATTTTAACAAAATATTTGGACATTATATTAAACCTGAAATAATAAGAAATGAAATGAAAAAAGCAGGATATGAAATAGATAAAGAGTATGATTTTATAAATCAACAATCTTTCACAATTTTTACAAAAACAACAAAATAGATTAAAATGGAGATTTATAATTTATGGCTGAAATAAGAAAAAAAAATCCTTTTTCAGAACATCTTTTTGAATATAGAAATGTTGAAAAGAAAAAACTGAGTTTTTCACTTTCAATTACAGCCATAGTCATGATAATTGAAATTATTGGATCTATCCTCACAAATAGCATCGCCTTATTAAGTGATGCGGGGCATATGTTTACACATACATTTGCAATTTCAATAAGCTTAGTTGCAATACTAATTGCAAAAAAACCACCCTGCCATCATAGAACTTTTGGTTTATATAGGGCGGAGGTATTAGCCGCCTTTATCAATGGATTATTTTTATTATTAGTTGTAAGTATAATAATTTATGAAGCAATTCAAAGATTAATTAATCCTGAGGAAGTCTTAGGATATCAAATGCTTTTTATTGCATTTATTGGACTTTTTGTAAACATTCTAAGTATAGCAATATTACATGGCTCTCATAAGAAAAATATGAATATCAGGGGAGTTTTTTATCACATGATTTCAGATGCAGTATCATCAATAGGAATAATATTAGCTGCAATTATTATACTTTTAACAGGGTGGAATATAATTGATCCTCTTGTAAGTCTTCTAATCTCAGGTTTAATATTATACTGGGCTTGGGGAATTTTAAAGGAATCATCAAGAGTTCTTCTTGAGACTGCACCCAAAGGTTTAGATGTTGACATTATTGGTAATGATTTGAAAAATAATTTCTCTGAAATAAAAAATTTTAATAACATGCATTTATGGACAATTACACCAGAGATGATTGTATTTTCTGCACATATTTCATTAAAAGAGAAATATCATAATATCAATAAAGAAAAATTTGTTTCAAAAATAAATTCATATTTAAATTCAAAATATAATATAATTGAATCTACCATTCAAATATCTACAGATGTTGAACTTATAACGTGTTAAACAATTTTTTTAAATATTATTTTCTTGAATTTATTCAAACAAATTTTTCTATGATGATAATCTATAAAAAATGATTTTTTATTAATTTCTAATTAATGATTTTATCTGGATTAAGATATGAAGGTCCAATATATAGACCACCCAGTGAAGCAAATAGTCTTTTAGTGCAGACAACAATAGGCTGTCCTTGGAATAAATGTACTTTTTGCATGGTTTATAAAAATGGACCAAAATTCAAAATACGATCTATTAAAGAGATAAAAGAAGATTTATTTTGGGCAAAAGAAAATTATTTATTTCCAGTTGAGACTGTTTTTTTCCCATCTGGTAATAGTATTATTATGAAGACTGATGATTTTGTTGAAATTTTATCTTATACAAAAAAATTATTTCCAAATGTTAAAAGAATAACCATCTATGGATCTGCACAGTATATTATCAAAAAAGGATTTGATGATATGAAAAAATTATCAGATGCAGGTTTATCTAGAATACATGTTGGATTAGAATCGGGATCAGATGTTGTATTAAAAAATATATGTAAAGGATCAACATCTGATATTCAGATACAAGCTGGGAATCTCATTAAAAAAGTTGGAATTGAACTTAGCGAGTATGTTGTTCTTGGAATAGGTGGAAAAAAATATAGTAAAAATCATATTTCAGAGACAATAAAAGTACTAAATCATATTAATCCAGATTTTATAAGAATTAGAACATTTTTACCAAAAATCAATACTCCAATTTTAAAAGAAATTGAAACAGGAAAATTTAAAATTCTAACACCGCATGAGATTCTAAAAGAAACATTTGACTTAATTAATGGATTAAATGTTACTAGTATGATATTTAGTGATCACTATACAAACTATGTCAGAGTAAATGGGAGACTCCCTAAAGATAGACAAGAGATGTTAGATCAAATTAAAAAAGAAAGTAAAAGAGATAAAGATGAATTTAGAAAAATATTTATTGGAACCGAATAAATATTTCTAAGCTTTTTTTGTTAATAATATTTCAAATTAATAAACTAAAAATACATGTTTTTATAATAGAAAAACAAATTCTATTCTATTATGAATTATGACTATATCATAGTTGGTGCAGGGGTTATTGGTTGTTCAACAGCTAATTATTTAAAGAAAAAAAATCCAAATCTAAATATACTAATCATTGAAAAAAACCAAAGAGCAGGATTTGGAAACACAGCAAAAAGTGCAGCTTTATATAGAAATCTATTTTCATCTAAAATAAGTAGAAAACTTTCAACTAGTTCAATAAATTTTTATTATAAAATTTCAGACAAAATCAAATTACATAAATCAGGTTATCTTTGGTTATTCTCAGAAAAACAATGGGAAACAAATAAAAATATTATTAATAAATTAGATAAAGAAAACTTAGAAATTGAGATTTTTCAAGAAGAGGATATTGGAAAATATCTAAATATTAATTTTCTTTCAAGTAAAAATTTTCAAAATATTAGAAATGGTATTTTTTGTAAAAAATGCGGATCCCTATCTGCATTAGCTTTAGCAGAATACTATGCAAATTCATTTATTGAATCAGGCGGGAATATTATTTTCAATAAAGAGATAAAATCAATAAAATTAACTGGTGAAAAGGAATTATTTGCACCTTGGAAAGATATAAAAATTAGATATTTAATAGATAATAATAATGATAAATATTATAGCAATAATTATGTTTTTGCTACTGGGGCTTGGACTCAAAATATTTTATCATCAATAGGAATAGCTTCCAATATTTATCCTAAAAAAAGACAATTATTTGGATTGAGAATTAAAGATTCATTGAATATATTTAATAAAAAATTTTTAAATTATCCTGCAATAATTCTACCTGCAGGGGGGGTATATATAAAACCAGTATTAAATGATAATACAATTATTGTTGGTTGTGCTGATGATTTAGGGCAACCATATAATTTTTCAGATTTTAATGCAAATCCTCATTATTTTGATAAAGCAATTAAACCAGTTTTAAAACATTATTTTCCATTACTAAAAGATTATATTTTATATCTTAAATGGGCAGGATATTATGCATATCATTGGCCGGATAAAAATCCAGTTATTGAAAATGTATCAAATATAACATGGGTTAGCGGTACATCAGGTAGTGGAATAATGAAGGCAGATGCTATAGGTCGAATAACTGCTGCAAAATTACTTGATGAGGAATATGCTTATCTTGCGGATAAATCCAGATTTAAGGTATCAAATCTTTCATTATATAACAGGAAAGTAGATTTGGAAAAATTAATTATTTAAAATAAATTTAAATCAAATTTTCCATAATCCGCAAATAATTGAATTTGAAAAAAAACCCTTAAATTCAGTAGGATCTATAAATCCGCAGCAGGGATAACCTCCATAATTCTCATCTAATATTTTAATTGAAAATTTATCTTCTATGTTATAGCTAAATTCTAACATTTTTATCGGTAGAAATCTGAATCTCTGATTAGAATCCTTTTCAATATCAGATATTTTTCCAATTAAGACTGACCATGATGAGGTAGTATCAATTTTTTTAGGCATCTTTACTGATAATGTTTCCCATTCACTTTCGTCTGAATCTTTTGCTTTTACTCTAACATTATATGTCCCTTGTTCAGCCCATGTATGTTTTGCAGTAATCTCTTCTCCTGGTTGATATGGACCTAACCATCCGCTGGTAGTTCCATCATTCCAATCAATATAAAAATAGATTTCATCATCCTCAGAATCCGAGGTTGATACAATAAATTCAAGTTCAGTTTCAGGTGATCCTCTTGATGGTCCGTTAATTGTTGGTTTATTAGGGGGTGTATTTTCAGAAATCTCTAAAAATTCCTTAAGAAATTCATCCCAGTCTGAGTCCTTTACAAACTCTGTTTCTTCATATGATGACAAAAGTTCATCAAATCTAAAACTATGATCATAATCAGCTTTTCTATGAGGAATATGGAGACTTAATCCACAAACTGGATCATTTTCCAAATTATCAAATGCAACTACCGTTTCCTCATAAGCGTTTATAACCGCATCTTTTATTGACTCAAATTCTGCATCATTAATAGATAAAAGATTTAGGAAATGCACAGGATCTAAATAAAAATCTATATACCATAGTTCCCCAAGAACCCTTGTATTTTCGATTGCATCATGGATATTATCCCTATATTCATCAATATGTTCAATGAAAAATTCAGCAAGATTATCTAACGAGTTTTTTACTGTATATATTTGATCTAACTTTGTAATTGTTAGAACTGTAGTGAGACGACTCATAGTAAATTTTCTAGGTTCAAAATAATTTAAATGATTAACTGAAAATTCTTCAGGCGACATATCAGGATTTGCGATTAAATCAGTAATTGGTCCATCAAAAGGCCAGCTGTATGGAGGATATCCTGCTATTGAACAATCTTCAAATGCAATATAATACTCAGCATATTCTTTAAATTGATAGGCATTTTCAGTCATTCCGCCCATACATGTTTCAATTCCAAGAACATCCAATTTATCATTTCCCCCATCTGTAATCTCATTAAATACATTTGAGAATTCAGGGAGTGTAATTTGTTTGTTATTACCATTTGTATCATCCCATAGCATACCCTGCCATCCACTTCCTTTATTAGTTGAAATTATAAGCCCATCATATTGGAAAGAATGATCTTCTTTTGCTTTTTGAACAAAATCACGTAATGTATTTGGATTTGCCATGTTAGACTCCAATTCCCAATCTTGTTCGATAAGATTTGTTCCTTCAAGATAATATAGCTTTGTATCATTATTTTCATTGCTATCATGAAGGATTGCAATATGTACTTGATTTGTAGATCCTATATTTTTAATTCTTTCCACTAGTTGCTGTTGAACTTGATAAAGTAAATTATCCCCATTTAGATAATACATTATCATCCAGCCTTCGTTAATATTTGAAATGTTAACATTAAAATTGGATTCATCGTTTTTTGAAAATACTATAGGTGTTGCAACTATTAATAAAAAACAAATCAATAATACAATATATTTTTTCATATACTTACCTCCGATAATATATAAAATATTTTATCGTATATTAAAATTTATTATTGAATAATTGAACAGAATGTCGATTATACAAATTATTTTAATGATATGGCTAAAAAATCTGATTAGATAATTTAATAATAAGTAATTTTAAAAAAATATTTCAGATAAAAATGGAAATGTTGAAATTAATCTGTTTATTATATGTTGAAAATAACTATATGACAAAACTCGAGGCATTGTTACAATATATGGTTCCGACCATTCACTCCAATCCCCATATTCCCCCTGAACTCTAGCCCGTATCTCATAATCACTTGATTGACTCCATTGATAAGGAACTTCAACAATAGTACCATTAGTCCACGATTTATCACATCCACAATCCTCTGTAATTACATTATTGCCAAAATCAACTTCAAGATTGAACATTAAATCATCATAATTTGGATCAGTTAAGGTGAAATAATATGAATAAGTAACACCTGTTTGACCTGAAATTGGACCATCTATTAAAGGTGGATTAGGTGGACTGTTAAAAAAATCTGCATATACAACTGCTGATGATATTGAAAAAATAAATATCACACTTATGATAATCATTATTATTTTTTTCTTCATATTATTAAATTTCCCCTAGATATAGATAAATATATGGTAATAATTAATAAAGTAAACGATAGTTAATTTTTACTGGAAAATAAGTAGTCTATTGAATATAAATAAATTTCTATTTTGAATATTGTTAAAAATTTTGAATTTATAAATACTAATATTTAGATTACACCAATCACTCCAAATGTCATCTTCTCTATATCTTATTCTAATTGAATAAACACCCTTATTCGTCCAAATATGTGATACGTTAATTTCAATACATTCGTTATAAGGTCCAAGAATCGTATTCGTACCATCTCCCCAATCAAATTCCCAATAATATTCATCTCCTTTGCATATCTCTGAGGGATAAGCTGTAAATGTAATATTTTTATTAACTCTTATGTATGATGGGCCATTAACTATTGGTGCAAGAGGGGATCTAGTACTAAATAGTATTTTATTACTCATTGATTGTGACCCATATTCATCTTCTGTAACAACAAACCATGAATAATAAGAATTTTTATTTAAATTATACATATTATAATAATTCTTAGTTAATCCTTCAATTAAAATATCATCAAATCCAACATTTAATCCTTCTGAGAAATAAATATTATATGATATTTCATCATTATTATAATCAAAAGAATTATTCCAGGATAAATTAATATTAATATTGACATTATTTTGTCCATGATAAGGTTTAAGATTTTTAGGAATAGAAGGCGGAATATTCCCGAAAAAATCATAGAAAAAATGTGTATCTCTACCAATCCCACATTCATCATATTTTATTCTGAAATAACCCTTCTCATCATTATTTGAATATGGATTATATTCACCCCAATCTCTACCCCAACTATTCTTACAGATCCAATAACCTGGATCATCATTCCAACCTACTATTGTAATAGCATGTCCTCCTTTTACGATGCCATAAACATGTTCATAAATACCACCTGAATAATAATAGAAATCTTCGTAAACATTAAAAGCTGAGACAACAGACCCATATTGATAAATTGCATTTTTAATTCCAGTCACACCTTTAGTTGTTCCCTTTTTTGCTTTAATAACTCTATTTTCCCAATTAAAAGATTTATCATCACAATCACCAGAATTAGTAACGTATGGAAAGCATAGTTCATCAGATACTCCAATACTTGAGACATATTGAGCAGCGTCTGAGATGGAAATACCTCTATTACAATCTCCACCATTACAATAATATAAATCAGCTTCGGATAAATCAATATCGATAAGTTGCCCTAACTCAATTTGAACAACAGTCTCAAGAGCTCCAAGAGTCCCAAAAGCTGTACAACTACCGCAACTACCTTGATTCTTTACTTGAGTAATCCAATTAGTATTACTAACATTTCTCCAATCAAATTTATCTGGTAAATTATTCAAATAATTAATATCATCCGTAAATTCTTTATCAATATCAAAGTCATAATTTGCAACAAAATGTAATGAATTCTTAAATGATGAATAATTTGCAACCCAGTCTACCTCTTTATTGATAATTTCGCTCTGAATTTCTAAAAATCTGTTATCAAAATCTATTTGTTTTTCATCAAAATTTGATAAATTAGCTGCTTCACCAATATTACTTATAACCAAAATTGAGATAATTAAATTTAAAAAAATATTTATTCTCATAGTCAAATAATCACTTATTTTTATAATGTATTTTATAGTTTATATATTTTTTTTTTATTATATAATATACTTTTTTAATAATTATTTACTTAATTTTCTACATATTTCTTCTAATTCAAAACATAAATTTTGAAATGCAGATGGATTGTTTTCTTTAATTAGATATGCAAATCCTTTACTCATTTCAAAGACTGCTAGTTCTTGTTCCCTTTTGGATTTAAAAACTTGATATGGATTAATATTTAACAAATCATAGGATAAAAAATGATTCGATTTTGGATTAATTCGATCTTCAAGGTTAGATCGAAGTTGAACAAGAAACATATGCAATTGAATAAGTTCATCTTTTTGAATATTTATACCCAAATATAAAATATAAAAATTGAATATAAAAAAATTTGGAATACTAATACCCGCTAATTATAATATTCTTGATCATTATATTTTGAAACCTAATTAGAGACAATTTATAAATATTTTAAAATCTCAATCTTATCAAATGCTTTGTTTCCATTATTATCATAAGCAGTTATAGTTACAAACCATCGTCCCAAGGAGAGTTTATTTAATCTGTATTTATATGAATCATATTGGAATATTCCAATTATAAAAAGTGGGAATCTAACTAATTCATATTCAACATATTCTATTCCAGATTCGAAATCATATGCGTCTGCAACTATATCAATAGCCCCTATTGCAATAATGTTATTTGAAAGGTTAATAATCTTTTTATTAAATAAATACAATCCCGGATTAGGATAAATAATATTGATATTTGGGGGAGTTGAGTCATTTTCATCAACTAGATTCCAAAGACTAAGATTATCAAAAACAGTTTTTGATGAAACATTCTGAAAATAAATCGCCTCTTCTTCAAGTATACTATTATAATAAGGGATACCCATAGTACTTTTTAAAAAAACTGTTGAGTAGATAACACAAGCCATAAGATAAGATCCTTTACGTGATGGATGATTCCAATCACTCTTATGTAAATAATGCAGTGGGTAATTCATTTCTTCTAGAACCTTATACCAGCTCCATCCAACTGGGGCTATTTTTAATCCAATTTCCTTACAAAATTTTATTGTATTGTTTAATATTTTTATTTGCATATCTTTATAGGTATCAGTCCAATTATTATACCAGGTCATTCCATCTTCAAATGCCCAGGGTAAGCAAAAAATGATTTTAGATGATTCACAATTTTCATATATTTTATTTTTAAGTATTTCAAGTGCCGGTAATACAGGATGTTCAGTAAAATAATCAGGATATGCCGTATTTGTTCCCCCTCCCTGTAGAATTACAAAATCCCAATCTTGTTTATTGATTATCATTTCAGTCTCATTACTATTTGCATGATTATCAAGATACCATCCATTTGGAATTCTTTGCTCAATATGAACATTTTTTCCTGAACTTACTGCTAGACTTTCGAATATATATGGTAAATTATTGAAATTAAAATAACTACTTCCGATAAAAAGGATTTTTATAGGATCATTTCCAGACATTAATTTTTCAATTTTTTTATTAAATGCTATATCGGTTGGATTTTCCTTAAAATCTTGGATTCTTATAATTTCAGAACTTATAGAAAATGAAATAAAATTAGGTAGAAGTAGAAATATGCATCCTACTGTAATAAGTTTGTTCATTTACATATTTACCTCTTAATTAAATATAGTTATATTAACTCATATAATTTCAACTTAAAAAGGATAGGTTAAAAAAAATCGATTAATGAAGAGAGATGATAAGAAGGGATTTTGATTAAATCCTTTGATTTTATAAATGGCATCATACCATTCACTTCTTAAACCATGCTCATCTTCAGCAATTATGTAGACTAAGCCCATTCTACCATTACAATTAAATTCCCATCTTGTTTGAATTTTACGATAAGTAGACCATTCATCAATAATTTGATCTCTATCCCAATCAACACCTACACAAATTTTGTCATTATCTGGATCCCTTGCTGCTATGTACAAAATATCGTTATATTTATCATAATAAGTTAATGATTTTATTATCTGGGGTGGATTGTTCAGATTAAAATTTGATGAATAATTCAATTCATTTGAGAGAACTATATTTATTCCAGAGAGGGATATTAATAATAAAATTGATGAAATTATAAATAAACTTTTATTTGAAATCATAATATTATCACTACTATTTATTTACAGATTAATAATATAATAATATTGTTATTAAATATTTATGATTTTTGGATATAACATAATAAAAAAAGATAAATATGATTATTTAAATAGAAAATTTTCAAGTAAGCATAGTTGATTTTATATATTAAAATTAGAATATTTTAAAACATTTATTATACTTTCAATAGCCCTATTTTAATGTTAATAAATTAGATCTTCAATTCATTTTCTAGATGCGAGGGCTACTTTTTTTGCCATGCTCTTCACCACCACCAAAATCCCCTCTCATCTCCTAATTTTTTCATGAATTATTATACTTCATTTTTCTGATGATGCTCAATAAGATAAAAATATATTTATTATTAAATTTATTTTCCAACAGCGATTATTAAAGATGGAATATAATTTTCATTTAATTCTAAAACATTATTGATTGAATCAGAATTTATTGGGTATATAATTCTAGAGGATAGATCTAAAGCAGTTGATTCCAACATAATATTATGGGCTGATGCTCCAGCCTCATAGAACCAGAAACGTATGGCAGATTCGATTGATAATTCCTTTGCATTTTCAAGATTTAAAACAGGAATTATTATCAATGGAGCATCATTTATATTAGGTTCAGAAGTAATCTCAGCAATTTCTTCTCTGAAATCACCAGTTTTCACCTTTGATAAAAATGTAATGATTGGTAATCCAAAAAAATCAACTGGAGAATTTAAAACAGGAAAATATTTTGATATAATATCAATAAGAATGTTATGATAGTATCTAAAAATTCCTTCATCAGTAATAACATATATTTCAAAAGGATAATAACCATGTGCACTTGGCACGGTTCTATGTCTCCTTAAATGAACAGGTTCTTGTTCGCTATTATCTATATAATTTGAGAAACCATAAGAAGACCAAATTATTTGGCTGATTTCCTGATCAGTTAAATCTCCATTAATATTCTCATTTTCATTCAGATTCTCCAATGAATAAGTTAAGGAGTTAACTGATAATTTTATCTTTGGCAAAAGCGAAATCCACATTGGCCTATCAATAAAATCATATTGTATAGCAGGATAACCTAATGGCATTAAAATCAATCCTTGTTCATTATCAGGTAAACCCAATCTTTCAATAGCTGGTGGAATTTCACCAGTTACTACTGTTCCAAGATTAAGAGCATTTGCCATAAATTGAATATTTTGCCCTATTTGTCCTAATTCTACTCCACCTTGATTAGGATCTGCTTTGTCTGCATCCCAGCAAAGACCTATTTGATAAGGTGCATCATATTGAATACGTACTAAATTACCTCTAAAATCTCCCTCCTTAAAAATTACTAATGAATGATTTTCTGGATTATATTTGTAAGCTGCTTCTTCATTAATTACATAAATTATTGCAGCATGGGTATTATTTATCTTTGAGATAGTATGTTTCCCATCCTCTCTTAATCCAAATGCCGCCCAAAGTATAGTTGATAATTCCTCATCGCTTACTGGATTATCAGTGAACTCTCTAACAGACATTCTCCTGAAAATCGTTTCCTCTAAAATCATATCAATATTTAATGGAGGGGGAAGTTCTTTTTCTATTTGATTTACATTTGATCCATAAATTAATATTGTGGTGGTGTTAAACATTAAAAAAGATATAATTAATAATTGAACATATTTCATAAAGATTGGTTTTTTCATAACAAACTCTCCCATTTTTTATTATATAATCATTATATAAATTTTGATTAATTAATTTTTCCTACGAAAAATTGTTCAAATTAATAAATTTTTTAATTACATTTTATTAATGTAACATAGGTTGCTTATATCTAAGGAAAAATATATTAAGGATAAGAGTACTATTTTATATATTAGAATTTGGGAGGTAAAAAAAATATGAAAAAAAAGTTAGTAACAATTTTTGTTAGTATGCTACTATTTACATTGACTTTTTCAATAACTGCTACTTCAGGATCTGAAGAAGACCCTGAAATTGAAGATAGAATAAGAGATGTAAGATTTTTAGGGGTCTTCCCGTTTTTTCCGCAATTCAATTTCATATATGTAGATATTGTTTCTGCTTGGATATATGAAGAGCAAGATAATGCAGATTTTCTTTATATGAATCTAAAAATTAGAGATCTTGAAGAAAATACAGAAAAATATGATGCGATATATGTTATAAGTTGGATGTATGATAATAATCAATATTCATCTAGTGTACATATTTTTCCTGAAGGTCCAACTTCTTTATTATCTGGGCAAATAGATGTAGAAAGAAATGATTATGTTAATTTTGTAGAGTGTGATGGAAATGTAGATGATGTAAAAGATATTATTACATGGATAATTCCAAAAGATGCTATTGGCAATCCCTCAACAGGTCTAAAAATTACAAATATTGTACCCCATACTCATTTAAGATATCCTGAATCATCGGGGATTCCAATGTTGGATTTATTCAAAGATCTACCTTGGAATGCAATATCTACAAGAGATTATATAATCAAATATTAAAATAATGAATAACATTCATTATTTTTTCTAATTATTTTTTTATCATATATTCTTTCAACAGGTAATTTTTGAATTAAGAAATGATGTTTACTAGATCCAGTTTGAATGATTTTATTTACCTTTATTATTTTTAAATCAAAATCCTTAGAATATGTTTTATCAAAATTATCTTTTATTTTTATTAAATCATCCTCTGAAAATTTTTCATTAGTTATAATTAATAATAATAGAATTCCTTCTTTTTCTTGAGTTAATTGCCATTTTTTTATATGTAATGAATTTTCAGCGATAAATTGATTAATTTTGATTAAATGAATTAATTTTCCATTTTTTGTTACAAGAAATTCATTTATCCTTCCGATAATAGATTTAACAATAGGATATTCTCTTCCACATTCACAATAATCTTTAGAATAAACTCCTAAATCCCCTGTTTTATATCTAATAAATGGGAAAATATGTGAATGTAAACCTGTGACAACTAATTCTCCAATTTTCCCTTCTTCTGAAACAATATTTCCTTTATTATCAATTAATTCAACAATGCAATATTCGGGAAAAATATGGTAATTATAACTTTTTTCACAAGTTGCAGCAATAACACTTTTTTCTCCATGTCCATATATATCAAAAATTCCACAATTAAAAGCATTTTTTATATATTCTATTTCCCATGAATATAGAGATTCCCCGTGGCAAAATATACCTTTTATATTCTTTATTTTATCTATATCTTCTTCAAGAATATATTTTGATAAAAAAGCTATAGCGGATGGATATGATATAATATATTTGGGTTTGAATCCTCTAATTTTTTTTATATAATCATCAGGTTTGTCAGTAATATAAAAAGATGATAATTCTAAGGTTCTAAAAATAGGATGATATTTTGATTCTTTTTTCATACCTAAAATTGAAATTGTCTTATTTCTTCTATTATAACCTGCTCGTTCCATAAAAATTCTATTGTATGCCATGTGGTTTGCAATCCATTTACCTTTTTCAATGTAAAAACTTAATGGTTCACCTGTTGTTCCACCAGTTGTTTTTAATTCAAATTTTTGCTTGGGAAAATTTTTAGCTTTTATTTCTCCTTGATTTTTCATTACAATTTCCCTTGTTAAAAAAGGTAGCTTTCGAAAATCTTTTATTGATTTAATATCACTTGGTTTTAAATTAAGTTTATCGAAGATTTCATTATAATATGGAACGTTATTATATGAATGATATAATAGATTCAATAAGAGGTTATATTGGAATTCTTCTAATTTTTTTTGATTCCATTCTTGTGATTTTTTTAAATTTTGTAAAATTAATTTTTGATTTTTATAACTACTAAGAATATCTATTATTTGAACCATTTTTTAATAGGGTTCATAGTTTTAAATTTTATATTTGTTATTATTAGTTCAATATTTATGATATATATAATTAAATATTTATAAGATTGTATATTTATATATATTTAATTTATTTGAATACTTTTAATGACCCCATTTTTCTTTTTATATAGTAAAATTACTATTTATGGCTAACTCGACGAATAATACGGGGGAATTGCCAACAAAGGGTGCATCCCGCTCCTCCCAAACCCTTTTTCCTCTCCAGCTGGCACTTCTGCCAATTTTTTTCATAATTACAATATAATTTATTAAAATAATCATAAGGAATATTTTTTATATTAATAACAGAATTAATTATATTGGGGAGTATTAATGAAAAATAGAAAAATACTAAATAAAATCATTATTTCATTAATTATTATATCATTTTTAATTCTAAATATTTCCGTATTATCCGAAAATAATATTCAAGAAAATAAATTAGAAGAACAAATTGTAACGATAAAAATTGGCGAAAATATAAATGGTTTTAATGCAACCTATATTGAAATATCCTATGCACAAACCCAGAGAATAATTGAAAAATTAACAAATCTCAAACAAAAATTAAATAAAAATCAAATAGATGATTATACCTATTTTAATGAATTTATTAAGATATTTCAAGAAGAAAATATTTTACCAAAAGACTGTAATCTAAATCAACTAATAGAGATCTCCAACTTAATGTATCAAAATAATTCCTTATTTAAAATAAATGATCTAATATCTGAAAAACCAAATAATAATATAATTTTAAACAATAATAAACCAATTCATCTGGGTCGAAGAACAATAATAGCATCATTAGGAATTGGAAACTATCTTGTTAGACGAATAATTCCAATTAGACCATATGGATTTATTGATGTTATAAATAAAGAAATACTAAAAAAATATAATTTAACATCCACTTTTTCATACGCTGCTGCATGTATGTGGACACCTGGCCCTTCAGGCTATCATGTTCTACATAGTTACATTCCAATAACGGGTTTTGAAACATTTTCTCAAAAAATCTTTAATGATAAATCAATTGGAGGGGTATTCCTATTAGGAGTAAATATCAGCCTAGAAGCATTTTCAAAAGATGGAAACAAAGTATATTTTGATGCTACTATAGGGATATATGGTGCAGACCTTATGATAGGTTTTTAATTATTCAACGAATTCTTCCAATCAACTTAATTTTATTAATAATTACATAATATTGATAAAAAAAAATCATTGGGTGAAATAAATAAAATCAGATCATTTTAAACCAAAAAATATAACATTAAAGGACGATGCAAGTCACTTAAAACAAGGTTTTGGAAGAATAGAAACATGGTACTATGATGCCCTCTTTAAAAATGGATACAGCATGGTGTCACTAATAAATGTACTCCATATTGGTCGATTTGGAATCGTATTAACAGGATTTTTTTTATATAAAGATTATGAACCAATAAAAATAATAAGAAACAGATATCCATTATCAAATTTTAAAGGTAATGAAAATAATCCATTAATTAAAATAAGAGGCAAAGAAATATTAAAAGGATATATAACCGATAATAAAAAATGGACTACAAAACTTTTTAGAGATGAAAAAAATCTAAAAATAGATCTAGATTTTATAAAAAAAAGTAAAGGATTCAAAGGAAAAACATATCTGGGAAACTGGTTAGCAATCCCCAAAATGGAAGTAAAAGGATCAATATATATCGACGATATCAGAATTAACGCAAATGGATTAGGATATCATGATCATAACATATATCCAATCTATGCACCATTTAAAACTAGAGGATATTATTTTGGAAAATTAGACCTTGATTCAAATCATTTAACATGGGCAAGAGTTATAAAAAATCATAATAAAGAACAATTACTAGCAATTTTAAGTAAAAATCAAGAATACTTCAATATTCCTCAAAAATCAATTAGTTATAAAATACTGCAAGAAGACAAAGATCATAGAAAAAAAATACCTACAAAATTCTCCTTAGATATAAATGATGATCATATTAAACTAAAATTAAACATTGAACCAATTAAGTATCATTATATAGGAGTATTCATAGCACATTACTGGCGATATCATGTTAGATATAAAGGTGAAATTGAAATAAACTCGATAAAGAAAAAAATCGATACAATTGAAATCACAGAATATTTAAAATTTTTTTAAAATTTCAATCATCACATTTAAATAAATAAAAATATAATCTCTTATCAATGAAAGATGAAAAAATTAAAAAAATAGTGAAAAAAAAATATGGCGAAATCGCAGAAAAATCAAGCGGAAGTAATGCCAGCTCATGTTGTTCATCAAATAATGAAAATATAGCAAAATCAATTGGATATTCTGAAGATGAAATAAATAGTTTTTCTGATTCTAATCTTGGTTTAGGATGCGGTAATCCAATAGCATTTGGTGAAATAAAAAATGGTGATGTTGTATTAGATTTAGGTTCAGGAGCCGGATTTGATTGTTTTATTGCAGCAAAAAAAGTAGGTAATTCAGGAAAAGTAATTGGCGTAGATATGACCAAAAACATGATAAAAAAAGCAAAAAATAATGCAAAAAAATATGGATT
Organism: Thermoplasmata archaeon; assembly: GCA_020054475.1. Lineage (GTDB taxonomy): Archaea > Thermoplasmatota > E2 > DHVEG-1 > DHVEG-1 > JAJISJ01. The sequence goes on along the minus strand of JAHWGJ010000001.1, from coordinate 154,863 downwards.
CAAAAATATAGAATTTAGACACGGAGATATAGATAATCTACCGGTTGATAATGATTCAATTGATGTAATTATTAGTAATTGTGTAATCAATTTAACCCCGGATAAATTAAAAGTTTTCAAAGAATCATATAGAGTTTTAAAAGAAAATGGTAGAATGTTTGTATCTGATATTGTATTATTAGAAAATTTAACTAAGGAGCAAAGAAACGATGAGGAATTAATTACATGTTGCGTTGGCGGAGCATTGCTTAAGGAAGATTATCTAAAAATAATAAAAAAATCAGGATTTTATATAAAATCAATAAAGGAAGATAAAGATATTAGTAAAAAACAATATCTTAGTATACCTCTTGAGAGTTTAAGCGTTGAGTTAAAAAAAAAATAAAATTATCTTAGCTTCTATTTGAGATAGTATTTTCTTGAAAATATTCTTGATGCATGAAAATAAATATTTTTTTCCTAATTAACAATATAATTCTAAGAATCCATTCAGCAATTACAATTAGTATTATAAACTGAAAACATAGAGTTAAGAATTCTGGCAATGAATTAATTTTTACTGCTATTTCGGAATAGCTAAAATAGGATGGATCTGCAATAAATAATCCAAGTAATGCAAAAGGTAACATTTTAGCCACATCTTTCGATAAATCTTCATTATAATATGCAGTTAATCTTATTGCAATTACAACTGCAAAAGAGGTTGAAAGTATCGACACAAAGTCATATCCTCTAGTAATAAATAGTATCATTAATGCAAAACCTACGAAAAATAAAAAAGCAATAAACGGAAAAAGAAGAAAATATTTTAATAAACTAAAAATGCGTTGATGGTGTATCGTTTTTATATTAAAACAATCTCTTTTTGCAATAAATCTATAAAAATGCCAGACTGAAATTGAATATATTGCGATTAATATTATTAGATAAAATAGAGGATTTATAAATGAGTAATCAAAATTTATTATACTTTCTGCAGAAAAATTTGAAAAAACATCTGATAATTGCTCTAGTGCCATTATAATCACCAATTTTTTAGAAAACTAGTTTTTCAAGTTTTAATTGTTATTGAAATCATACCAGAAATCAAATAAACTATTGTTTAGATTTTTTTTCCATGATATAAAATCAAAATCTTCTAACTCTATCATTCCATCTCTCCATTTTTTTTAAAATTAATGTCAACTATGTTAACATTTGATAAAAGATGTATTTAATATTTATTTGCAAAAATAGATATTTGACATTTTAACAATAAATATTTTAACAAAAAAATGAATTAAGAATAAATAAGTTAATATAATTAAAGGTAATTTATTATGAATCTAAATATAATTTTACATAACTCAATAAGCTTAGATGGATCTCTTACAAATTTTGCAGTAAATATGAAATATCATTTTATTAACTAAATGTTAATATAATTATTTATTTTTTATTTATTTTAACATTTGTTTCGTTTTTTATCATCATAATAAAATAACGTTAATTATCTAACAATTATGTAAACAAGTAGTTATAATAGAAACATACATATATTATAATATGATTGAAAATATGCTTGAAAAACGAAAATTAACAAAAGAAGAGGGGGAATTAACGCGTTATTATGATAGTTATTTAGGTAGTTTTTAGATAGTTTCTGATTTCATATATTTTTTGATTTTAGAGAAATAATTATATACTAGTTTTTGTGTATTATTTTATTAAAGGAATTAGTTAAAATGTATGATAGAAATAGAGAAGATAGAGAAATGCATAAGGTAACTTGTGCAGATTGTAAGAAAGAAACTGAAGTTCCTTTCAAACCAGACGGTAGTAGGCCTGTCTATTGTAAGGATTGTTTTCAAAAACATAAGCCAAGAAGATTTTAAATTTGATTATTTAATAGATTATTGTTTGTTTTATTAATATAAGTTTAAAATCATTTTTTCTTTTATTAATAGTGGGAAATAGAGGATATAAAATATTTTCTGAAGTTGATGGGCTCCCTGAATTAGAATTAATAAATAAACAAATATTTAAAAATGGTTATATCTAGGCATCATACAACATAAATTAATCATACTAACCAATTAGAAAAAAATATTAATAATATTCACAATATTCAAAAATATAATGTTAGAAAATATTACATATTTTCCGATTTTTAATATACCATTCATAGTTTATTTGGGCATTATTACTATATTTGTATTTTTTACAACTGCATTAATTGCATTTCTCAAAAGAAAAGGGAAAATAAAAATATCCATTAATTGGCATTATTATCTTGCTTATATATCGTTAACTTTAGGTCTAATACATGGGATACTTGCATTATTAGCATATTTTTAAAAATACTACAATATATAAAACTCATCTAAAAAAAATTTAAAAGTAGATGAAAAACATGATTAAAAATATGAATTTAAAAATAAACATAATTATTATCTTTATAATAATATCATTATTCTCAACTCAAAATGTATCCGCTCATCCACCATCAAAATTGAATATTAATTATATTGAAGAAAATAATGAATTAATTGTAAATATAACTCATAGTGTTACCACTAATGATCATTATATAGAGTCGGTTGAGATTAAAATAAATGGGAAAAAATATGATACATTTACTTATTCTAATCAACCAAATAGAATAATTATTACTTATAAATATAATATAACTGCAAATACCAACGATGTTATTCAAGTAAAGGCAATATGTAATCAATTTGGAACGCTAACAAGAGAGCTAACCGTAGGAGACGAAAAGGATAATCTTTCCACACCAGGTTTTACTATAATATTTTTTATTCTTTCAATTCTGATAATGCTATTTTATTTTAAAATAAAAAATTAATCTAAAATTATGTCGTTTCTTTTTTTTCTTATATTTGAATTACAGTTTTATTATTAAATTTTAGAATAATTATTGAAACAAATGTTATATATATTATAACTATTTTCTATTATTTAGCTCTATCGAAAGATTTATTTCATAATAAAACATATATTATAAGAGGGAGTGAATGAAATATGCGAAATAAAATATTTGCAATTTTAATTAGTATGCTGTTTATTTTTACAATACTATCTGTAAATGTTTTTGCAGGTTCAGAAGAAGACCCCGAGATAACTGATGAAGAAGAAAATGATGTTCAAGAAAATTTCAATATAATATCTGCATGGTTTTATGAAAAAGAAGCAGAACCAGATTATCTTTATACTGCATTAAAGCTTAAAAACATTGATACAACTAAAACAAAACAACATCTTGTTATTATATGGGAACATGAAGGAGTACATTGTTCAGCTGGATTATATATAGGTTACGATGAGGATTATTGGCTTTCATACGAAGCAGGTTATGGCCATGGATTTTGGTTTCAGGAACATTATCAGCAGATAGAGGGTGAATTTGATCAAGAAACAGGAATTATAACATGTAAAATTCCAAAAAATTTAATCAATGAACCTGATAAAGGAGATATTTTAACAAAAACTCGCGCATCTGCTTTTCAACGATTTGGTTTTATTGGAATGCTAGGTTTTGATAGATGGTTTATACATTCTTTAATATTCATTATAACTGGTAAGAGCGCAAATGATTTTGCTCCAAATGATGGATATGGTAGAGATTATATAATCCAATATTGAGATGGAGGATAAAAGAAATGAAAAATAAAATAATAACAGTATTGATCTCATTTATATTTATTTCATCTTTAAGCGCATTAGCAGGAAATATTAATGACCCTGAAATAACAGATGATAAAGGGGATTCTTTCGGCTATCTGGATATTAATTCAGTATGGTTTTTTGAAGAAATAGAAAAGCCAGATTTCCTGTTTGTATCGATGAAAATAAATGAACCCTCCTTGAAAAAATTTCAACAAACATTTGCAGTATTCTGGGAATACAATGATGAAGAATATGCCTGTAGCTTGCATCTAGGATTTGATATTAAAGAAGATTGGGGGCAATATAATACGGGTGAAAGCAGTAGAAAAGCACCTAATGGAGGAGCAAAAAACTATCGCATTAATGGAACGTATTCAATTGCAGATGGAATCATAACTTGGGATATACCAAAAGAATTCATAGGAAATCCTCAAAAAAATGATGTTTTAACTAATACCTGGTCAAATGCATTCAGAAGACTTGGCTTTCTTGGAAGAATTGGTTTTTCAAGACCAATACTCGATAATTTAATATATAGATATCTTGGAAATTCACTTTGGGATTATGCGCCAGATGTTTATGGAGAATTTGGAGGAGACTACATACTAAAATATTAAAGGAGGGAAAAAAATTATGAGAAAAATATTGACAACCATGATTTTATTACTATTTATTTTCCCAATAATATCAGCCATATCCCTTGCAGATTCAGGGCCTGAATTGCAAGTAGGTGTTTTTGGCACTAGTTTACTAACAGGTTTTAGCAAAGCAGGATCCTTTATTTATAATGGAGGGGATGAAGACATTTATGATGTTACATTTACCTTTTCAGTTATAGGCGGATACGATGAGTCAATAAATAAAATAATGCCGGGTCATAGAGACATTCTTCAACCAAATACTTCATATCTTCTTACAACAAATTCAATAAATGGATTTGGACCTGTTACCTTATCAATTTATGCTTCTTCATCTAATGCTGGATCTATAGAAGAAACAATAAAAGGTTTTCAATTAGGATCATTTACTATTACTCAACCATATGTAATATCTTGGTATTAATAAAGAAAATAATTAGAATAATGGTTAATTTTTAACTAGATTATAGTTTTCCAAATATTACTAAAAATATTTATTCTAAACCATTATATTAAAATTTAAATTATATAAAAAATAAATATTGGATGGGTGAAAATAAAATGAATAAAATATTCTCTATTATAATAATATCATTAATATCTATGAATATGTTAATTGGATGTGTTGAATATAAATCCAGAGATGATTCTATTCCTGATGATGCAGTTAAAATGACGCCAGAAACAGATCTTTTTCCACCTGAATTGCACTCAAATGAATATGAGAATCCTGTTCCAATGCTTGGACTCATAAATACTGCTGGGGCTGAGGATTCACCTTTTATTCCATGTTGTAGCGATAAAGAAATATTTTATTTTTTCTTTACGCCAGATGTTAAAGTACCTGTTGAAGAGCAAGTAACAGATGGAGTTACAGGAATTTATGTAACAGAGAAAATTAATGGAGATTGGATTGAACCTGAAATGGTTATATTACAGGATCGTTGGAAATTATCTCTTGATGGCTGTGCTTTTGTTTATGAGGATATTATGTGGTTTTGTACAGCTAGACAAGGGTACACGGGTTTGCATTGGTTTACATCAGAATATATAAATGGGGAGTGGAGGAATTGGGAGAATGCAGATTTTGACCCTGAATTTGAAGTAGGAGAATTACATTTTCATAATAATTGGACTGAATTATATTATCATTCAGAAAGAGAAGGCGGCAAAGGTGGAACTGATATTTGGTTTTCAAGAATGATTGATGGCGTATGGCTAAATCCAGTTAACGTCGAAATTGTTAATACTGAATCTGATGAAGGAATGCCATATATAAATTCAGATGGAACTGAATTATGGTTTAATAGATTTTATTTAGGAACTCCAGCTGTTTATAGATCAATAAAATTTGAAGATGAATGGCAGGAACCTGAATTAATTATATCCCAATTTGCAGGTGAACCAACATTAGATGATGATGGAAATCTTTACTTTGTACATCATTACTATATTGACGGTGAAATGATAGAAGCAGATATCTATGTTGCTATGAAAAAATAAATTCCAATGACGGCTTATGATATTAAAAAAAGATATGAGATTTTTTACAATATTTATTATTTCAATAATAGTTATATCTTTTACGGGTTGTATAGATTCAATAGATGATCCAGAATTACCTTCAAGAGGTTTTTTCATGGGATTACTCCCTAATCCGGCTGTTGGCCAAAATATTGAAGATGTTTATCTAAAGGCATCGGAACTCTCTGAATTTGTTCCAGTTTGGTCTTCAGGAACAGGGGCAAATGGTTTTTGGGATTATGCGGATAAACTTCAGGGTTGGTGGGGGGAAACTTTCTTAAAAAATTATATTAGAAGAAATAATATGTTTCCTTTAATTCATTTTTCATTTATCGATAAGGATCAAAGTGGAAATCTTATATTAAAAACTCCAGATAATATAAATAATGCTACTTTGAACAATGCCGAGTGGAGAGCCCTTTATAAATTATCAGTAATTGATGTTGTAAATACTGTAAAACCTGCATATATTTCTCTTGGAAATGAAGTTAATCGATGGTATGAGAAATATGGTAATACAAATGATGATCCAAATGGTTTTCAACATTATGTAAGTCTTTATGAAGAAATTTATGATTTAATAAAAGATATCAAACCGGATACAACAGTTTTTTGTGTTTTTTCAAGAGAAATTGTAGAAGAAAATAGAGAAGCAAATCTAGAAGTATTAAGTATGTTCAATGAATCAAAAATCGATATCCTCGCTTTTACAACTTATCCAATTTCTGTTCAAGGTATTAATAAACCATCAGATATCCCAATAGATTATTATCTTACTGCTACTCAATATATGCCTAAAAAGCCATTTGGTTTTACCGAAATTGGATGGCCTACATATGGACTTGCAGGTGGAGAGAAAGCACAATATGATTTTCTTATTAATCTTTCAAGCACATTAACAATTGATCAAGGAATATCACTTCATTTATTCATGTACTGTTGGCTTCATGATATTGAAGATGGAGATACAAATGGGCTTATTAATAGAGATGGAAACGAAAAAATGGGTTACAATGCATGGAGAAAAATATCCAATTATTAGTAGAAATTTATACATAGAAATATCCTCAATATAATTATAACTCTAATTTTTATACAATATTACTTAAGGATTATGAAGAAACTAAAGTTGGAGGAAACCCAACTAAAAAAATTAATATATTAATTTTTTATTAATTTAATTAAACCTAATCATTATTTACAATAAATATAAAAATATAAAATTATTAATATATACAATACAATTAAAGATAAATAATTTATTAGATGATAAAATATGAAAAATAAAACTCTAACAATACTAACCATAACAATAATGTTAATTTGCCTTTCTATGACCACATCATCTACTAAAATTAATTCAAATGAAAATAAAATTTATAAAACATCCAATGACGATTCAATAAATTGTTTAAAGGAAGAAACAAATTCTTTAAACCTTAATTTACAACCAGGGGATATTGTTTGGCGCTGGGTTGATGCAAATATTTTTCCATTACTTCAATTTTTTATGCATCCATTGATGGTTACTGATATTATTGGAAATGAATATGAATTTATTGAATCAAATGGGGCTGAAAATGTTTGGATAAGAACAGAAACAGCAGAATGGGTAAATAATAATAATATTTTTGACTATGTATATAGATTCAAAGAAAATATAGCAAGTTATTCTGATATTCAAAATTCAATAAATTTTGCAAAATCCCAAGACGGGAAAAAATTTGTACCATTATATGACATATATACAGGGATATTTCATATAAAAAATTCAAATCCAAATGATCCAAATGATCCACTTTCAGATTCATGGTATTGCACTGAACTTATATGGGCTGCATATTATAATCAGGGAATTAATATTGAATCAACTATAATGGAAGAAGTAATTTTACCTATTGATTTCCATTTAAGTCCACTTTTTGAAAAAGTAAATTTAATAGATTAATAATAAACTCTAATTTAAGATATTACTATATTAAGATTAATTTTTTTTATTCCCTTAATTTAGTTAAAACAATAAATGCTTTTCCACTCAATAAAACTTGGAAGGAATTTTCATCATTATTACTTGGGATATAATTGCCGTAAAAACCAAATATTTTTAACTGAGGATAATTTGATCCATAATTTTCCCAAAGAAGATCACCATTTTCTTCACTATATATTTTTACAATTGAATCAAATTTGAATACTAACATCCAATATGATACTATTGCTTTATCATCATTGAATGGTCTAAACCAAAATGATTTCCACATGTTTGGCATTTTAATAATTGCTGGCCAGTCAATATTATAGGCAATTTCACCTTCAGCTTCTATATAACATGATGTAAATAATTCCCATTTTGATAGATTGGTATTATTTGTTTGGATACTATTGTTTGATTCATTACTATTAACCAGTGGTAATGAAGTTAGTAATAATAATATAAAACATCCAATAACTAATAATTTTCTTTTCATTATGCGTCCCTCCAATTAATTTAAAGAATTTATTAATATAAAAATGATTCTCTAATAGTTTTGATCAAATTAATAAAATTATGAAAAAAACTTAGTAATCATTCAATAATTAAATGAAAATATGCCTTATTAATTAAGAAAAATACCAATTTTAAATATTATGTGATTTAACTCCAATTTTGCTAAATAATAAATAAAATGGAAATTACTGAGCGTTTTGATGTATTATTTTTTTTTCTATTATTGATAATATTATATCAAATAAAAAAATCGATGAGTTATAAAAATTATAAAATAAAACGAATTTTAATGCTTTTTTTCATTTTTAATAATAAAATTGAAATATTAAATCCTAATGTCCTATTCCGTGAACAAAAGTAAAATAAATGAAACAAAGGGAGTAAAAACTCTATTGGGTGAGCCAAAAAAGGCAATTATCGCTCTTTCAATTCCAATGATTATTGCAATGTCCGCTCATACGATCTATAATCTATTCGATGCTCTTTGGGTTTCAGGTTTTGGTCAAGAAGTTTTTACAAATGAAATAATCACTGAGATTGGTACAGGAGCATTAGCGGCAGTAGGCTTTGTAATGCCATTTTTTATGATGATGATCTCAATATCAACAGGGATTGGAGTTGGAGCAAGTTCAGCAATTTCCAGAAGAATTGGGTCAAAAGATAAATTTGGTGCAGATAATGTTGCAGTACATTCAATTATTATTACCTTAGTTATTTCAATAATTTTTTCGATATTGTTTTACATATTTGCTGAAGATATATTCATTTTAATAGGTGCAAAAGAAGCTGCAAATATGGCCGTCTCTTATGGTAGAGTTATTTTTGCCGGCGGGATTTTCTTATTTTTTTCAAACGTTGCATATGCTATATTAAGAGGAGAAGGAGATGCAAAAAGAGCAATGTATGCTATGATGTTTGGAGCAATTTTAAATATTGTAATCGATCCAATTTTTATTTATACATTTGGATATGGAGTAACTGGAGCAGCTTATGCCACAATTTTATCAATGTTCTTATCTTCATTAATTCTCATTTATTGGTTATTTTTTAGGAAAGATACGTATGTAAATTTTAATTTTATTAAATTTAAATTTAATAAAGAAATTATAAAAGATATTTTTAAAGTAGGTTTACCTGCTTCTGTGCAACAACTATCAATGTCCATTACAATGCTTATTTTGATAATAGTAATTACTATTGTGGGGGATGGAGATGATGGTGTTGCAATTTATAATACGGGGTGGAGAGTAGTTATGATTGCTGTCCTACCACTATTGGGAATTGCAACAGCTGTTACTTCTGTAGGCGGGGCAGCTTTTGGAGCGCGTTCTTATGATAAATTAAATACCGCTTTTATGTATGCGATAAAAATCGGTTTAATTATTGAAATTATTATTGGCTTAGCAATTTTTTTGCTTGCCCCAATGATCACTGCAATATTTACAACATCTCCAGATTCCATTCGAATTCAGGATGGGCTTGAATTATTTTTAAGAATTACAATTTTCTTTTATCCTGGAGCTGCATTTGGAATAGCATCATCGGCAATATTTCAAGGAACGGGTAAAGGAACCTATGCGTTAATTGCAACACTTATGAGAACTGTTGTCTTAACCCCAATTTTAGCATTAATATTTATTTTTGTTTTTGATTTAAATTTAATTGGAATTTGGTGGGCCTTAGTAATAGCAAATCTTATTGGATCTGTTATATCATTCACATGGGCAAAGATGTATATAAATAAACTAGGTCATTCAATTTAAGAGTTGTATCAAATAACTACAGCATTGTATTCATGTCCGAAAAATTTGATTAGTCAAATTTAATATAAAAAAAAACAATAAAATCAATAATAATAACCTCTATTGATACAATTTGGCTTTCCTATAGCAAATTTGATATCTAATATTACAATTAACCATAATAATTATTCAAAATTTTATTGATATTTATAATTATAATTAACGTTAATAACTAATTGTCCAAATTTATAATAATAGCTTTTATATATTCATTAACATCTATTATTTTTTGGGAGTATTATTATAAATAACAAATTTTTAGTAATATCCGGAATAATTTTAATGATGCTAGCTACAACAATTCCTGTAATAGCTGAGCCAAACGACTAAGGAATTTTTGGTAGAACACAAATAAGAGCTATCGGTAGTTTTACTATTTGTGAAGAAGATCAAGTTTTGTATGGGCATATATTAATTGGATCTATAGGCTTTAAACCAGTCTATAATTTAGACATAGAAATTTGTGAGGACAGTATTAAAAGAATTATAATGGGTGGAATCTCAATAACTCCAGTAGTATATTTTTTACTTGAATTGTGTGATTAAAGAATAGATTAAATCATTAATGAAAAAATATAATTATTTCATTTATCTTTTTTTTCTCTTTAATTAACCTTTCAAGAAAAGCATATTCTTCCTTACTTCCCACCCGATTTTCCATATTAACACCACAATTTATTTAATCATTTAAACATACATTTCTAATAGCACAATATTTAAAAACTAAATTTTGAAGGTATTTATATTCCTCGTCACTACCTTCTTTGAATTCTATGTTACACCTTATCATCTTAAATTACATTTTTGAATTAATCATATATAAACTAAACCTGTTAAAATAACAAAAAAGAAAATTATTGAGATTTTATCTATTTTTTATAGAAAATTATCTATATTGTCCTAATAATGTGAAATAAAATCTTAAAAAATAATCTTTATATCGATTCTTTTAATCTTTCTTGGTAAAAATTGTATATAATAAATTTTAGATTTCCATAGATGAATTATATTGATCAAGTTATTTGTTGAACATTATTTAGATTTTTATTGATGATTATTGTTTTTTGTATTGAGAATATGGCAGAAATCTTTAAGTACTAAATGTTAAATATATATAACATAATGTTAGAAAAAATTAATAAAATGTTAAATAAAACAAAAAATGAGCTATATATAAAAATTATAAAATTGGAGGAAAAAATATGAGAAAATTAGAAAAAAATAAATTAATTATTATTGGATACTTTTCAATAATACTTGTCTCAGCTATGGGCTGGATATTTGCAGATGAAATCGAAGGATTTTTAATATCATTGGGGTACTCCTTCTTAAAAAATTGGATTTGGCCAATATTTTTCGCAATCAATATAGGAACAATTAGTATCGGCACCCAGATAATAAGTAAGATTTTTATAGGAGAAAAAAGGAACAATCCTGAAATCCAAAAGAAATTATTCAAAATATTTGGTATAACCACTATTCTTGGCATCATTATCTTTGCTGTATTTATATATCAATTTTTTATTTAAGGTGAAAAAATGAAAGAAATAAAAAATATTATTATCATGACACTAGTAGGAATATCTGTTTTAATATTAGTATTATTTTATATTTTAGGATCAAAAACTTTAAATTTAGGAGAAATTTTTTTGATAATTATTCCAATTTTTCTTGTAATTGGAACAATGATACTAATTTGGGATAAAATAAAAAATTTACGAGCAGGATTACCAAGTGAAGATGAAAGAGCAAAAAAATTAAATTGGAAAGCAGGGGCATACACATATTTTGCAACAATATGGATTTCAGTAGGAATACTGTGGTATAATATTTTTGCAGAAAATTCAAATTTTCAACCTTTAAATGCAGGTCAAGTTATTGCAGCAATTATTCTTCTTTCAGCAATTTGCTTCTTTGTATTTAACTTCTATTTCATGCGGAAGGGAGATATTTAATGAGGACACGAATTAAGGAATTAAGAGCAAGATATGACTATACACAAGAAGATTTAGCTAGAAAAGTTGGAGTGAGACGTGAAACAATACATTTTATAGAAAAAGGTAATTATAATCCATCATTAAAACTTGCACATAAAATTGCAGAAATCCTAAAAACTTCAATCGATGAATTATTCATTTTTGATGATATATAAATATTATTTAAATTATTAATAAAAATTTTTTTTATTATATTATATAGTAGTAAGTTTATTCTGAAAAAAATGATTATTATTAAAAATTTAACAAAGAAATATGATAAAATAACTGCTTTAAATAATGTAAATCTAATTTTTCAAAATAAAAAAGTAACAGCAATTATGGGTGAAAATGGAGCTGGAAAAAGCACATTGTTGAAGATATGTTCAGGCGTAATATCATTTGATTCTGGTGAAATAATTATAGATGAATATTCAATAATAAATAAATCGATTCAGGCCTTAACACATATTGGATATCTTCCAGAAATGCCGTATATGTATGATCGATTAACTGGTAGAGAATTTCTTTTCTATATTGGATCTATAAGAAAAATTAGAGATACTGAGAAAAAAATTAATGATCTTTCAAATATTTTAGATATTGATGATTTTTTAGATTATGAATTAGGCTCATATTCAAAAGGTATGAAACAAAAAATTTCTCTAATCTCCTCAATGATACATGAGCCAAATAATTTACTATTAGATGAACCTGTATGGGGTTTAGATCCTTTAACTTCAAAAACATTAAAAAAATTTATTAAAGATAGAAATGGAACAACAGTAATAGCAACACACTCTCCTCAATTAGTAGAACAAGTCGCAAATGAGGTTTATTTTTTAAGAAAAGGAAAAATAGTATCCTATGGTGGAGTTGAAAAATATATTGAAAAATATGTAACTATTGAAGAGGCCTATTTTTCTGAGGCTGAATAAATGCTTGAAACATATAATTTGATTTTAACAGATATAATCAGAAATCTAAAAAGAAATATCAAAAGCTCCCCAATTTTATATTTCCTATTTTTTATTATGATACTATTTTCAATTGCAATGATGGCAATGCTAACAAAGTATTTTATTAAAAATGATATTTCAATTAATTTATCAGATGTTTTCTTTGTAATATTTTTTATGTTTTTGATTAAAACTTCGGTTGATTTTTATAGATATTATATTAACTCAAAACCATTTGTATATATATTATCATTACCCGTTTCAAATTTAAAATCATTATTTGAAATATTTTTGCTTATCTTTTGGATTCAACTTGGTTTATGGGTTTTTTTCTCATCAATTTATCATATTTTTATTTATAATATTGGTATTAATCTATCTTATCCCTTAATATATTTGCAATTTCTTATTGGCGTCATATTATCAATTATATTAGGTACTATCGTTCCCATTCATATTTATAATAAAAAAAAATATCGAATTATCCCTGTAGTAGTTTTTCTAGTTTGTTTATGGTTTTGGAATGATATACTATCAATTATAATTATTACAATTCTTTCTTTCCTATATCTAATTATTAGCTTAAATCATAGCTTTGAATCATATTTATTTGTTCATCGTAAAAAAAGAAAACAAGAGAGTTATAATAACTTTAAATCAGGGATTAAAAAAGCAATTTTTTTAAAAGAATCTATCATATTATGGCGTGATAAATTATTAATTAGCATTCTTTTCACCTCTGTTTTTATTGGTTTTTTTTCAGGATATTTTGCTGTTTTTGGGGATAGTGATTTTTTACCTGAAAGTCTAAGATTGATTGTTTCATTATTTTCTAAGGAGATTTATGCCTTTTTTGGAATATATATAATGACAATCTACTCTTCTGTTTTCATTTCTTTAAATTTATTTCTAAATGAAGAAAATACTTTATGGATAATTCGAAATATGCCAATATCTGAAAAGACTATCATTTATGGCAAAAGTTTTTCATTATTATTACCGTTTCTTTGTTCGATTCCTTTTATTGCATATTTCTCAGCATTTACAATGGGTGAATCTATATTTTATTTAATTTGGTTTTTTGTTTTCTCTTACTTAGCGGGTGTAATTATTTCATTTCCTCTTGGAGCTAAATACATTGGTAAAAAATCAGATATAATGCTACTTTATAGTGTATCTATGATCATACTTTTTATTTTAGGTATTTCCTATTCTTTTACAAATATTTTTTATTTGTTTCTTTCAAATGATATCATTTTTTATCTCATAATTTTGTTAATAGAGATAATTTTACTATTTTTATCATTTGAAGTTTCTGCTAATATTTTATCAAAAAAAATATGAATTATTGAGATTTGAATCCTTATTATATGCAGTGGGGCATTCAGCAACTTTTTTAATACATAAGTATTTATAAATAACAATTGTTAAATATAGCGGGGATTTTAATGAAAAAGCAATAAATCGATATATCTAATTTAACTGTTTTATGATGTATCTCCTTCAATTGTATTATAAATGTTTAATATATTATACAATATTTTAAATACTATTTTTTATATTAGTATCAAATGGAGTAATTCTAATGAAGAAATTTATTCAAGTTATTATTATTTTTTTAATTCTATTATCGATTAACTTTATTACTATTCAATCAAAGGAGATATCAACTAAAGATATATTTCAATTAAATTTAAAGAAATCAGAAAATCTTAATGATCCCCCATATCCTGCAAGCAATCCTAACCCAATTGATAATTCATTAAATAACAATTTAATAATAAATCTTAGTTGGACTGGGGGTGATCCCGATCCAGGAGATACTGTTACTTACAATGTATTTTTTGGAACAAATTCTAATCCTCCAAATGTAGAAAACGTATATCCACTAAATGAATATGATCCTGGCTTACTTAAGTATAATACTCAATATTATTGGAGAATAGATTCATATGATGATTTAAATGCTGCTACAACGGGTCCTATTTGGACTTTTACAACAAAAGATGATACTCCTCCATTTATTCCTAGTAATCCATCTCCTGCAAATGAATCTATTGACGTTGAAATTTTTTCAAATATAAGTTGGACTGGTGGAGATCCAGATGGCGATAACGTTACATATGATGTATATTTTGGTGCAAATTCTAATCCCCCTAATATTATTTCGAGTTATGAGAATTCATCTTATTCGCCAGGTATTCTTGAGTATAATACACAATATTATTGGAGAATAGATTCTTGGGATGCCTATAATTATTCTAGCTCTGGCCCTATTTGGACTTTTACAACAAAGGAAAACCCTCCACCAATTATACCTTATAATATAATCCCAGAAAACGAATCAACAAATATATATATTGATGCAATTTTAAGTTGGACTGGCGGGGATCCTGACGGTGATAATGTAACATATGATGTCTATTTTGGAACAGATCAAAATCCAATTAAAATAATTAGTAATCAAACAATAAATTATTATGAACCAGAGCAAATGGAAACTACAATAACATATTATTGGAGAATCGTCACTTGGGATAGCTATGGAAAATCATCCATTAGTCCATTATGGCATTTCAAAACATCAATATATACAAATAGTCCTCCCAATAAACCAAATAGACCAAGCGGACCAACAACAGGGAGACCTAGTATATCCTATAGTTATTCATCTTCAACAACTGAACCAAACGGAGAACCAATTTTTTATATGTTTGATTGGGATGATGGAACGCGAATGGAATGGATTGGGCCATTTAACTCAGGACAAACCGTGACAGCATCTCATAATTGGAGGGATAAAGGTAGCTATGCTGTAAAAGTAAAAGCAAAGGATATCTACGGTGGAGAAAGTGTTTGGTCAGATCCATTATCTATATCTATGCCAATATTAAAGAAATTAAACTATGATTTTAATAATATGAATCTAAAAAATATGAATTTATTTTTGTTTATAAGAACAATATTAAAAGAAATATTATAATGATTTATTTATCTTTTTTTGAATCAGATCCTTATAAAAATTTAATAAATTTTTATCATAATCGCTCCAAATCATAGGCATTCGAGTTTGAAGATCCCCATGTGATTCTACATTCCAAATTGATTTATTCTGAGTTAAACCAATTTCAGTACCATAATAGATTATGACGGGTTGATTAACCATAAATTGATATTCTGCGGCTTTTTTAAGTTTATTTTTATTATTATTACATTCAAATAAAAATCTATTCATATCATGGTTATCTAAAAAATTTGGAAGATAAAAATTTTGAGGGAATTTTAAATAATGTTCCTCAAGATATTTACTATATTTTTTATAAGAAATTTGATTGTAAGCAACTAATAATCTGATTAATTCCTGAAATTTGAAATCTAATGCCCCATCGAAAACATCTACATACTCTTTAAGAATATTATCTGATGATGAACTTTTTAGCCATTTGATGAATTTATAAGGAATCTTTATTGTTTTAAGCTCTTTGAATTTTATTCCTTTCATCCATGCTTCTCCAATTAATACAGTAGTTGGATATTGTTTTTTTATTTCATTATTAAATTTATTCCAAAAACTCATAGAAGACCCAATAACATGATCAAGTCTAAAACCATCGAATCCAAAATTTAACCAATATTTAGCAGCATTTATTATATAATCCCTAGTTTCTATGTTATCTAAATTTAATTTAGGTATCTCCTTAATACTTAAAAAACTGAGATATTCATTAGGCCATTTATTAAAATAAAACCAATTTTTAAAATTACTATTTCGGTTTTTTTGAGCATCGATAAAAAACGGATGTTTTCTTGAACAATGATTTGGTACAAAATCTGCAATAATTTTTAACTTCATCTCATGTGCTGATTTTATTAGTTCCTTGATATCCTCTTCATCTCCAAAATGTGAATCAACTCTAAAAAAATCTGTTATATGATACCCATGGTACTCAGTAGTTTCATAAAATGGAGAAATCCAAATAGTATTAATCCCAAGATTTTTTAAATAATCAAGTTTGTTAATTATTCCCCTTACATTTCCTCCTAGAAATTTTGGATTATCCCAATCTTTTATTGATTTGAATCCAGCAAATCTATCAATTAAAACATGATATATTATTGAATTTTTAAACCAATCAGATTTTTTCATTTTTGGCATAAATGTTATAATTGGTTTATTTTATTTTTTAATCCAATCGAAATATTTATATAATTAAAATTTCAAATATTTATTATAATGAATATTGATAATGAACCTTATAATGGGGATGATAAGAAAAAAACAATTCCAAATGATATCCCCATCATTTTTGTAACTGATTATGAATAATTCTTTTTTTATACCCCCTCTTGTAAAAAGGGTTCATCGTTATATGATCTTTTTAATTCTTCTTTTATAACATTTCCTAAACGTTTAATACCTTCAGCGATTTGATTATTATCCGAATACGAAAAATTTAATCTCATTGAATTATAGTTACCACCATCATGATAAAATGCATCTCCCGCGACATATGCAACTTTTTTCGCTATTGCTTTTTGTAATAATTGATTTGTATTAATTTTTTTAGGGAGAGTTATCCAAATAAACATACCTCCTTCAGGTATAATCCATTTCGCCTCCTTTGGGAAATATTTTTTTAATGATTCTATCATGATATCTCTTTTTGTTTTGTATAATTTTTTTATTTTTTCAACCTGTTTATCTAAATAGCCTCCTTTAATATATTCATAAGCAACATATTGGCCAAATATGTTTGTACATAAATCGGCAGCTTGTTTTGAGAGAATTAATCTATCTAAAATATCCTTTGAAGCAATAGTCCAACCTAATCTAAAACCAGGTGCTAATATTTTTGAAAAAGTGCTAATATATATGACCCTACCTTTTTTATCAAATGATTTTATTGTTGGAATTGATTCACCTTCGAATATTAATTCGCCATATGGGTCATCTTCAATAATTAGGAAGTCATATTCTGAAGCAAGATCTAATAATTCTTTCCTGTTTTTTAATGATACAGTTTCCCCTGATGGATTTTGAAAATTTGAAACAGTGTAAAGAAATTTTGGATTTATTCCTGTTCTATGAAGACGATTAAGATTTCTTCTAAGACAATCAATATCAATATCGTCTTCAGTCATTGGAATTGATTCACAATTTGATTCAAAAGCACTAAAGGCTTGTACTGCACCTAGATAAGTTGGAACGCTAGATAGATAAGTATCCCCAGGGTCTAAAAAACAGAGTGCACTTAAAAAAAGAGCTTGTTGAGCTCCGCTAGTAATAAGAATGTCATGTAATTGACAATTAATGTTTTGTTTTTTTCTCATTCTTTCAGCAAGGACACCTCTTAATTGCGGTAATCCTTCGGTCGTACCATATTGTAAAGCGTTGTAAATTCCATCTTTAAATACATTATCTATACAATTATGTATTATATCAATGGGGAATGCCAATGGGCTTGGTAGACCTCCCGCAAAAGATATCATATCTGGTAGTTGAGTTATTTTTAATAATTCTCTTATCTGAGATGCTTTTAACATTTTTGCTCTATGTGAGAATAATCTTTCAATATTAACAACCATAATACCCTCAAACATAGTCAAATGAGATTATCTTATAAATCTTATTGTTTAATTTTTGATAAATATTATCATGGTATTTAGTGTTATGATAAAAATTAAATCGTATGTAAATATTTATATCCGCTAGAGGTTAGGTGGATTTTGAATGACTAAAAATAATAATGGCATTATGGTTATTGCTATTATAGCGGGTTTACTTTTATTAATATCCGGTATAAGTGGAGTGGCTACATGGGAAACAATTCAAGATTTTGTTAAAACATATGTAATTGAGAATTATTTTATTGAAATTATTTTTGCAATTCTAATATTTATTGCATCACTTGGAGGCATATCTGTTATAATTGGTGGAATATTAATAGGTAAAAATAAAATCACTTCTGGCAAATTCTTAATAATGTTAGGTTCTGGACTAGGATTAATAGGTTTAATTTTCTCAATAATAGTAGCGATATTTGAAGGAAGTTTAACTCTTGGTAGCTATTTTTCAATAGGTGGAATTGGTTTAATATTATCTATTATTGTAAGAATACTGGTAAAGAAAGATTAAATTATGAATTGGAAAAATTCCATGATATATGAAAATAAATATATCTAATAATAAATTGTTTTAGTTATAAAATAAAAACAAAAAATTTATAACAAAAAAACAATTTCTTTTTTAATGGAGGAATTAATAAGATGGTTAAACTAAGTGAAGTTAAAATCACCATATCTACAGCTATTGCTGCAGCATTTGGTTTCATCATTGCGTTAATCTGGAAGGAAATAATAGTTGGATTATTTGCATTGGCGGGATTAACGATAAATGATATATCTGACGGAATGGGTGCAATAATTGCAATCATATCAGGTATAATAATTACAATAGTCTGTGTTTTAGGAATATTGTATATATCTAAATGGGGCGGAGTAGAAAAGAAATAAATTAATAATTAAAATTCGCCTTTCTTTTTTTTATTTTGTCATTATCCTAATACCGGTTAATATTATAGCTAATGCAATAATTAGAAATATTAATCCACAAAAACTAAAATCTTGAAGAGATGATAAAAAATTGTTTGGTAATACAAATTGAAACATAATCCATAGTCCAATTAAAATAACAGTTATTCCCCAAAATATTGGAACAAGAGGATTTCTATTATTACCTTCACATACGCAATCATCATCTTTGTAACTCTCATATTTTATTTCTAATAAAGAGGCACCACAATTTGAGCAATATTTAGCGTCTCCCTCATTTTTATTTCCACATTTTGAACAATATGTCATAGATTATCACTTAAAATTAAACCTTTTTTATTCATAATTAAATCATTATTTAAAAACTCATTGGATTGTATAATCATATATCAATTTTTCTTTGAAATTAAATTTCTTCCTTCATCAGTTAGATATAAAAGTTTTGTTTTTCCGATTTTTCTTGAATATATTAATTGTTTTTTTATTAAGGTTTCAATTCTTTTTTTAACAGTGACTTTTGAAATATTAAATATTTTACCTATATTTCCATATGTAACGTTTATATTCATAGTATTTTCATTATCAATATATTTTATTATATCTAATAATTCATCATCAATAATTACATCAGATATACTTTTAGAAGGTATTTTTTCAAATTCTTCATCGAGTATTGATAATTGTTTTTCATTTAAAAAATCTGAATTTATTCTTATTATCAAGATTGACTTATATTTTTTAATTATATCATTAATTATATATAGAAATTTAAGTACTTCTTCAAAAGTATATGTTATAATAAGATAATCAATCCGATCAAACAATATTATTCTCTCATTTTTATAAACATTTTTTTCAATTATTTTAATCAAATCATTTAAATTATTTACAATTGGTAATTCATTATTAATGTTCTCTGATAGTTCATATATTATGATTTCTTTTTTTATTTCATGATTTAATAGTTTTTCATCAATATTTCTACCTATATAGATACCTTTTTTATCCTTAATTAATTCATGAAATAATCTTAACGAAGTTTTATTATCGGTATTATCAATGATGTAAGAATGTCCGGATAATACTTTTTTCTTATATCCTATTTCATATGTAATATCTTTGCAAATAAAAATAATCTCTTTAATATTATCAAATTGATCGGTAATAATTGAATATGATACTGAAAGTGTAATGTAATGGCCAAATGCTGTTTTTATGTTTATCTCATTTAAGATAACAGGTTTTTTATTTAAAATATTTTCAACAAAATTTCGAATTTCACTGTTAAATTCAAATAAGTCAATTTTATGGATTTTTTTATTTTTAACATCTTTTCTTCTATATCCAATAATTTTTTCAGCTGTTTTATTCCAAGTATTAATTGAAAATTCTTTATCTACAGTTATTATAATCTCTGAAGTATTATCAATAATATTTTGAAGATAATCTCCTGTTTCCTTCTTTTCTTTTTCAATTTTTTTTAATTCAGTAACATCAGTTATTATTCCTAATATTGATTTTTCTTTTTCAAAATCCATTAATTTTGTATTTATTATGACTTCAATTTTTTTTTTGTTTTTCGTAATAATTTTATATTCGCAAGGGGGAATTTCTATTCCACTCAGATGTTTCTTAAAGGATTCTCGAATTTCTTTTTTTGATTCAGGTGCAATCAGGTTCATAAAATCAAAATCATTTGAAAGAAATTCTTTTTTTGAATAACCCATTATATCGACGCATTTATTATTTACTAAAACTAATTTTCCCTTCCTATTTATGAAAATCATATTGGGTGATTTTTCAGATAATGCTCTAAATTTTTCTTCACTTTCCTTTAATTGATTCGCAGTATTTTTCAGATCTGTTATATCAATTGAAACAATTTGAATACCAATAATATTATTTTTCTCATCTTTAATAGGTTGTGAATTTGAATAAAACCATTTGAATGTATTATCAGGTAATTTAATCATATCCTCTTTCAATAAACCTTTTCCAGATTTGATTATTTCATCAAATCTTTTTTTTTGTTCTTCAGCAAAATCAGGTAATAAATCAAATATGGATTGCCCAATTAATTTATCTTTTTTTAATTGTAAATTACGTGCACCATAATCATTTATCAATAATATATTACCGGATAAATCAAGATACGTTATTGGACATTCCGAATGTTCGAAAAGTAATTTATATCTATTATCAATATTTTTTCTTTTAGATACATCCCTCATAATAGCATTAAAATATCTTCCTTTTTTTGAACTATATCCTGAAAATTCAACTTGTAAAATACTACCATCTTTTTTTAAAACATATGTATCAAAATTTGTAACAATTTCGCCTTCTATCATTAACTTTAATTTTTTAAAATATTTGGGCCATTCTTTTTTTGGAGCAAATAAAGTAAATCTTTTTCCTACAACATCTTTAGGTTTAAATCCAGTTAATGTTTCACAAGATTCAGATATGTACAAAATTTTACCTGTTAAAGAAACCTGCATAAATACATCTGCTATTTCACTAGATAAAAAATCTAATCTTTCAAATATTTTTTCTCGGTCATTGACCTTTTCAAAAGAATCTGGAACATCCATTTTTTTATTATTAGAACTAATCGACATAGTAATTCCATAATATGATTACGAATATCATTTTTATCATATAATAATATCTCCGTTTTTTTAATTTATTATTGAAACAAATGTTATTTTATTAATAAATTTGATGAAATCAGATAAAATTAACATCTGCAAAAATTGAAAATAAAATTTAGCAAATTATTCAGTTTCTATGATATAATCTAACATTTATGTTAATATAAAAAAATAGATTTTAAATTAATTTTAAATTATGTAGAATTTAAAGAATAAATCTAAAATCTACGAGGCTTCCGTTTACGGTAGCAATCCCTACAATATACAGGACGAGTCCCATCTGGTTTAAAAGGTACTTCTGTTTCATTACCACATTCTGCACAAGTAACCTTATGCATTTCTCTATTTTCTTTATACATTATTACTAATTCCTTTGAATAATGATATTATACACTATTATTTAATAATTATTGATATCTGATTTAAGAAACTTACTTTAATACTAAAATTTGTTAGATATGGAAAGAATATTTATTAAAAAATCATTGATATAGTATAAGAGGTAGAAATTATTTAAATTTTAATCCATATAATATTCGATTTTATCTTTGATAATAATTATTTCTAAAATATATCATATTTATTTTGAATGCTTTTTCAGATTTTTTGCATAATAAAAAAAACAGATCCATACCACTTATAGTTTTTTCTATACAAATCTATTTCTTTTTGCTCTGATTCGATTAAATCAAATGCATTTTTGATATTTATATATTTAATCCTCATTTTCTGTAGGCGTTCTTCCAGTGGATTATAATAAAACTTCCACCAAGCATCCTCCGGTAATGGAAAATAATCAATTAGATTATAGCCACATTTGCTAACTATTTCTAAATTATATTCAATAGTATTAATATCAGGATATACATCATTCCAATAATCTCTAATTGCCTTTGGAGGATTATGCTTAAGCCATGTCATCTCATGAACAGCTAAGAATACTTTAGGTTTCAAGTATTTTTTCCATTCTTTTAACCCCCTTTCAAAACCTATAATAAATATAGATCCTTCTGCCCATATTATACCAAAAAAATTCTTTTGAAAATCCATATTAAACATTGATTTATTGATTGTTGAAATTTTTTTTATTAGTTTTTCCTTCTTAACAAGTTTATTTAATTGATCAAGGAATGGTTGATGTATATCGATACCTATAATTTTTCCAGAACTTATCTTTGCAAGATGAATAGTCTGTAAACCTGGGCCACATCCAATGTCTAGTATGTTAGGATTTATTATAGGTGGTATCATATTGAATGCTTTTTCAGTGTATTTATCTCTACCGCAACCCTGACGTGGGAGATCTTTATGGATATCAAAAAAGATATTCCAGTCTATATTATCATCCATTTTCATTACTATACTACTTGATTATATATATTATTATATTAGAAGAAAATTATAAGAATTAACATTTAACCCAAATTAGTATAATAATGTTTTAAACTATTTTTATTATATCATAAATTATGATTGTAGTAAGAAAAGCTAGAGTTGAAGATATAAATTTAATTTTAGAATTTGAAAAAAAATTATATGATAATCAAGTTAAAATAATGAATAAGTTTAGCCCTCAACATAATATAGATATTGCTCTAAAATCGGATTATAAAGAAATTTTATTTAAATATCTAAAAAGTATGATATATTCAAAACATGGTGCAATTTTTATATCTGAATTTAATAATAAACCTGTAGGTCATATGATACTTTCAATACAAAAAAGTCATCCTATTTTTAATATGAAATATTTTGGTAGAATAAATACTGTTTATATTAATAAAGAATTTAGAAGAAGGGGTATTAGTACAAGACTCAAGGATGAAGCATTAAAATGGTTTAAAAGTAAAAATATTAAAAGAGTATCATTGTACGTTTTTCCAGATAATAAACATGCAATAGATGTTTATAAAAAATGGGGTTTAACATCAAGTATTTTTGAAATGAGAATGACAATATAATTTAATACTTTCAATTACCTTTATTTATTATTTATAAATGTTAAATACTATCTAACTTTAACTTGATAGATAATATTGGGGAACTGTCAGCCAAGGGTAAATCCCATCCCCTCTGCTGGCTTTTATGCTAAAGATTTTATTTTACCTAATATTTTATTTATATCCTAAAAATAATTAATCTTCTTCTTTTTTATCTGATTTTTTTTCCTTCTTTGATTCTGAAATTATTTTTTCTTGAAAAAATTCTACATCTGCAACTCGCTCAATTATACCCGCAATAATCAATATTATTCCGGAGAATAGTAAAAGGAATCCCCCAAAACCTAAACCCCAATTAAGTTGTATCTGTCCTTCAACATCCTGAATTGTAATAAATTTATTACCATTTATCGGAGAATTAGAAATTGAACTAATAACCTCTGAAATATCCATTCCTGTATCACCTGTATTCGCCAATGATTCAAAAGGAATTAACTTTAAACCAATAATGAAAAGTAGAATGAAAATAATTGGTATTAATAATCTAATACCTCTAAATAAATATTTATTACCTAATTTTTTACTCTTAGACAAACCTACTGATGTAAAAAATAGAAATAGAATCCCAATACCAATTAAAAGTGAAAAAGGAATCATTATTGAACCCAGCGGCATTGGTCCCGTAATACCAGGAAATTGTAATTGAATGCCCGTTATCCCATCAATTGACAAAATATTTACTAATCCTGATGTTTCATAACCATGAATTGTTATATCTGTAGATATTAAATACCATGGATTAAAAAGAGAAATAATTGCAATAATTATTCCGATTATGCATAAAATATTTCCAATACTTTTAGTATTCAAACCATCAATATATAATATAGATAATATTCTTGGACCAAGCCCAGTTAGTTCATTTCTTTTATAAATCCTATATACCAATATACAAATGATTATCAAAGTAATAATTATAAAAATTGTAACAAAATTATAGAGCAATAATTCCATGATAAATATTGCATCATTGGCAGGGAGAAGAGTACTTCCCCATCCAATTGCACCCCACATATCTCCATTCTTTCTATATTGTGGCCCATATGGCCCTGTTTGCCCTAATATATTTGCTTCTTGGAATTCCTCTTCTGTTGATCCACTCCAACCCCATCTACCCATATATTCAAGCCAGGGTTGTGATTCTAATAAAACTAAATCATAATCAGAGTAAGTTAATTTTTTGCCATTTGCTCCAACAATATCATTTGCAATACCTATCACACCAGAGTAAGAACGTAGATAATTAGCGTGGCTACCTCTTGAAACATATACCTTAATATGATCTCCTTCTCTATCCACTTGATTCCAAGTTGCTTTTTGTCCACTATGATGCTGACTATACATTACTTGAGTTGGATTTCCAGATGAAATTAAGATTTGAACCATCTCCCAATCCCCCTCATGTTGATTCAAAGTTCCTTTATTAAAAGCATAAAACATCCAATATTGAATATAAGTTAAATCTCCAGAATAAATAACATTAGAATATATTGTGAATCCTAAATTTCTTAGTTTATAATCATTAATGATTCCATCATCCTCGATTGTTCCTCTCTGATTATCAAGATAATAACTATTATCTTTATAATTTGAAATATCTTCAGCACTTGGTGATTGAATAATTGGATTTACATCATCTATCTGATATAGATTTGAATTACTAAGATGATATGAAACATCGACTGGATAGCATGTTTCATCTTTTTCAAAATAATATATTGGTGCATATTGCAATGCAATATCTTCTTCATCTGCACTAGCGTTATCAATAAAATTTCCAAAAGAAAAAAAACATGTTATAACTAATGTTATAATAACAATTTTATTTTTAATAAATACCACCAAAAAAGGAAAGTAATAGATCTTATTTAACAATTATTAAAAAAATTGAATTACATATAATAAATTATTTAATATTAATTAAAAGTAAATTAATGATATTAATAATATACTAACAGCCATTAAGGATATCCAAACATCTTTTCTCCAATTAAATATTTTCATTCCATCAAGAGGCCCAAATGGTAGTAGATTAAAAAATGCTAAAAAAGCATTAATGAATGCAATAAAACCAAAAATTTGCGAAATTCCACCTGTTGTTGAAATAGTTATAATATAAAAAACAGCTGCTAAACTAACATTAATAAAAGGACCTATTGCCGAAATTTTACCATATTCATCTTTATTTGGATTTCCCATTATCGTGACTGCACCTGGAGCTGCAAATACAAAACCTGTAAAAATTCCTAGGAATAATGCGAGAAGTAAACCCATAGGAAACATTCTAAATTCGGACCAATATCCATATTTTTGCCCCAAAAATTTATGCCCCAATTCATGACAAAAAAATGCAGTTAAAATTGCCAAAAAAGCTAAAGGTATATTTGCTAATGCGCCAGATATATTTGATAAAGGAACACCCGGGGTAAATGCAAATGAAAAAGCAACTGTTAGAACACCAATTGCAATTAATATTTGTATAATTTCATTTCTACTAAATTTAAAAAAATTTTCAGGTTCTATTCTACCTTCACCCCCTTTATTGAATGGCATATCCTGAAATGAATAGTAGATCTTACTCATAATGAGAGCTCCAATTTATATTGCACAATATATTCGCCTATTATTAGTTTATTGATTTTCAAATTTTTTTAAAAATTTTCTCCTCAATAAAAATAAACCAAGATTTAAGCCTTTAAGAGATATTGAAGAATAAAAATCTCTAAGTTTAAAAGGATCATTTCTATATCTCTTTAAATCATATTCTACTTCATTTAGAATTCTACTATAAAGAGAAGCTAAAATCTTATTTTTAAAAATTATATAAATATCTTCTCTCAATGAACTAATAGTTTTCATATAACATTTATAAAATAATTCCCATCGTCTATCAGTTATATCATCAAATTTAAAAAATGATTTCTTTTCTAATCCACTAGCTTCAAGAGGTACAAAATAAAAAATGATAAAATAAAGTTTGAAATGTTTGATATCATCAATTAAATCAAGAGTTTTTATTAAATCATCTTCGTTTTCATCAGGAAGTCCTGTAATTAAATTACATAAAGGAAACCAATAATTATCGTTCAAAATATTTATACCATTATATACTAATTCAGACCAATTGTTAGGATCATATGGTTTTGGTTTACCTTCCATATATTTTTTTATTAATCGTTCACTTCCTGTTTCAATTCCGAGAATAGTATCAATAGGGTATTTTTTTGAAATACCTAATATATCAGATATTTTCTTACAAGTTTTTTTACCTTTAATCGTGGAAGCAATCGATACATCACTAATATTTATTGAATAAACATTATATCTATCAGTTGTTTTTTTAACTTTATTTACCAAATCAATAATTTTATTATTGTTTACTTCTATCGATTTTGATCCGTATAAAAAAAAATCTTCAGTTATAAAAGTTATTTGATTAACTCCATTTTTTAAATTTATCTCTATTTCATTAATTATCCTATCAATTGGAAAACTAATCCAATTCAATAAAGTAGGGGCACAAAATTTACATCCTCTTGGACAACCTTGTGTTATTTGAACATGTCCATTACGAGATCCTTTTTTTATTATTGAGATATCATCTATTTTTTTCGGCTGAATCGAACAGAATTTTTCTGGTAAAGACTCACCATTTATTGCTTTTTGAAAAAGCGGTATGGAACCTTCTCCCGATCCTAATACATAACTATCAAATAGATCTTTATATCTGTTTGAATTTTCGAACTCTGTAGTTCCAGGTCCACCAATTATTATTTTGAAATCTTGTTCATATTTAATTTTATTAATTCTCTGAAGTAAATTATAGAATTCTGTTTCAATAACAGATTTTCCACCTCCAAATATATTAGTCAAGGTCCAAGGATGAGGTTTTCTAGTTAATGGATCAACCGTTGAAATTCCAACAACTTTCGGTTTTATTTTTTTTATTTTTTTAATATATTGAGGCGGCAATACAGTTACATCAAATCCCTCATCAATTAATTTTGATTCTAATCTTCTAATTGCATATGTTGCTTGGTTATTCTCAAGTTTAGGGAACAATTGATCAATTATGAAATCTGGAATTAATCTATTAGGAAAACATCCTACATGTTCTAAAATAGAGAAACCATTATAATCTGTCATAAGAGTTCTATCTGCAGTTAAAACTATATCACTCATCTATATTATTTTTTGAAATCCATTATTTATATTAATAATGCTTTATTCAAGATAAACAATTATAAAAGTTATTAATATTTTATAAAGTTAGGGGATTTAAAATATGAATTCATCAAATGAAATACTTAAAAAACTCAAATCTTTGTCAAGATTAGATCAATTAGAAGGAATGGCAAGATATGGAATTGTTACAAATAATCGACTAGGGGTTTCAATCCCAGATATTAGAAAAATTGCAAAGGATTTTGGAAAAAATCATGAAACAGCATTAAATTTATGGAAGACAGGTTATCAAGATGCTAAGATCACTGCGGCTTTAATCGATGAACCTGATAAGGTAAATGAAACACAAATGGATGAATGGGTTAAGGAAATTGATTCATGGGATGTTTGTGATCAAATTTGCATGAATCTTTTTGATAAAACTCCTTATGCGTGGGGAAAGATTATTGAATGGTCAAAAAGGGATGAAGAATTTGTTAAAAGAACTGCATTTTCTCTTCTAGCTTGTCTAGCATGGCATGATAAAAATGCAGATGATAACAAATTCATTAGATATTTTCCTTTGATAAAAAAGAATTCAAGTGATGAAAGAAATTATGTAAAAAAAGCGGTAAGCTGGTCATTGAGGCATATCGGAAAGAGGAATATAAATTTACATAAAGCTGCTTTAAAACTTGCATATGAATTAAAACAGATTGATACAAAAACTGCGAAATGGATAGGATCGGATGTAATAAGGGATCTTAATAGCGATTCTACTCTAAGAAGATTAAAATAAAATAATTAAAATCATCAACTACGAATAATGATTTTTTATATTTATTAATTAATCAATAACTTTCTCTTATAACTCATTTCAAATCAAAAATTTGTAATAATTAGAAATTATAAAATACTAATAGTATATTTTACAAGATTAAAAAAATAAATTAAATGTGAGGATTGATGTAAAATGGACTATGGAAAAATAATTAAATTTCCAATGAAAGATAAAGATTGGCTTGTGAAAATAATTGTTGGAGGAATTCTATCAATTATTCCAATAGTAAATTTCATTGCTTTTGGATATGAATTTAAAATAATGAAAAATGCAATAAATTTGAAACCTGGAATGCCTGATTGGAAAGGATTCACAGATTTATTTGTGAAAGGAATAGTTGTTTTTGTGATAGTTTTGTTATATATGATTGTACCTTTGATAATATTTGGAGCAGCAGCTGGATTTAGTGCTATCGCAGGGGCAATGGGTGGTTTAGCGAATCCATATAGTGTAATTGTGGCTATGTTACCCGCATTATTTATTGGAGGAATATTAATAATAATTGTTGGTTTTATTTTACCAATGGCTATTGCAATGTATGCAAAATCAGATAACTTCAGTGATGCCTTTAAATTTGGTGAAATATTTAAACGAATCAAATCGGTATTTGGAGAATATATTGTATCTTATATCGTTTTAATTATACTAGGTATAATTCTTGGAATCATTGGATTAATCCCTTTTATTGGATGGCTAATAGGTCTATTTGGAACATTTTATCTAGGTGTTCTAGCCTCCAACATGTTTGGTGAATTATACTTAAAATCAAAAGCAATATAATAAAATAGGAATATTTGATGAGAAATTTAGGTTTCTCATCTTTTAATTTTTTATACAATTTTTTTTTAAATAAAGTCATATATAAATTAAATTTCATCATTTTATTACCTAAGATATTAGGCGTATATGTAGATGCAAATATGAATTTATTTACATATAACTATTTATATATTGTATGGAATCAAATAATAAGTTGTTTTATAATAATCCTATTCAACAGCCTTTATTTGAAGAAGATGATAATGGAAAATTAATAGTTTTTAGAGAATAAATATTAAATTATGATTTTTGTTCTTCATGGCATTGACATTGTGTCCGCATCTCATCAATATCACAAAATGTATTAAAAAACGATTTAAGATGCAATTCTAGTTCTTTTTTCCCTTGATTTGTAAGAGAATAACTTTTATTATTATTTATCGATAACAATCCTCTTTCTTTTAAATCCTTTAAAACAGGATATATTGTACCGGGGCTTGGTCTACTTGCTTTTCTTTATTCAAGTTCTTCTGCAATTTCCGATCCGGTCATATTTTTTTTATTAATTAACCATAGTATAAGAAATGATAGAAATCCTTTCATTTGGCAATGTCTATGTCTCATTATGTTTTTTGTATCGTATTTTCGATATTTATATGTTCTGAAGATATTTTTTATCGGATTACCGATATTGTATAACCGATGGAGGTGATTTGAATGTGTTATGAACATCATGGAATAAATAGACATCAAATGGGAAATTGTTGGAGACAATTTCTAACAAAAGAAGAAAAAATTGAACTCCTAGAAGAATATAATACTTGGTTAGTAAAAGAAACTAAAGGAGTCAGAGAAAAAATAGACGATTTAAAAAAGGCTAGCAAATAAAACTGGCCTTTTTTATTTTTTATTGATTTTGTCCTTTTTTAAAGTAAAATAAAAAGTAGATCCCTTACCTTTGCCTTCACTTTCAACCCAGATTTTACCACCATGTTTTTCAACTATTTTCTTTGTTATTGTAAGGCCAAGACCACTTGAATCTAATTCATGTCTACTATCATCAACTTTATAGAATTCATCAAAAATACATTGTATCTGATCTGAATCCATCCCAACTCCAGTATCTTTAACAGAAATAGTAATAATATTCTTGTCCTCTCGTCCATCAATGAAGATTTTACCGCCTTTATTAGGTGAATATTTTATAGCATTTGTTATCAAATTATTAAAAACTTCGTCTAATCTAATTTTATCGGCATAGACATAAATTGGATTTTTAATTTTATTGATAAATTTAATATTATTTTGATCAAATAAAACTTGGTTATTACTAACAACCAATTCAAGTTCCTCATTTAGTTTTATATTCTCAAACTCAAGTTCAATGATGCCTGAATTTAATTTAGCAAGATCTATTGTTTTATTAACCAGATCTTTCATGAAATAGACATTTCTTAAAATAACATCAAAGGATTCGTTATCTTTTTTATTTTTAATTTTTTCTTTTAATAACGGTAGTAATACCATCATTGGCGTTAATGGTGTTTTTAAATCATGACTTAATTGGTTTATAAACTCATCTTTTTGACATAACAAATGTTGAATCTGATTAGTTCTTTCTTTTACAATTTCCTCTAAATTTTTGTTTATATCATTTAACTCTTCATTTTGTTTGTTTATTTTATCTTCATATTTTTTCCTTTCAGTAATATCTTGACCTAGAGCAATATTTCCAATAGGATTATTCATTTTATCATATAACATTCTTGAATTCCATGATATAGTTTTTTTCTCCCCATCTTTTCTAATAATAGTTTTTTCAAAATTTTCTGTTAAAATATTTTCTCCACTCTCAAGATTTAGTTTTGAATTTCTTTTGATATTTATTTGACCATTCTCTGGTTGAAGCCAATCCCATATTTTATTATGACCTATCACCTCATCACGTGAATAACCCGTAATATTTTCTGCAGCTTTATTCCAGATTATTATTCTTGATTGCGAATCTATTACACTTAACCATACATTTGCATTATCAATTACATTCTCATGAAACTGGCTTAGTTTGTTTATTTCTTCTTCTGCTATTTTAATATCTGTAATATCTGATATCATTATTATATAACCAGATATCTCATTTTGGGAGATTATAATTGGACTAATATTAAGCATTCCAAAAATTCTTTCTCTATTTTTTTTAACATATCCAATTTCTTGTGAAATAACTTCATCGTCTTTTATCTCGTTTATAAAGAGATTTTTTATTGATAATTCATTTCCCTTAATTATAAATTGAAAGTCGAAAATGTTTTTTTCAATTATTTCGTTGTAATTATATTCAAACCATTCACATATTCGAATGTTCGCATCTAAAAAATTTCCATTTTTATCAATAATTGCAATTCCTTCCGGTGAGAGATCGAACAGCATTTTGCTTCCTTGAATTATTCTTTTTAAATCATTTTGTATTATTGTATTTTTTTTTGAGGGGGGCTGTTTTTCTGTTTTTATAAAAGTTGTATCAACATAATTTTTCGTTGTATTTGTTATTTGACATTGTGTTGAATATAGTTTACCGGTTTTCTCAAGTTCTCTTAATTCATTAACAATATTTGGAGTTATATTATTTATTTCCAGTTCTCTTAGTTCTTTTACAATTTCTGGAATTTCATACATTTTTTTTCCTCAATAAAAAATATACCGATCTTTTTAGAAATAGATCATCGTAATTTAAATCCCTGATCTGTTAT
This sequence comes from Thermoplasmata archaeon, assembly GCA_020054475.1. Taxonomy (GTDB): domain Archaea; phylum Thermoplasmatota; class E2; order DHVEG-1; family DHVEG-1; genus JAJISJ01. The sequence continues at coordinate 122,090 of JAHWGJ010000001.1, read as the reverse complement.
TTCTACGTCCATTGGTTTTAAAGCGTGTTTTGTCCCTCTCATTTTTCGAATAGTCAATTTTCTTCTACCCATTGTTGTATCAAGACCTAAAACAAGTATTCCATCTACTAAAAATTCTGATATAGAATCTCTAGATAAATCCCGGGATCCTTCAGGTATTTCAGTTGTAACCATTGTTGTACTATTTTCTTCTTTAATGATTTTCATTAAATGTCTAAGATGTAATCTAGTAGCTTGAATTGAATCAAGTGGAATTGTTGTGGTTGTCATAGAATTTGATGAAGGTATTACTTCTTTACCATTATTTACCATCCACATTGGCATCTCTGTGACTGGAGAAAGAGAATCCATAACAATTCTATCATATTTTCCAGATTTTACAATTTCTTCAATATCTTTATGAAGATTTTGTTTGTCAAGATCTAAATAAACAATTTTTAATTTTCCATTATCTATTTCTGATTGAAAATCAAATTGTAGTTGTTTTGCCTCATATAAAAGATTTTTAACTGGTTGATCTGATGTAAGATATAGACAATTATCGCCTTTTTTTAAACCAGATTCAATGAATTGGAAACAGATTATAGTTTTACCTGTACCGGGAGTCCCTGATATTAAAACAATATTTCCTTTTGGATATCCGCCATTCATAAATTCATCTAAACCCTGAATCCCACTAGAAACTCTATTAAGACCTGAAAAACTGCTTTTTGTTTCATTGGTATTTATTACATCATCTATAGCCGAAGATTCTCTTTTAGAATTTTCTTTAGCATCTAATTTAAAACCCATCCCTAAATTCACCATTTTGCATCACATCCCATTAATAATCTAATAATAATATATTAGAGTGCTGTAATTTATATAGAAAAAACCATATTTAATAATTTCCAATTATTTCTAATAATCCTTTTTGGTATAATATAATTTTATAATTTAAAAAGAGTAATTGTTTTAGTTGTTTGAGGTTGAATATTAGATTTAACATAAATTTCGTTATAATCCTCATTGATTCTTTGCATAATTATTTCACCATTTTCTACACTATACGTGCCGATAGGCATTAAAAATTTAACATTTGCTTCTATATTAATATCTAAACTATTATTTACAATAGCTTCAGCAAAATCATCGTAAAAATTTATATTATAATCAATATGGTATGAAGGGATTGAATATTTGGGTTCTTTATAGTTATAAGAAAATATTTCTCCATTAATGATCTTCACAAATCTATACCCCCAATATCCATCATCAGTACTTATTTCACTTTCAGGCGTTGTAGTGGTTATAAAAACTACATCATTTTCAATATTTACAGTATCTAAATGATTGTGTCCCGCAAGAACCATATCCACACCATTTTCATGTATTATAGATAATAAATTCTTTCTATTTTTATAACCCATACCAATTAATGAATCAGATATTGTATCCCATAGGGGATTATGGTGGAGAAACATAAAATTCAATTTTGAATGTGAGTTAGCTAAATCATTTTCCACCCAATTAAGTTGTTCGTTTGTAATAGATCCCCCCCAGTTCAACGGTATGAAAAGAAAAGTCAATCTATAAAGTTTTGACATATCATATGAATTAACCGCTGTAAAATGATATTCTCCATAATCAAATGAATAATATAAAGGGCCAAAATACTCTTGCCAAAAATCAAAACCATCCTCTAGTATACGATTATATCCGTCATGGTTACCTGGTACTAAAAAAGTTGGGACATCAAAAGATTGTAATAAATCATAACATTTTTTGTATTCAATTTTATATTCAAATGGATAAAGTTGTCCAAAAACAATATCACCTGAAATTAAAACAAAATCAGGCTGAAGAAGATTAATTTCTTTTATACATCTTTTTATAGATTTAAAGCCAATAGTTTCCTTAATACTTTCCACTAGACCTCTAGGGTCTCCATAATGAATATCTGTTATATGAATAAAAGAAAAATCATCTTTAAATTCATCAAATATTTTTAATGATCTTGGTTGGATGGCTTTGTAGGATTGTCCTTCATTTATGAATAACAATGTAATATTATATAATTCTTCAGTTATAGATAAAGGGATATTAACTTCAATTTTCCAGTTCGGAGTTTCATTTAAATATGTTATATTTTCTAATAAAATCTCATCTATTACAGGTTCATAGGCTGTTGAAATTGTTACATATATTTCTTCAAATTCTTCAGCTTCAAAATTTATTATAAATTTTCCTTCTTTTTCTACTAATGCAGGGGTTGTTGAGAGGGGATAAGTTATTTTGTATTTGGTCTTATTTTCAATTGCATTTTTAAATATAGGATTTTGAAAAATATTGTTATTTCCCTCTTTGTTATATATTTCAAATTCTAATGCATTTGATGAAGAAATTATTGAAAAGATTAATAATAAGATAAATATTGAATTTACTATCAACTTTGTTTTTTTAAACATTTTCATCAATTCAATTATTTTTATATATTATGATATATTTATAATTATAATAAAACTTTCTCTCAGATGGTTTTTTTAATAAAATATATTTACTCGAATTTATTAGAATACAATTATTATAACATATATGATAAATAAAAACTAATATAAGTATTATAATTTTCTAATATTGATCAACTATTAAGATAATAAAGAAAATTATTCATAAAATACATCTGAGTGGATACTGTCAAAAATATTGAAATAAATAAAGTAACAAAAACAATAAAACTTATTAAATTCGCATTAATAACTATAATTATAATTGCTTGTAGGGAAAGATCATGGCTTATGAAGAAATAATTGATTTATTAACAAGAAATTTACCTTTTTTAAATATATCTTTAGCAGATATATTTTTAGCGATAATTGTAATATTTGTTGGTTATTTAGTTGCAATACTTGTTAGTAAATACATTTCAAAAGCAATGAAAAAAGCAAATTTATCAAAAATTTTAGTTGAATTTACTAGTAGAGTTGTAAGAATACTATTAATAATTTTTGCGATTTCAATAGCAGTTGGTTTTATAGGTGTTGACGTTGGAGCTGCAGTTATTAGTTTATCAGTTGTTGCGGGTTTTATATTTGGTTTTGCATTCCAAGAAACCTTGGGAAATCTTGCAGCAGGCTTCATGATAGCAATTACAAAACCTTTTAAGAAAAATGATTTTGTTGAAGTCTCAGGGCATAGTGGAAGAATAAATAATGTTGGAGCTAGTATTACTTCACTTATAACATTAGATAATAAACGAATAATTATCCCCAATTCAAAGGTATGGGGGGAACCGATTGTAAACTATACTACATTCAGCACAAGGATGATTGATATGAAAATAGGAATTAGCTACAATGATGATATTGGAAAGGCGATGAAAGTAGCAATGGGGGTTGTAACAAAACATAAAAAAGTATTGAAAGAACCAGTACCATATATTGGTGTTTCAGATCTTGGAGATTCAAGTGTAGATCTTCTTATTAGACCGTGGGTTAATACTGATGATTATTGGAATACAAAATGGGATTTGACAAAAAATATTAAAGAAGCATATGATAAAGAGGGAATAAGCATTCCATTCCCACAGAGAGATCTATGGATAAAAAATCCAAATGAGATGAATATTTTAAAATAGTTGATAAATAACCTCAATTATAAACAAAAAAATTTATCTTGTTATAAAAAATACCGCCCAATTTCACGTATTTTCGAATTTTTCAATATCGTTTCCTTCAAAACATCTTAAACAATATAAATGTAATCCATTTATTTTTTCTTCCTCAGTAATAAGAGGAAATCCGCAGTAATCGCAATTTTGATCCATATTATTCAAGACAGATAATATAAACTACTATATAAAATTGATAGCAAAAATATAAGATAAATTTGATAAACCATGAATTAATTACAAAACCAGTGAATATTTCTTGCCAAAATGTAAGTACTGTGGAGATAAAATTAGTGATTTTGATTATAAAAATAATAACGGATTATGTCTAAAATGTAATGAAGTTCAAGATTGGAAAAATGTATTAAAAGATATTTAGAAGTATTAAACTTAAATTAAAGATTAATATTTTATAGTTGAAAACAACTATTTGGATTAAATAATTAAAATTTAAAGAACGTGATTTATTATGGAAGAAAAGAGATCATTTTATCCACTATTATTCGCTGTATTTGGTTTTATGATGATTATCGCAACTGGCGTAGATTTCATACTTGGATCTGAGAATATTCCAATGATTGTTTCAATAATTGGATTAATCATGATTATCATAGCAATGCTTTTGAGGAAAAGATAAAAATCAAAGATATAAGAGGATATATATTTTAATAGAAAAATGTGATTAGATTAAATGTGATTCCAAATGTTATGGAAATGTAATGATTGCGATTTTGTATTTGGAGCTCCAATGAAGGATACAAAAACAGAGGAAATACATTGCCCATATTGCGGGAGTAAAAAATTAGAAAAAAATGAAAAAATATAATAATTTATGGAAATTGGATAAGGGGGGGATCAAACAATTAAAATTTTTAGAAACTATATTCTAATTTTTTCAATAATAGGTTTAATTTTTTCGTCATATCTGATATTATTAGATTATTTAACAGTAGATTATTGTCCAAAAATATTTTTTATACCAGCATGTTATCTTGTTTTTTTATCATTTTCATTAATTACTATTTCAGAAACAATTCAATTTTCAAGGAATAATCTAATTTTTTTTTTATAGGTACTTTTTTAGGTCTATTCCTAGGAATTTGGTTTTCTTATAATGAAATAATAATCACTCATATATGTCCAAGATTATATGATATTCCTCTATGTTATCCTTCACTATTTATTTTTATTATAATTATTAACATAAAATATATAGAATTTATTAATTAGAAAAATTACAAAATAGTTTTAATTTTCAGTTTAATTATATATGATTTTTTATTTTAAAGATAAGCAATAATTAATCTTATCATTTTATAAAGTATATTATTAAATAAAAACATTTATAAATATAAGTATTCTTTTTTTCTTTGATAAGGATGGGATGTAGATCTGAAGAGCCAGATATAATTAAAACTTTAAGAAAAGAAGAAAAATTAGGTAAATTTAAGAAATTTCTTAATAAAACTAACGATTCTGAAATTCTTACAATTGAAAATAATTTTGAAAAAAATTTAGATAAATCTTTAAATTCTGAATTATTTAAAAATATTATAGAAACTTCACCCGATGGTATAGTTTATGTCAATAATCTTGGAATAATCAAATATAGTAATCAATCTGGTGCTAAATTAATTGGATATTCTAATAAAAATGAGATAATTGGAAAACATTTTTCAAAAATTGGAGCTTTTAAACCATATCTAATACCAAAATATTTTAAGATATTCAGTTCAATTTTGAGCGGAAATAATCCTGGTTTAATGGAAATTGAATATCAAAGGAAAGATGGAACAACTTTTTTAGCTGAAGTTAAGGTTGAATTATTATTAAATGAAAATAATAAAAAAATTGGAATTCTGGCAATATCAAGAAACATAACTGATAGGAAAAATTTTGAGAATAAAATTATTGAAAATGAAAAAAAATATAAAATCGTATCAGAATTAGCATCAGATTTTACATATAGTATAAAAATTGATAATGACAAAAAACTATCATTTGAATGGGTAACAGATGCTATTGAAAAAATATCTGGATATTCAATAAACGAAATTAAAAAAAAAGGCGGATGGGAATTTTTAGTATATAGAGATGATAAAAAAATTTATAAGGATCAAATAAAAATTTTATTAGATGGACATTCAAAAACGATAGAATATCGAATAATAAACAAATCTGGAAAAATAAAATGGATGAGAGATTATGCAAAATCAGTTTTTAATAATAATCAAATAGATCATATTTATGGGGCAGTTAAAGATATTACAGATTCAAAAAATTTTGAGCAATCAATAACACAATCTAAAATAAATTTACAAAATTTATATAATTCGATTGCAGATCCTGTTGTTATCGTTGATTCAAAAGGAAAATTTCTTGATATGAATCAAAGTGTGACAAAATATACGGATTATACTCGTGATGAGTTAATTGGTAAGAATTTTTTAAAAACAAAAATTGTTACAAAGAAAAGTAAAATAAAACTTTTAACAAATCTCACAAAAAGGATGGCTGGATTTGAAATAAAACCATATGTTATTGAGATTCTTAGAAAAAATGGAGATAGATTGCCTTTTGAAGTTAATGCACAAAAAATCGAATATTTTGGAAAATCCGCTGATATCGTAGTTTTTAGAGATATTTCACAGAGAGTTAAAGCAGAAAAAGCATTGAAATCTAGTGAAATTAGATATAGAACTCTTTTCGAAAATTCTGATGATGGAATATTTATTGCAAAACTTGATGAAAATACAAAATTTATTGATTGTAACCCTCAAGCTTTAAAAATATTTAATTGTAAAAAAGAAGACATCATCGGAAAAACACCATTAGATTTTTCGCCAGAATATCAAACAGAAGGTATAAAATCAAAAGATTATGCTATTGAAAAAATTAATAACGCCATTAAAGAAATAGACAATAATACATTTGAATGGAAACATAAAACAAAAGATGGAAAAATATTTGATGCTGAAGTAACACTTGCATATATTGAATTAGAAGGTGATAAATTCCTTCAAGCTATTATACGAGATATAACCGATAGGAAAAAAGCGGAGATAACATTAAAAGAATCTGAGGAGAAATATCGTGAGTTATTCTACAATAATGTTGATTTACTTTTTATGCATGATTTAAAGGATAATAAACCTTCGAATTTTATCGAAGTAAATGATAAATTCTGTAATTTATTAGGTTATCAAAAAGAAGAACTTTTAAAAATGAATATGAAAGATTTATTAGAAGAAAATTTACATAAAGAGCTAGATAATAATATTATTAATTTAATGAAAGGGGAAGATATTTTATTTGAAACTACAATTATTGGGAAAAATCAGGAGAAAATCCCATTAGAAATCCATAAATCAATTATTAAAATTAATAGAAAACCTGTAGTATTAGGAATTGCGAGAGATATTGCTGAAAGAAAAAAAGCTGAAGAAGAATTACAGAAATTAGCATCAGTTGTAAGACATAGTGGAGAACTTGTAAATCTTGCAACTATTGATGGACAAATGATTTTCTTAAATCAAGCAGGTGAAAAAATGCTTGGAATACACTCCAATCAAGTTAAAACACACAGAATATATGATGTTATACCAAATGATTTACAATTCATTGTAAAAAAACAAGTAATACCATCAATATTAAATAAAGGATTTTGGCAAGGGGAATTAAGGTATAAAAATATCGAAACAGGTACTGAAACATTTGTATATGCATTTACATTTGTTATTGAAGATCCTGAAACAAATAAACCATTATATCTAGCAAATGTTTCAAGAGATATAACTGAACAAAAAAGAGATGAGAGAAAATTAGAAAAAGCACATAATGAACTAAAAGAATTAAATGAACAACTTGAAAATAAGGTAAAAAATAGGACAAAACAAATACAGAATCTGTTAAAACAAAAAGATGAATTTATTAATCAACTTGGCCATGATTTAAAAAATCCCCTAGGGCCATTAGTAAATTTATTGCCAATAGTTGAAAAAGAAGAAAGAGATCCAAAATTAAAAGAAATTCTTCAGGTAATAAACAGAAATGTTGATTATATGAAAAACTTAGTAATAAAAACAATACAACTAGCTCGTTTAAATTCCCCTAAAACAGAATTTAATTTTGAGGAATTAAATTTGTTTGATATAATAAATTCAGTAATAAAAAATAATGAAATATTATTAAAAAACCATAATATAGAACTAAAAAACAATATCGATAAAGATATAATCACAAACATCGATAATCTTAGATTTGAAGAATTAATAAATAATTTAATAGATAATTCAGTTAAATATTCAAAAGAATCAGGAATAATAATTATAAATTCAATACATAATGAATATTTTATTACAATATCAATAAAAGATAATGGTATTGGAATGTCAGAAAATCAAATACAAAACATGTTTGATGAATTCTATAAAGCAGACGATTCTCGACATGATTTTGATAGCAGCGGTCTTGGCCTTACAATTTCTAAGAAAATAGTTGAAAAACATGGTGGTAAAATCTGGGCTGAAAGTGAAGGTTTAGGAAAAGGTTCAACTTTTTATTTTACACTACCTTATAAAATTCAAAAATAAATAACGAATTAAAATAATCAAAAAAATAAATAATATAACTCATATTACAGTAATAAGCTGGAGTTGAAAAAATAAATGAGAAAAATTATGGTAGTAGATGATGAGGAAGATCAACTTTTTACTATAAAAAAAACATTAGAATATGCAGACAAAGAATATGAAGTTATAACATTAAATAATGGAAATAATTGTCTTCAATATTTAAAAAATAATGAAAAACCAGATCTCATCCTTCTTGATATCATGATGCCAAAAATGACAGGATGGGAATTATATGATAAAATAAAAGAAAACGATGATTGGAGAAATATACCAGTTGTATTTTTAACCGCTCGAACAGATGAAACTGCTGAGAAAGCTGGAAAATTCTTTGGAGAAGATTATATTCAAAAACCATTTGATGCAGAAGATCTAATAAAAAGAATAAATCAAATAATCCCTGCATAGTTATTATGATTATATTTATAATATATGCCATATTTATTTTAACTATTTATCCAAAAATTACTTTTAAAAAATTAAGGAATTAATTATGGAAATTACCACATTCGGAGCTGGTTGTTTTTGGGGCGTTCAATCATCATTTGATAGAATAGAGGGAGTAACTAGGACTATTGTTGGTTTTATGGGTGGAAATATAATTAACCCAACCTATGAACAAGTATGCTCTGGAAAAACTGGCCATGTTGAAGTAGTACAAATTGAATTTGATTCAAAAATAGTATCTTATAGGGAATTACTCAAAGTATTTTGGAAAATACATGATCCTACCCAAATAAATAGACAAGGTTTTGATATAGGATCACAATATAAATCAATTATTTTCTATCATAATGTTGAACAAAAAATAGATGCAGAAGAATCAAAAAAACATCTTGAGGATTCAAATTTTTATAAAAAAAAAATTGTAACAGAAATAAAATCTTGTTTGAAATTTTATCCAGCTGAAGAATATCATCAAAAATATTTTAAAAAAATTGGTTATAATAAATAATTTCATTAATGTAAAAAATATTTCATTCTATAGAAAACCTAGTATTATTACAAATAAGATGCCAATAATAAGAGAAATTATTGTATTATGGGAGGTATTCTCACCGCAGGAGGTCGGTATTATTTCATCAGCGGTTATATAAATCATAAAACCTGCAGTAGCGCCAACTATTAATCCAATCATATTTGTAGAAATAAAATTTCTTAAAATAAAGGCTATTGAAAATCCTACCAAGATTGGTATTGCCGTTGTTGAAGATAGTAAAAAAGATTTCAATCTAAGCTTAGTTTCATTATAATATGGCGCAGATGTACAAATACCCTCGGGAATATTATGAATAGAAATAGCAATTGCAATAACAAGACTTGCTTGAGCAGCAGATTCAGATCCAAGAACAATAGCCATCCCCTCCGGTATATTATGTAAAAATATTCCAAGAATTAAAAAAATCGAGGTTCTTTTCAAATTACGTCCATGTTCCTGACAACTTAATTCAGGGTGTATATGGGGGATTAATTTATCAAGAAAAAACATAATTATTGTTCCAATAATAATTCCTATTACGCAAATAAAAATCGATGATATTTTTATACTAGAAGGGATTAATTCTAAAAAGGATATTGAAAGCATTACACCTCCTGCAAAAGCTAACATATTATACATAAATCTTTCAGAAGGTTTTTTTATAACACCAATAAAGGACCCGATAATTGGTCCAAGAACAGAAATGAATAGAATTAATACAATATCTTGTTGCATCGAAACCCTATTTAAATATAATTTAAAATTCTTTTGCGTTTATTAATAAATTTTTACCTTCATCTGTTAAATCAAGAATTTTTGTTCTACCACTTCTAAATGAATGAATCAAATTTAAACCAATTAATTTATCAATTTTCCTTGAAACAGTAATTTTTGAAATCGAGAATTTTATTCCAATCTCTTTATAATTGACTAAAACATTTTTTTCATTCCTTGAACCAATAAATTGTAGTATCTCAAATAAATCTTTATCAATAATCATGTCATTAATATCTTTAGAAGTATATTCATAAAATTCCTCCTTTAATATAGCAATTTTATCATCTGTAAGTAAATCTGGATTTAAATGAATAATTAATAGGGCGTTTCTTTGAGTTACAATATCATTTATTTTATATAAAGTTGATACAATCTCATTATAAGGATATTTATTATAAAAATAATCTAAACGATCAAGAAAAATTATTGATTTAATTTTTATTTTTTTATCCAATAGAGAAAATAATGAAGGGAGATCATTGATATGATTTTTAATTTGGTTTTGTGAAGATAATTGAATAAATTCAATATTAAATTTATTTGAAAATGAATCAATTTTATCCAAAATTTCCCTAGATATTACAATACCATTACATTTTTTATTTAATTCATTTTTAAAGATATTAAAGGACCTATTATTATTTCTATCAAGAAAAATATAACTTCTGCCAAAAATAACTTTTGATGGTAAATTCTTTTTAAAAGTAATATCTTTACAAATAAATAATATTTCTGATAATTCTTTTGATTCACCATAAATAATTGATGGCGAAGCTTTCCATATTCTTTTAGTTTTAAATTTTGTATTAATAATAATTTCAAAAGATTTAATTTTTCTATTTTTAAATATATCAAATAAATATGATTGAAATTCACTAGAATTATATATTAAATTAATTTTAATAAAATTCTTATTAATAATTTCTTTATCATGATAACCAGATATTTTCTTTGCAGAATTATTCCATATAATAATATTCTTACTTGTATCTATTGTAAAAATAATCTCAGTTGCACTATCAAATAATGTTTGTAAGTATTCCTTATTTTTTATCAATTCATCTTGTTGTTCTTTTAAGGATGTTATATCTCGAATTATACTAATTACATCCTTTTTACTAATTGCCAGCATTCTAGCTTCATACCATTTTTTTATATTTTTTATTTTTAGATTATATTGAAAAATCTGAATTTTTTTTGTATTCAGAGCTTTTTCAACATATTCCATTGTGGTTATACCTAAAGATTTAGGAAGGACATCAACAACCTTTTTATTTATAAAAAGGTCGGGGGGTTGATATAAATTATTAACATTACCATGATAGCTTGTAAAAAATCCTTTATCATTAATTACAAATAATAAATCAGGTATAGTATCAAGAATGAATTTTCTTTGTAATTCACTTTCTAGAAGAGCTTGTTCTGCTTCAATTTTTTCAGATACATCTCTCATAATTGCATTAAAATATGATTTATTATTATAAGTAATAGTTTTTCCAGAAAGTTCTATAGGAATTAAATGACCATCTTTGTGTTTAGCAAATGTTCTAAAACCTCTTATAGTTTTACCAGATGCCATTTCCTTCATTTTAAATAAATATCTTGGCAATTCCTTCCGTGGTACAAAATTTCTGAAATGTCGTCCAATAATTTCATCAAGCTTATAACCATATACTGATTCAACATTTCGACTCATGAATATTATTTTCCCCGTTTTAGTTGTTTGGAGGAGAATATCTGGAGAATTTTCAGCTATTACTTTATATATTTCGTTAGAAAAATTACCTTCGTTAATTTTGGAAACTGACATTTTATCCTCCCTTATGAAAAATAAAATTATTATGTATTGCTATAAGTTATTTATAGATATAAAATTTTTTTGGTATTATTATCAAATCTTTGCTTATTAAAATGAATTTGAAAAAATTAATTACTGTATTATTATTATAGTAGTTTATTAATTGATATATAATATATTAAATTTCAATTTTTGAGGTAAAAAATGATAGAAAAAATGAGGGTTTTATCTAAAGATATGGAATTACTACTTGATTACCATGATGATCCAATGGTAATATCGGATATTGATGGAAAAATATTAACAATTAATTCAAAATTTGCAAAGATTTTTAATATAAAAAATAAAAATGAATTGATCGGAAAATCTGGATTTGATGTCATTGGAAAAAAAGTCATTAAAAATAGAAAAGAAGCAATAAAAATAGTATTAGAAACAAAAAAACCTTACAAATTTATAGATCATGATCAAAATAGATGGTGGTCAACAGAAATAAAACCAATTATGAATAAAGAAGGAAATATAGTCAAATTTGCAATATATATCAAAGACATAAATGTAGAAAAATCATATGAACAAAAATTAGAATCTATTTTGAATCAATCTTTGATGGGAATCGGAATTATCGAAGGTGATAAAGTTACATATGTAAACAATACGGTGGAATTAATTACAGGTTTTTCAAAAAAAGAGATTATAGAAGGCGGTGTAAAATTCATATCAAAAATCATTCATCCTGAGGATAGAACTTTTGTTATGAAAAAATTGAAAAAAAAAATCCTTGGAGATACGAATGTTATTAATCAACATAAATTTAAATTAATATCCAAATCTGGAATAATTAAATGGATAGAAACAAATTCAAAAACCATTTTTTTAAATGGAAAAAATGTTATTATGATTAATATTATTGATATCTCTCAAAGGAAAAAAACCGAAGAATCTTTAAAAGAATCTGAAGAAAGATGGAATTCTTTAGTAGATAATTTACCTGAATCAGATAGGATACTTATTATTGATAAATCTGGTAAAATAATTTATTTAAATCGAACATATCCGGGCCAAAATTATGAAAATATTATAGGCAAGAAATTTGATGAGTTTATACAAAAAGATTCAATTAATAACATGAAAGATCAGTTGAAAGAAGTTTTTGATAAAAATATATCAAAGAAATATGATACCTCAATTATTACACCTGATGGAGAAAATCGTTTTTTTCAGTCTATTACAGCTCCAATAATAAAAGATAACAAAACAATAGCAGCACTATGTATAGCGATTGATAATACAAAACTAAGAAATACAGAAAAAGAACTAAAATTAAATACAAACTATTTGAATAATATTTTAGATGGCGCATATGAAATAATTTTTACAATTAATTCAGAGAAAAAAATAGTTATATGGAATAAATCAGCTCAGAAAAAAACAGGATATACAAAAAAAAATATTTTTAAAAAATCAATAAAAGATCTTAACCTATTTGAAAATAAAAGCGAAATTGATAGTCATATTACAAACCTAATTAATGGAAAAAAATCTTTTTTAAAAGAAATGATTATTAATACAAAACTAGGCAATAAAATATTATTAGGGGTGTCATCAACAATAATTAAGAATGAATCAAATATAATCACAGATGTTCTTTTTGTCTGTTGGGATATTACATATAGAAAAGACACCTTAGAACCATTATTATCTGGTAAATCCTATTTTTTATTTGATAATAAAATAGATAAAGCTATAAAAATATTTGATAAAACCTTTGATGAAATCCAAAAAGGATTAATTATTTCTAGAGATATAAATTATATAATTGATAAAACACCAAATAAAGAAAAAATTGATATTATTAAATTATCATCATTAAAAGAGGAAAAAATAAAAAACATTTCTGGAATTAATGAATTTATAAATCAGATAGAAAATTATTTAAGGAAAAATAAAAAATCAATAATCCTTATTGATAGAATCGATTATTTAATTAGTATTCATTCTTTTGAAAATGTTATTCAAGCATTATATGAGATAAATGATTACATTATTAATTCGAATTCAATTTTATTAATTAGAATTAATTCATCATTACTAGCCTCAAATCAAATAATACAAATTGAACAAGAATATAATAAAATACCTGAAAAGATAGTAAACGATATTAAAATTGATGAAGACATGTATATGATGTTAAATTATATCAATAAAAATAATGAAAATAATTCAATTTTAATATTCAAATTGGAAAAACAATTTAATATATCAAAATCAACATTAAATAAACGTTTGGAAATAATGAAAAATAATGATTTAATATACTATAAGGGTAAAGGCCGTTCAAAATTATTATATTTATCTGATAAAGGAAAAAATTATTTAAAATAATTTTAAAATTAACTAATAAATTTTGGAGGAAGGAGGCGAATTCATATTATCAAAAACGGAGGTAAAAATAATTTTTGGTAACATATAATAATTTGAATCCACCTATCATTACATCTAATTCTCTATTATCAATTATAAATACTTAACGATATATAAATCGTCATATGACGTAATTTGCATATATTAATATATTAATAGATATTTAAATAAATCAAGTAATAATCTAATAAAAAGACTGACAAATGCTATGAGAATAAAATAAAAAATGATAACATAATTGATTATTAATAATAGAATAAATCCACAACCTATTTTTTATTATTTAAAAAAGAAAAATATCAAATAAAATTATTTTTTTTAAAATTGATCATAAGATTTTATATATCAAAAAAATATTTTATATGTTTAATATGTCTCTATGGACTTGTATTAATTGTGGTCAAAGATTTGGAGAACCGGATATTGAAAATGATTCTGAATTTAGGATATGTCCTTATTGTCAAAGTAGAAAAATTATAAGTGGATAATAATAAATTAAAGATATTTCCACTATAAAATTTTTATAATAAAAAAAAAATTTATCTTGAACAAAAATGGATTTTCTCAGAATCGCAGAAAGGACATGAACCTCTATTTAACCATATTGTTTTATAACAATTCATACACATATATCTTGTCAATTTAAACTCCCCTTTATTTATTGGCACATTTAATATCACTATTAAAATATTTTTGTGCAAGTATATATGCATACACATCATAAAAAATATAATAATTGGAAAAATGGAAGTAAAAATAATTAAAACTATGGAGGCGTATAAATATATCCCAACCCTATCTCCAACCTTAATTATCAGTAAAATGATTTAATTTATTTTGCTTAAAAAATGTTAATTCATTACAGTGCTTTTAATAATCTATTATTTAGAATCAATAAATTCTAATTAAATATCTCTTTTTATGGAATTATCAAGACTTTGTAGACGTTGTGGTGTAAATAAAAACAAATTTTCTTTTTTATAAAGTAGAAAATAAAGAAGGCGGCTACTACAAATATTGTAAGAAATGTAGAAAAATTATGAAAAATAATTTTTTAATATTATTTTACTGATGTTAATTCTTACCTATTTCATTATAAATTAAAGTAGAAAAAAATAATATGAATTAGATATATTTTCAATATTAAAACATATTAAAAATTTGTTATTCCAATATTATTAATAAACAATATTATTATGGTTATATATTTAAGATAAGGAACGATTACTATCTAATAATTTAATGGAGAAATAATTGTGGGATTAGGGAAAAAAATAATTATCATATGTTTATGGTTTATTGCCTTACCAATTTTAATTATAATGGCTAGTAATAGATTTTTTTATTTTATCAACAATTCATATGATCTGATGATATGGTCTATTTTTATAACAGCTTTTTTTATTGTTTTTACATTAACTGTATTAGTAGGTTTTAAAGAAAAAAATAATCGCAGTGAATTAAATATTGAATATGAAGAAAATCCTGCAAGAAAATTGTTTGAATTAGCACAAAAATATCATTTAGATTTAGAAATTAATGATGCTTTAAAAATTTATGATGAAATTAAAGAAAAATATCCAAATAGTATTTACGAAAAAGAAGCTCAAATTGAGATTAATAGAATTAAGGGGAGCCATTCAAATAAAAATGAGAATAAAAAGGATAAAGCATTAGAAATTTTAAGAATAGAATACGCTAAAGGCGGAATTTCAAAAAAAGACTTTGAAGAAAAGAAGAAAAATTTAGAATTAAATTAGTATGAGGAAAGATTAGTTTATCTTTTTTATAAGATTCTATATCTAATTGTTACGGGCATTGTAAAATTTTATTTAATTTTAAAATAAAATTAATTAGATTGAAATTATAAATATGAAAATTAATTAGTAATAATTATTTAAAAAAAAATGAAAAAATCGAAAGAAATCAAAAATATTAATATTAATAGATTATATTAAAAATTAAATGAATAATACTAAAATAGTAATTCAGGATTCAATAAATTTATTACTAGCTGAAAAAAGAACATCATTAGATGTCTTAAGAACTGCTATCGCAATCTTTACATTGTCTTTATCTGTTCAATTTTAATTGCAACATCTAGATTTTATAATGCTATGGACTCCCTCCCTCTAATTGCACCTTTATTACTAACTTGTTCTGTATTGATAATAATTGGAATTTATCTTATTTATAGATCCTTTAACAGAATACGATCGATTGATAACTCTATTAAAAAATTGAAAAATAGATAGATGAATTAAATTTTATTGATGGCAGAAAAATACTTTTAACGGATGGGGGATGATGGAAAACAATTGAAACATAGAAAGTATATGATATTTTTTACCGATATATCCGAATTTACATTTCTAATCTTTTTTGTATAATATTTAATATATTGTTTGGTATGAATAATTAAAAAAAAAAATTTATCGTAATAAGAATTCCCATTTACACCAAATAGTATCATTATGCTTATCAGGCGGACATAATTTACAAATAACTTCAATATTAGGATTAATTTCTTTAGCAAAAGATTTTAAAAAGCCCCATCTCACTTTTTTACAGGGAAACTCTGATAAACCTTTTTGAAGTCTAGTATTTTGAACACGACATACTGAATTTTGAATAATAACTCTATCATTTTTTTTAATGATTTCTTTATCCTCCAAATCTAGAGCCCATCCAGATAATCTTAAACATTTTAGCAAACTAGAAAGATCATTATCTTTAATACCAAATAATTTTTTTAATCTTCGAGCTTCAATTTTGCCCATAACTTTCCAAACATTTTTATCAATTTCAGTAGCGATTTCTGTTCCATACTTTTCTTCAATTTCCAGGAAATATAATCCATCAACAGACCATAAATTCCTTAGATGCATGAAAATTAAATCAGGAATCTTTTCTTTGGGAATATTATTAATAATTTCTTTATCCTCATCTCTATTCATTTTTTCACAAACTTAACATTTTTTTAAAAAAAATAAAAAAAGTCTTTTTTAACTAATTTTATTTTTTAATGCAGTAGCAAGCTTTGGTAGAACTTCATAGAGATCTCCAACAATTCCATAGTCTGCTGATTTGAAAATTAAAGCTTCAGGATCTTTATTAATTGCAACAATAATTCCAGAATCACGCATTCCAGCAATGTGTTGTATTTGACCTGATATGCCAGCAGCAATATATAATTTAGGTTTTACTTTATGACCTGATAGACCAATCCAATGATCTTCTGAAAGCCATTTAAGATCAGCTGCAATAGGGCGGCTACATCCTATGGTTTTACCTTTAAGAGTGTCAGCTAATTCATTTGCATATTTGATATCTTCCTTATTTTTAAATCCTCGCCCACAAGAAACAATTATTTCAGCATCTTCAACATTTACACTTTCTGATTGCATTTCCTTTACATTTATAATTTTTGAAGATGATTTTTCAATATCATATTTCTTTTTTACAATATTTCCTTTATTTTTTTCATCTTTTTTTAGAGGATCAAAAACTTTTGATGAAACTGTTAAAATAGCAGGTAATGAATTAAATTGTTCTATGGAAATAGCATTTCCACTATAAACTGTTCTTTCAGCTGTAATCTTTTTATCTTTAAAATATATATTTGAACAATCAATGATACATCCTGCATCAATTTTCCCTGCTAATCTTGATGCTAATTCTTTCCCATTTTTATTTGAACCAATTAAAATATAATTATTATTAGTTTCATTGATTATTTTTTCGATTATATCTGAGAATTCTTCTGATTTAAAAAATTCTATTTCATTTTCAGCAATATAAACCTCTTCAGCTCCAAATGCGATGTATTCATTAGCTAATTCTTCATCACTTTTTCCAATTATTATGGTTGTTAATTTTTCTCCAAGTTCTTTAGCTAATTCACTTCCTTTTGATAGTAGCTCAATATTTAAATTTCTATTATCAGAAAATACAAGAACCATATATATCACCCCAAAACTCCATCTTTTGAAAGACTATCAACTAATTTTGTTACCGAATCATCAATATTATCTTTAAAAACAATATTTTTTCTTTCCATTGAAATACCTTTGATATCTATTGTTTCAATCTTTGTATTAGTGTCATTTAATAATGAATCAGCATTCCATTCATGGATAGGTTTATTTGCTGCACCAAGAATTTCCATAAGACTTGGCAATCTTGGTTCATTTATTTCTTTTGTAACTGTTACAAGAACGGGATAAGATGATTCAGTTGTTACTGAATTTTCACCCATGTTTCTTTCACCAATTATTTTATCTTTTTCAACATTTAAATTAAACGCATAGGTGATTTGAGAAATATTTAATAATCCCGCAATTTTTGGCCCTATTTGACCTGAAAAAAAATCGGTTGAAGCTTCACCACATATTATTATATCATATTCATTAATTTTTTTTATTGCTTCAGCTAATAATTTGGAAACAATATGATAATCATATTTTTCAGGATAAGGAATCAATACACCTTCATCTGCACCCATTGCAAGAAGTTCCTTTATTCTTTCTTTTGAATCTGGCGTACCAACAGTTATTGCAGTTATCTTTCCACCATGTTTCTCTTTAATTTTTATTGCTTCCTCAATAGCGTTTTTATCTATATCACTTATTTTTTTTGATATTCCTTCCAATATAGGTTTATTAGTATTTGAGTCAATTTTCATTTCAGATGCATCAACTACATCTTTTGCACATACTATTATATTCATTAAAATCAAACACTCCTTATTATTCCTTTCTTTTTTATTTCTAATTCTCTTAATTTTTTTCTCATTATTTTACCACTCTGAGTTTTAGGGAGTTCTTCAACAAATTCAATCTCCCGGGGGTATTTATAAGGTGCTGAAATTCGTTTTGTATAATCTTGGATCTCTTTAATTAAATCATCCGAAGCTTTATCATCTTCTTTTAATATAACATAGGCTTTTACAATAACACCTCTCAAATCATCAGGACTCGCCACAACTGCCGCTTCTAGAACTTCAGGATGAGATATAAGAGAAGATTCTACTTCAAATGGTGATATTCTATAGCCGCTAGCCATTATTAAATCATCATCTCTTCCACTAAACCAATAATACCCTTCATCATCCTTGTATAAAATATCACCAGTTAAAAACCAATCATTTTTAAAACTATTTTTTGTTATATCTTTTTTATTCCAATAATCTGTGAATAAACCCGGATCATTTTTTCTTATGGCTAAAATGCCAGGTTCATTAATTGGCAGAGGATTTCCTTTATTGTCTAATATTGCACATATATGGCCTGGTTGAGGCTTTCCACAAGATCCAGGTTTGATTTTCATCCCGGGTATATTTGATAAATAAACCATTATCTCCGTCATACCAATACCATCATAAATTTTTAGATTAAACATTTCCCTCCATTTTTTAATTACCTCAGGATTTAATGGCTCACCAGCAGATATGCAATGTCTTAATGACGTTAATTTAAATTTTTTTTCAATATCCTTACATGAAACAAATAATCTATAAACTGTTGGTGTTGAAGCAAGATTTGTAATTTTGTATTTTTCCAAAAGTTCAAACCAGTTTTCAGTTTTAAATCTACCATCATATATCAAAGTGGTTATGCCCCACCTCCAAGGATATAGAAATCCATTTCCCAGAGGAAAAATCCAGCTAAGATTACCAGTATGGGCAATAATATCATTTTCTTTTATGTTTTGCCAGTATAATATACTTGGATCATTCCCGGGAACCCATTGATGTCGATGTACTACTCCTTTAGGATTTCCTGTTGTTCCAGATGTATAACAAATAAAAGCAATATCCGTTTTTTTGGTATTTTCAATTTCAAGTGATTCTGGAGAATTTTTCATAAGTATATTGTAATCAAGTTCATTTTTTGATGGTTTATCGATAATTATTATATGTTTTAATGTTGGACATTTATCTTTAATTTTATTGACTTCTTTTACATAGTTTGATGAAGTAATTATTGCTTTTGAATTACTATCATTTATTCTATATTTAATTTCATGATCCCGGAACATAACACTTGATGGTATTGGTACGACTCCAATTTTAACTCCACCAATAAATGAGATTTGGAATTCTGGAATGTTAGGAAGTCTTATAATAAATCGATCTCCCTTTTTGAAATCAAGATCTTTTAATATATTTCCAAATTTGTTGGAAAGTTTTTTAAAATCAAAAAAAGAAAATTTTTTTGATAATCCGTTTTCATTTTCCCATATTAATGCGATTTTATCTTTATTTTCACTGTTGATATGTTTATCAACAACATCATATCCTATGTTATAATTTTCTGGTATTTTCCATTTCCAGTTGTTGAATTCTTCATTATAGTTAAACTCCCCCATCGATAAGCACCTTCAAATTATTATTTTAGAAGACTACCTGCAATTACCATTTTTTGAACTTCAGAAGTACCTTCATATATCTCTGTTATTTTTGCATCTCTAAATAATCTTTCAACAGTATATTCTTTTGTATAACCATAGCCTCCATGAATTTGTACTGCTTTTATAACAGCATCCATGGCTGTTTCTGAAGCAAAAAGTTTTGCCATAGCGGCTTCTTTACTTATTCGTTCTCCGATATCTTTTTTATAGGATGCATTATAGACTAGATATCTTGAGGCTTCAATTTTTGTTGCCATATCTGCAATCATCCATTGTATTGCTTGAAATTTTGAAATTGGACGTCCAAATTGTTGCCTCTGTTTTGAATATTCAATGCTTTCATCAAGAGCGGCTTGTGCAATACCAACTGCTTGAGATGCTATTCCAATTCTACCTCCATCTAGCGTAGCTAGTGCGATCTTGAATCCTTCTCCCTCTTTTCCAAGTAAATTCTCTTTAGGAACTTCCATATTTTCAAATATTAATTCAGATGTTTTTGATGCATTAATACCAAGTTTTTCAAAAATACTACCTACTTTATAGCCTTTCATATCGCTTTCGATAATAAACGCACTTATTCCTTTTGTCCCTAATTTTTTATCAGTTACTGCAAATACTATTATAATTCCAGCTTCAGGGCCACTAGTGATAAAGGTTTTATCACCATTTATTATATATCTATCTTCCTTTAATTCAGCAGTTGTTCTTAAAGCTCCTAAATCTGATCCCGCGTTTGGTTCTGTAGCTGCAAAAGCTCCAATTTTTTCCCCTTTTGCAAGAATGGGTAAATATTTTTTCTTTTGATCTTCGTTCCCATATTTCATTATTGGCCAAGCTGTTAAAGAATTATGTACAGAAGTTATTACGCCAGTTGAAGCACATTTTCTCGAAATTTCTTCAACAACAATGGAGTAACTAATTGTATCAAGTCCAGCTCCTCCATATTTGTTTGGAATTATTATTCCAAGCAATCCTAATTTTGCCATTTTTTCTAGTGTTTTTGTTGGATACTCTCCTTTTTCATCAAGTTCTGATGCTATAGGTGCTACTTCTTTATCTGCGAATTCTCTTACCATTTTTTGTATCATTTTTTGTTGGTCAGTTAATTCTAATTTCATAACGCTGGGAATGAAATTACTAAAAATAAAGGTTACGGTCAATATTAATTATGATAATATTAAAAAATATAGGGTTAGGAGTTAAGTTATCATCATTTTTTTTTGATTTATTGTTTTTATTCATCAACTATTTTAAATTCACCATATTTATTCGAAGCATAAATTATAACATAATCAGATTTTAAATCAACTATATACAAATCAATTAAAACACCTGTTATTGATAAATTATCATTATGAATTGCAAATAATTCTCCAATACTCCAATATTCATCTTCATTATGAAATAATAATTCAAAATCTTTTGAACTTATATTAAATGCATCATTTCCAATATTAATACTAGCCTTTATACTATCAAATTTAATTGTATCACCGCCTTTATTTTTCAATATAATATTATTTCCAAGAATATATACTGAACAACTAATATCAATATCATTTATATTCTGATCTTGGTCATTATCATCTTTATCCTCATCCAGACATCCAGAAAAAATATTAATCAATGATAAAACCAATATACAAACTAAAATTTTTTTAATCATGTTCTCACCACTTACTAAAAATATAATAATAAAATCATATATAATAAAAATAACTAAAAAAAATATTTAATTCACACTAAAAAATCATCTATTTAATGTAAACAATCAATTTATACCTATTGTTTTTAATGAGAAATAAAAAAATCCACTAATGATAAAAATTAAAACTCCTAACATGGCAATGAATTCTTCTAAAGGCGGTATTCCTATTATCTTAAAATCGTATAAAGCTGAGAGGTAAAATCCTATAAAAATAAAAGCTCCTAAAATAATTCCTAAAAGAGTTATTTTTGTTGTTTTATCTACCCTCTTTTCAACCCCCAAAATATAGAATGTTTAATTTATTTAAATATTTTTTTATATTTACCTATTATTTACCTATTATTATACTATATCATAATAATATTTAAATAATGAAAAGTATATATATCATATAGCGTAGATTTAGAAAGGGACGCAGCCCTATTTATGGTTCTGTAACGATTTTTAAGCTGCTTCCCTTTCTTCCCTCCCGTTAATATTTTTATATCATAAGATCAAATTATAAATCTATTTATCAATTAATCAATTTTTAAAGAGAAGAAAATAATATAATTAACTTAATTATTCACAAAACTTGATATGGCATTTGAAAAAGGAAGAATACATATATATACAGGCGCTGGAAAAGGAAAAACAACAGCAGCGATAGGACTAGGCATTAGAGCCGCGGGGGCTAATAATAAAATATTAATGATCCAATTCATGAAAGGGAGAAGATACAGTGAACTGGATACATTAGAAAAAATACCAAATTTTGAATTCATCCAATATGGTAGAGATGAATTCGTATCAAAAGAAAATCCTGAGAAAATAGATATCAATCTAGCAAGAGAAGGATTTGAACATGCTAGAAAAGTTATGTTGAGCAACAAATATGATATGTTAATATTGGATGAATTAAACGTTGCTGTTGATTTCAATTTAATTCCGGTGGAAAAAGTTATAAAATTGATTATTGAAAAACCTGAAAAAATGGAGCTGATTTTAACAGGTCGATATGCAAATCCAGAATTTGTAAAAATTGCAGATGTAGTTACAGAAATGCTTGAAATTAAACATCCATATCAAAATGGAGTAATCGCAAGAAAGGGCATTGATTTCTAATTAGAGGATTTATTTATGTATGATAAAAAAAAAATAGAATATATAAAAAATAAAAAAGAAGAATGGGTGAAAAATAATTATAATAAACATATTAAAAAACATCCTGAAAGAAAGGAATCATTTGATAATTTATCGGGAATAGAAATCAATAATATTTATTGTCCTTATGATAACAAAGATTTAGATTATTTAAAAGATATTGGATTCCCCGGTGAATATCCCTTCCTAAGAGGTATACATTCAACAATGCATAGAGGTCGTTTATGGACGATGCGACAATTTGCAGGTTTTGGTAGCGCTGAAGAAACTAATAAACGATATAAATTTCTATTAAGTCATGGTGAAACAGGTCTTAGTGTTGCTTTTGATTATCCTACATTATATGGTTATGATACTGATCACCATCTTGCAAGGGGTGAATTTGGAAAATGTGGGGTAGCAATATCTTCCCTTAGTGACATGGAAATATTGTTTGATGGAATAGCTGTAGATGAGATAACAACTTCTATGACGATCAATGGGCCAGCGGCAATAGTGTGGGCAATGTATATTGCAAATGCTGAAAATAGAGGAATCGATAGACGACGTATAGGTGGAACAATTCAAAATGATATTCTAAAAGAATATATTGCTCAAAAATCTTTTATTTTTCCACCTGAACCTTCAATGAGATTGATTGTTGATACTTTTGAATATGGTTTTAAAGAAGTGCCAAGATGGAATACCATTAGTATTAGTGGATATCATATAAGGGAGGCAGGTTCAACTGCAACTCAAGAGCTTGCATTTACTCTTGGAGATGGAATTGAATATGTAAAAGCTGCGACGAAAAGAGGACTAGATATAGATGATTTTGCCCCTCGGTTAAGTTTCTTTTTTAATGCACATAATGATTTCTTTGAGGAAATCGCTAAATATCGTGCTGCTCGAAGAATATGGGCAAAAGAAATGAAAAAACTTGGAGCAAAAAAAGATAGATCATTATTAATGCGTTTTCATACTCAAACAGCAGGTTGTTCATTAACAGCTCAACAACCTGAAATTAATATAGTAAGGGTTACACTACAAGCTCTATCAGCCATTCTTGGTGGAACTCAATCACTTCATACTAATTCAATGGATGAAGCATTAGCATTACCGTCTGAAAAGGCTGTAAGAATTGCTCTTAGAACACAACAGATTATTGCAGAGGAAAGTGGAGTAACTGATACTATTGATCCATTAGGTGGATCATATTATTTAGAATGGCTGACTGAAAAAATGGAAGAAGAAACCTACAAATATTTTGATAAAGTTGAAAAACTTGGAGGAGTAATTCCGGCAATAGAAAAAGGGTTTTTTCAACGTGAGATTGCTGAAAGCGCATATAAATATCAAAAAGAAGTTGATTCAAAAGAAAGAAAAATTGTTGGAGTTAATGATTATATTATCGAAGATGAACTAACTATTCCACTACTTAAAATGGATGAAAAAGGAGAACATCGGCAGATCAATAGATTAAAAAAACTAAGAAAAGAACGAAATAATCAAAAAGTTGAAAAATATCTTAATCAACTTAAAAAGGCGGCAGAAGGAACAGAAAATTTAATGCCTTATATACTTAATTGTGTTCGATCTTATGGAACTCTAGGTGAAATATGTGGGTTACTTAGAGAAATATTTGGTGAATATGAAGAACCAGCAATCTACTGAGGAGAAATGATATGAATAAAAAAATTCGAGTTCTAATAGCAAAACCAGGTCTTGACGGGCATGATAGAGGAGCTAAAATTGTGGCTCGTGCTTTAAGAAATGCTGGTATGGAGGTTATATATACAGGATTACATCAAACTGCAGAGATGATAGTAGAAACTGCAATTCAGGAAGACGTTGATGTAATAGGATTAAGCCTTTTATCAGGAGCACATATGACATTATTTACTGATGTAACAAAATTATTGAAAGAGAAAAATATAGAAGATATTATTGTTTTAGGTGGAGGGATTATTCCCGAGCAAGATATACCTAAATTAAAAAAAGAAGGTATAACTGGAGTATTTGGACCCGGAACTCATACAGAAGAAATAATTGAATTCATACATAAAAATGTGAAATCATGAATGAAATTGCGGCTAATGTTTTAAAAGGTGAACCAAGATCAATTGCACGATTAATATCATATGCAGAAAATGGTGATGTTAAAGCATCAAAAGCAATGAAAGAAATCCACTTTTCTACAGGTAAAGCTCACGTTGTTGGAATAACTGGAGTTATGGGTGGCGGTAAAAGTACTCTTATTTGTGAAATAACAAGAGAATTTAGAAAAAAAGGGAAAAAAGTAGGTATTATAGCAATAGATCCTACAAGTCCATTTAGTGGAGGGGCATTACTTGGTGATAGAGTTAGAATGATGGAACTCACGATGGATAAGGGAGTTTTTATAAGAAGTATGGGTACTAGAGGAATGCTAGGTGGACTTACAAGTGCGGTTTATGATGTTGTTGAAATACTTGATGCTTCTGGAAAGGACATCATCCTAATTGAAACTGTTGGAGTAGGGCAAGCAGAAGTTGATGTAATTAAAATAGCTGATACAACATTAGTAGTCCTAGTTCCAGGACTTGGTGATTCTATTCAGGCAATAAAAGCTGGCGTTATGGAAATTGCAGATATTTTTATAATAAATAAGGCGGATAAATCAGGGGTTGATCAAACTGTAGCCGAAGTTGAAAGTTTAGTTGATCTTGAATGTTCAAATAAAGAAAGAAGAACCCCTGTAATAAAAACAATAGCTAAGGAGAATAATGGCATTACAGAAGTAATTAATAGGATTGAAGAACATAAAAAATACTTAAAAATTAGTAAAGAATTTGATATAAAAAGGAAAAAACGATATGAAGCTGAACTAGTTGAAATAATTAGAAAAAGATTAATGAATTTCATTTTCGATGAATCAAAATTTAAGGATGGAATTGAATTATTAATAGATCAGATATATAATAAAGAAATTGATCCATATTCTGCTGCTGATAAAATTTTAGGAAAAATTCTAAAATAAATTTTTTTTTATTTCCCCTTAAAAACTGGTTTTTTCTTTTCTAAAAACGCAGACATTCCTTCTTTTTGATCTATTGTTGAGAAACTTGCCGAAAAATGAGATATTTCTAAAGCACACGCTGTATTAATATCTGTATTTAATCCTTTGTTTACAAGTGATTTAATAAATTGTGTCTGAATTGGAGATTTATTTGATATAATACCTGCGATTTTATATGTGATTTCCATTAATTTTTCATCATCAACAACATCATTTATTAAGCCAATCCTTTTTGCTTCTTCTGCATTAATATTTTTACCTGTGAGTAAGAGTTCTTTTGCAATCATTTTTCCAACTAGTCTAGGGAGTCTTTGAGTTCCACCAAATCCTGGATGAATGCCAAGGTTAATTTCTGGTTGACCAATTATCGCGTTTTTTGATGCAATACAAATGTCACAAGCCATTAAAGTTTCGCAACCTCCGCCTAATGCATAACCGTTAATAGCTGCAATAAATATTAGAGGAGAATTTTCAATTTTAAATAACATATTATGTCCAATCTCAGCAAATTCTTTTGATTGAAGAGGAGTCATATTTTTCATTTGATTTATATCTGCTCCAGCTATGAAAGCTTTTCCTTTACCTGTAATTACCACAACTTTGATTGTTTTATCATTTTCAAGCTCTTCAATTCCTTTGGATAGTTCCTGAATAGTTTCAATATTTAAAGCGTTTAATACTCCTGGTCTATTAATTGTAATTGTTCCAATTCCATTTTTTCTTTCAATTATAATATTTTTATAATTCATTATATAATCACCTATTTAGAGTAGGAATAAAATCCTTTTCCAGCTTTTCTCCCCAAATAACCTCCTTGAACCATTTTTTTTAGCAGTGGACAAGGACGATATTTTGAATCATTAAAACCCTCATATAATACATTCATTATATCTAAACAAACATCTAAACCTATTAGATCAGCTAACGCTAAAGGCCCCATAGGATGATTCATTCCAAGTTTCATCACACTATCAATATTCTCGGCCGTTCCTGTTCCATCCATCAGACAATAAACTGCTTCATTTATCATTGGTATTAAAACACGATTAGATACAAAACCAGGGCCATCATTTACTTCCACAGGTATTTTTCCCATTTTTTCCGATATTTCTTTAATTAAATTAGCTGTTTCATTTGAAGTTCTTAAACCTTTTATTACTTCAACAAGCTTCATCAAAGGTACGGGATTCATAAAATGCATTCCAATGAATTTATCGGGTCTATTTGTAACAGATGCAAGATCAGTAATTGGAATTGTGGATGTATTTGAAGCAAAAAACGTATCTTTTTTACATATTTTATCAAGATCTTTGAATAATTCTTTTTTAATCTTAATATTCTCAAAAATCGCCTCTATTATTAAATCCATATCCTTTAATTCATTTAGTTTTGTTGTACCTCTTAATTTAGATAATATTCCATTTTTTTCTTCAGGTTTCATTTTTCCTTTTTCAATACTTTTATCTAGAAAACCTTCAATTTTTGTTAAACCTTTTTTTACAAATTCTTCATCAATATCCCTTAAAATAACTTCATATCCTGCTTTGGCTGCTACAAGGGCTATCCCATGACCCATTTGACCAGCACCAATTACACCAATTTTTTTAATAGTCATATTATACCTCCTTTTTTATCTCTCAATTATCATTGAAACAGCATTTCCCCCGCCGAGACATATTGTAGCCAAACCTCTGACTTTATTATATTTTTTCATTGCATGCATTAGAGTTACTAATATTCTTGAACCACTGCTTCCAACTGGATGACCGATTGCTACTGCGCCACCATGAATGTTAAAAATTTTTTCAGGAATTCCAATTGTATTCATCAAAGCAATTGAGGCTGATGAGAAAGCTTCGTTATGTTCAACCAAGTCAATGTCATCAATTGTTAGATCCATTTTATTCAAGAGTTTTTTTACACCCGGAATAGGAGCTTCCATAACATATTCTGGTTTTACCCCGCATGTATTGTAACCTTTTATAGTTACAATTGGTTTTAAACCTTTTTTTTCTGCTTTTTCTTTACTCATTACAACTACGGCAGATGATCCATCAGTTATTTGAGAAGCATTTCCGGCAGTAACTACTCCATTTTCTTTGAAAAATGGTTTTAGTTTCGATAATTTTTCAACAGTATTATCCCCTCTTATTCCTTCATCTTTATTAAAAATAAAAGTTTCTGATTTCTTCTTTTTTATTTCTACTGGTGTTATTTCATTTTTAAAACTTCCATTATTTGTTGCTTTTGCAGCCTTTTTATGACTTTTTTCTGCGAATATATCACAATCCTCTCTTGATATATTATATCTCTCTGCAATAATTTCTCCAGTATTTCCCATATGAAAATTATTATAAACATCCCATAATCCATCATGTACCATTGTATCAATGATTTTACCATCAAACATTCTATATCCAAATCTAGCTTTTTCTAAAATATATGGGCAATTAGTCATACTTTCCATTCCACCTGCAACGATACAATCTGAATCATTACTTTTAATTGCTTGAGCAGCTAAAACTACAGCTTTTAATGATGATCCACATACTTTATCAACATGAAGTGCACCAGCTTCATAGGGAATGCCTGCATTTATTGCTGCTTGTCTAGCTACATTTTGTCCAAGTCCTGCTTGGACAACATTTCCCATTATAACTTCTTCAATGTCCGATGGTTTTAATCCTGCGTTTTTCACAGCTTCTTTAATTGCAATTCCACCTAGTTGAGGAGCAGAAAATTCTTTTAATGCACCGGAAAATTTCCCTTGTGCTGTTCTAACTCCTGATACTATTACAACTTCCTTCATGAATTATGCCTCCTCAGAATAATATTGTGATTCTGGCAATAAGATTAGAATTTAAAACTTTTTCTAAAATTTGGTAATAAAGATTTTTTTTTTATTTTTTAACATATATTTTCAAAGAACTCAGATTACCTAGTTTTGCTTCAATAATATCCCCTTCAGATATTTCTCCAACCCCTTCAGGGGTGCCAGTCATGATTAGATCGCCCTTTTCTAACGTCATTATTTTAGAAATAAATTCAATAATTTTTTCAACTGAGTAAATCATGTTTTTTGTATTTGATTTTTGCTTCGTTTCCCCATTAATTTTTAACGATAAATCGAGATTATTTGGATTATTTATTTTATTTTTTAAAATTATTTTACTTATTGGAGCAAATGTATCAAATCCTTTTGCTATTGTCCAAGGCCATCCATTTTTTTTTGCTTCTAACTGAATATCTCTTGCAGTTATATCTAAAGCTAGAAGATATCCTAAAATAAAATCTTGAGCATCTTTTTGGTTAATTTCCCTACATTTTTTTCCAATAACGATGCCTAACTCAACCTCATGATGTAAACATTTTGATATTGAAGGAATTATAATCGAATTATTATTAAAAATTACTGAACTAGAAGGTTTTAAGAATAATAAAGGATCCTTTGTTATATGCGAATTCATTTCCTCAGCATGTTTTTTATAAGTTCGAGCAAGGCATATTATCTTTCCAATTTTAACAATCTCGTCATATTTATCTTTAAAAATGTAATTAACCATACTATTGAAAATAATTAATATAATTTAAAATCTTGCAAAATAATTTTAACATCATAATCAGAAGTTAATAATGCTACAAATGATTTTATATCAGAACATCTAATATTATATTGGAGGGTATAAATGAATAAAAAATCCATCATCTGGATTATACTTATAATACTATCAATTCCAAGTATAATGCCTATTACTTACAGTTATAATACTTCTTCAATCAAAACCATATATGTTGATGATGATAATATTTGGGGGCCATGGGATGGATCATTAAAACATCCTTATCGCAATATACAGGATGGAATTGATGCAAGTATTGATGGTGATACAATATTTACAAAAGAAGGATTGTATCGGGAGAATCTGAATATAAACAAAGCAATAAAATTAATTGGCGAATATAAAAACAACACAGTAATTAATGGTGGAAAAAAAGGCGTTGTTGTTAAAGTAATAGCAGATTCAGTTACTATAACAAATTTTATAATAAAAAACAGTGGAGATCAAGATTATTCATCATATGATTCTGGAATTAAACTTCATTCAAAATATAATAAGATCTATGGAAATATCATTACTGAAAATAATATTGGAATATTTCTAAAATCTTCTTCATTTAATGAAATTTATGATAATTATTTGACGAATAACCATGATAATGCAATAGAATTTGAAGATTCAACAAATAATTTAATCACTAAAAACAATATTGAAAACAATGAACATATTGGTATATTTTTTGATTCAACGCCCCATGAATTTAATCCAATTACATCTCAAAATACAATTAATGCTAATAACATATCAAATAATCAAGGTATTGGAATATACATAAGAAAGTCATCAAATTGTACAGTTACCAATAACCAAGTAACAGATAATAAAGGTGCAAGTATGTTTGTTACTTATTCCTCAAATAATAGTTTTTGTTATAACGATGTAGCAAGTAATGGTGGTTTAGGTATCATAATAAGTAGTTCATCAGATAATTCTATAAAAAATAATAATATCTGTGGTATAAGATTATCTTATAGCTATAACACTACAATAATTGATAACAATTTTACATCCAATGGTATAACGATAGGGGGCAACAAACCACATGAATGGGATACACACACCATTCAGAATAATGCTGTAAATAATAAACAAATTAGATATTATAAAAACCAAAATAATGGAATCATTCCAGTAGAAAATACAGGTCAGATAATTTTAGCATGTTGTTCAAATATTAGTATTCAAAATCAACATTTATCCGATATAGATACTGCCATCCAATTAGTCTTTTCAGATAAAATACATATTTTTAACAATTTTATTTATTCATATGATGGAATTTCTCTACAAGAATCGAATAATAACACAATTGAAAAAAACAATATTTCAAGTTTCCAATTTGGCATTTTTTTAGAAGCATCTAAAGACAATATAATTATCAATAATACTCTTGTTGATTATGATAATAGTTATGAAAATACATTTTATGGTAGTGGTATTGAATTAGATTATTCACATGAAAATAATATTTCAGGTAATTCCATATACAATTTTTGTCAAGGTATACACTTGTATGTTATATCAATGAATAATACCATTTATGATAATATCATTAAGAACAGTACATATGTGGGATTGATGCTCTATAGTTTTTCATCAAATAATTCCTTAACACGTAATACTATTTCAGATAACGAGATTGGTATGATAATATGGTCATCATCAAATACTATAAGTAACAATGTAGTAAATTATAATGAAGATGGTGTTATTATAGAATTTTCAAATTGTAATATAATGAAGTATAATGAAATTAAGGGGAATAAAAAATATGGCCTCTATCTAAAGGAATCATGCTTAAATAATATACTGTCAAATAATTTTATCCTTAATGGAATACAAACTTATTTTGAAGATTGTGAAAATAACATATGGGGTTGTAATTTTTGGAATAGAGCAAGACTATTTCCATATCCTATCATTGGTAAAAATAATTTTAGATTAGATTTTAGAATTGATTGGCATCCAGCAAAAGAACCATATGATATTCCATATTCAGAGGTGAATATATAATGAAAAAAGCTATCGTATTTGGATTCATTTTTATCCTATTATCTAATTTAATTCCAATCTCCACAAGCATCGAATTTTCTGGTAATAATACCATCTACGTTGATGATGATGCCAATCCGCCTTATGATGGAACACAAGGGCATCCTTATAAGCATATTCAGGACGGCATAGATGCATCTATAGATGGAGATACAATATTTGTATATGGGGGGAATTATCCTGGAAATATAAGCATAGATAAACCTCTTAATATAATTGGAGAAAATAAAGAGACAACCATCATAGAACCAAATGAACCCCGCCGTGTTGGAGTACTTTTATTATATGATGGTATTAAGTTTAGTGGATTTACAGTTAGAAATTTTCAAGAATTTTTAAACTATGGCGGAATAACAATTTATTCAGAGAACAACTCAATTGATAATAATATAATTTCAAATAATTATATGGGATTGGTTAATGGCAGATTTCAGAATAATGTAATTATTAACAATACCATTGAAAATAATGATATGGGTATTGTAACAGAGGAAATAGGGATATTAATACTTAAAAACTTAATTAAAAATAATATAATAGGAATTCTTTTTCAAAGAACAAGAAATTCTACAGTTTCATTAAATCAATTTACTAGAAATATACTTGCAACAGTATTCTTTGACACTGAAAATATATTATTTAATAAGAATAATTTTATTTCTAATTCAATAATAGCTCACAATTTCTATTTAAGCGTTAAATATGATATGCTATGGAGTGATAATTATTGGGGTAGATCAAGACTAACTCCAAAACCAATTTTGATAACAGGTTGGCGTGTATTCTATTTTTTCTTTTCAGCTAATCCAATACCTTATCCCATACCCATAATTATGTTTGATTTGCATCCAGCACAAGAACCATATGATATAACTATTCCCGAGGTAGTTATATGATAAATAAATCATATGTCATTGGAATCATCCTTCTTTTCATACTTTTATCAATGCATCCAATGGCTATAGGATTAGATAATGAGTTGATAAAACCGTCAAATGAAAATGTTATTGGTCCGATGGATTCACCTTGGCCTATGTTTGGGCATGATGCCCGTCATACAGGTAGGAGTCAATATTCCACCAAATCTAACAATGGCGGGATAAAATGGACATTTGAAGCTGAATTTTTAATTACATCGAGTCCAATTATCGATAATAATAATACTATATATTTTACAAGTTGGAATTATTTATATGCAGTTTATCCTAATGGAGCTGAAAAATGGCATTGGAAAAACTATGAAATAGGTGATTCATCACCAGCTATTGCAGAAGATGGAACCATCTATGTCTGTACTAATGATGGAATGCTTTATGCAATAAATCCTGATGGTACTGTAAAATGGTCTTTTAAAGGAATTGCAAGAATTAAATCTTCTCCGACTATTGGTAATGATGGAACAATCTATTACAGTACTTTTAATGAAAAAGGAAAATTCTATGCTATAAATCCAGATGGCACTGAAAAATGGCATTATGATGCAGACTACTTTTGTCAACAATCACCTGTAATTGCAGATGATGGGACAATCTATTTTAATTCACATGTATCATTATATTCTTTTTATCCAAATGGAACTCTAATTTGGAAGAAAAAGATAGGTGACCCTAATTTCACATTTTTATCTGGCCCTGCAATTGGTGATGATGAGATAATCTATTTATCATGTGATCCAGGGTATCTATATGCTATATATTCAAATGGTACAACGAAATGGAGGAGTTCAACAGAGTGGTCAGGTTGGTCAACTCCATCTATAGGTATTGATGGGACGATATATATAGGTTACAAATATTTATATGCATTTTATCCGAATGGTACAATTAAATGGATTTTTAAACTTGATGAATCAGGAAGTCATCATATTGATTCAAGAACCTATGCATTATCTTCAGATGGGGATATTTTTGTTGGAACATGTGAGGATAAGAGACGAGGATATATCATTGCAATTAACCCCGATGGATCAGAGAAATGGAGAGAAAAAGTTAGTGATTATCGGGTATTATCTTCACCTGCTATCGGTGTTGATGGTACTATTTATATTGGAGGTTATAGAGGAGATCAAGGTGAAGGTGCTTTATATGCTATTAATGGTAAAAAATTTGAAGACCCCGTTATTGTAAAGCCTGAATTAGGGCTTCTCTATTTAGCTGATCATAAATTATGTAAAACCTTTAATAGGGAAACATGGTGCATAGGAAAAATTACTATTGAAGTATTTCATCCCGATCCTGATACTGTATGCAGCATGGAATTTTGGTTGGACGATATAAAAAAGTATGAAATAACTGATCCACCTTATGAATGGACTTGGATTGATAGAGCAGATCTTTCTCGTTTTGGAAACGCAAATATAATAACGGTGTTTGTTGTAAATCAAACTGGTATGATAAAATCTGATAGTATTATGCTTAGGAGAGTTTTTTAATTAACTATTGATTCTTTTCCTATTTTGAAAGTACCTGGAAAATACCTTGGAAAACATTTGATAAAAATCCATCTACAAAACCTTTTTTTTTGTCTCTCAGGAGGCTTCAAAACAAAGTTTTTTGTGTTGAATGCTCTGCAAAAAAGAGTCCTAAATATAACTTTTAGATTAATTCCCCTCCCCAGCGCTTTTAAACTATTTATTAGGGAAGAAAATTAAATTATATAAAAAATAGTTACCAAGATCTTAACTTTTAGTTTAGATCTAGCAGACAGCTTGTTATTGAATATGTATTTTTTTGTTGATTTTTTAACCAATTAGAATATCAGTCAGAAGGTTGAAAATAATTTTATTTTGAAATTAACTATTTATTTTGATTTATTTCAACAAATAGTATATAAAAGCATATTATTTTTAAGTTAAATAATGAAGTGTTTATTCGTCTCTGATATTCATGGTAATAAAAATAAAATCAATAATTTATTTACAATTATTGAAAAAGAAAAGCCAGATGGAGTATTTATTGGCGGTGATATTTTTCCAAATTATTTTTCAGAAGATATTGAAAGATTCTTTAAACAATATTATATTAAAAAAATTAAATATATAATTGATAAAGGTTTAAAATCAAAAATTTTTATGATATTAGGTAATGATGATCCGAAAATCTATGAATATTTGTTAATTCGAGCAGAAAAAGATAGTTTATTAAATTATGTTAATAGCAAAGTAGTGAGTTTTTTTAATTTGCATGTTGTAGGTTATTCCTATGTCCCTCCAACTCCTTTTATTTTGAAGGATTGGGAGAGATATGATGTTTCTCGTTATGTGGATCCAGGATCTTTATCACCAGAAGATGGTAAAAGGACTGTAGAGGAAAATTTAAAAGAGGAACGATATAAAACAATTTCAGAAGATTTAAAAAAATTATCAAAAAAATCAGACCCGAAAAAAACGATCTATCTATTCCATTCTCCACCTTATAAATCAAATTTAGATAGAGCAGATCTTGATAATAAAAAAGTTGATCATGTTCAATTAGATGTTAATATTGGCAGTATTGCAATTAAACGTTTTATTAAAAAAATGAATCCTTTTTTAACATTACATGGTCATGTTCATGAGTCTTCACGTTTGACAGGTTCATGGAAAGAGAAATATGGAGATGCTTTTTCTTTTTCAGCTGCTCATGATGAAGCAGATAAATTAGCTATTATATATTTTGATACGGAGAATTTGGACAAAGCTTATAGAAAGATTATTTAACTGTTTTCTTCATTTTTTAAAGGAATTTTTTCCACTCTTGAATAAGGATTAATAATATGTGTTGCCCAGCTGGTTTTTTTACTTATATCCGTATCTGTTATAATATGAACATCTAATAGATTACCAGTTTCAATACCTGTTCTTTTTTTGTTCTCGTTGTCAATTTTTTTACCCTGTTCTTCAAACCAGTTCAGTAGTTTTTCCTTTTGTTCTTCGGTTCCTTTGAAGTGTACTATTAAATCAATATCACTCCCTGGCCCTGCTTCCCCTGTTTTTGTACTATCTATTAGAAATAATGCTTCAATACCATATATCTTAGGATCTAATTTTTCAGCGATTTCATTAACCTTTTGCATCCTACAATTCCAGTGATCCGGTGGTTTTAAATATCCAATCGCTTCATTTGCTTCTCCATCCATTATTATTTCCATTGTTCCATCGGACATCATATTTTTTGTTTTAAGTACTTTAATTATTATTTCATATTTTTTGTATTTTGGTGAAATTTCCATTAGATTATTTTCAATATTAATCAGTAATTCCTCGTTGAATATGTTTTCTTTTTGATCAGGATATAATGGAAGATCATTTAGAATGGCAGGAAAAATTAGATCAGCAGTTTTCATCTTGTATCGGATCTGTAAAAAATACGTATCTCTCTCCTGCAATGACTTTTTCTATCGTTTCTGAGTATGTATCTCTTTGCATTATAAAAAATAGATTAAAGCAGTTTCATGGAAAATAACTTGGTAATGAAATAGAACTTTTATGAAATTAAAAATAGTGCTAAGTTCATGAGAGTATTGTGCTATTAATTACAAGTGTTATTTTAATTGCATTATCAAATTATAATTATACTCAAAACCAATAAATTAATAAATTAAATATCAATCACCTCAAAACGTCGTGATATATAATGGTTCAAAAAGGATTTAATGCATACAAGATGGCTCAGGAACAATTTGAAAAGGTTGCCGACCAATTGGAACTCGATCAAACAACACGAAACTTACTTAGTGTTCCAATGCGGGAATATCATTTCCTAATACCTGTAAAGATGGATGATGGAAATATAAAGATATTCAAAGGTTTTAGAATTCAACACAATGATGCAAAAGGACCTTGTAAAGGTGGAATTCGGTTTCACCCTCAGGAGACAGCTGACACTGTACGGGCTCTTTCTATGTGGATGACCTGGAAATGCGCAGTTGTGGATATACCTCTAGGTGGGGGAAAAGGAGGAGTTATATGTGACCCACATAATCTTTCAGAAAGAGAACAGGAAAATTTATGTAGAGGATGGATAAGACAAATAGCAAGGGACATTGGACCTACACGTGATGTCCCAGCCCCTGATGTTATGACAAATAGTCAGCATATGCTTTGGATGATGGACGAATATCAAACAATTTTTGGAGGACAATACCCTGGAGTTATCACAGGGAAACCTGTTGAACTTGGTGGGTCATTAGGACGTCCAGAAGCAACAGGTTTCGGATTAGTATATATCCTTAGAGAAGTATTAAAGGAAATGGAGATCGATATTAGTAAAGCGACTGCTTCCATCGAAGGATTTGGTAAGGTTGCCCGTTATTCTGCGGAACTGTTTATAGAGTATGGTGGAAAAGTTGTTTCTGTGTCTTGTTGGGATCAAAAAGATAGCCGTGCATATAGTTATTACAAAGAAAATGGAATTGATTTAGAAGAACTTATTAAAATAACAGATCGCTTTGGGACCATTAATAAGAAAAAAGCTGAAGATATTGGTTATGAATGTCGTCCTGGCAAGGATTGGCTTAAACATGAGGTTGATATACTTATGCCTAATGCTTTGGAAAATTCAATTACAAAGGAAAATGTAAAAGATATTAAACCAAAGGTTAAATTAATAATATGTGGCGCTAATGGCCCTATTACCCCTGAAGCTGATGATTTACTTGAAAAAAAGGATGTTACAGTAATACCAGATTTTTTAGCTAATGCTGGCGGTGTAGTCTGTAGTTATTTTGAACAAGTTCAAAGTAACCAAAATTATTATTGGAATAAAGAAGAAGTCCTTGGTAAACTTGATGAAAAAATGACAGATGCTTTTCATAAAGTCTGGGAACTTTCAAATAGAAAAAAAGTGCGATTAAGAGACGCTGCATATATGATCGCAATTTCAAGAGTTGTTGATGCATGTAAGCTAAGAGGTTGGATATAGTTTTAAATTGGATTTATGATTATCAATAATAAAGAAAAAAAAATTAAATCAACAATTGAAGAGATTACAGGTATCAATTTAAATCATCAAGATTCTTCTAAGGTTAATAATATAAGAACCTTCAAATCTAGAATTATAATAAAAGATGGAAAAGGTAAAGAATTAGCAAAAGTACAAACACTAGAAGATTTTGAATATATCTTTTTATCTATAGATAAAAATATTATTTTAGAGTATGCAAAAAGAAATGAGTTTTCTAAATGGTTAAAATTTATAGGAAAAATTGACCTAGCTAATAAATGTTTATTAATTGAACAAGAATTTGATGATGGAGAAAAACTAAGGAAAAAAATTATAGATATCATGGAAGATTATAGGTATTCTATCAATCAGGGTTATGTGACAAATTATGAAAGATCAGATGATGAGTTTCACCTAAAATTAAGTCATATAGGTAATGGTTCTTTTGGCGGGAAGGCAAGAGGTATAGCATTTTTAGCTAAAATTTTATCAAAATATATAACTGATGACATGTTCACTGGTTTAAGAATTACATTTCCGCGGAGTATAGTTTTAGCAACTGATGTTTTTGATTCCTTTATTGAACACAATAATCTGTCAAAATCAGATCTTTTTCATCTATCTGATGAAAGAATTGCTTCAAAATTTATGGCTGCTAGTTTACCTGCAACCATTATTGATGATCTTCGTTCGTTTATCAGAAAAACTAGGCGCCCTTTAATAGTTAGATCATCAAGTCTTCTTGAAGATTCACTTTTACAACCATTTGCAGGTATTTATGCATCCTTGCTGCTTCCTAATGAATCTTGGGAAACAGAACTCAGATTCCAAGAGGTCTGCAATTCAATAAAATATGTATATGCTTCAACTTATTTCGAGAAAGCAAGGACTTACATTAAATCAACACCAAAAGATGTTAGTGATGAAAAAATGGCGGTTTTACTTCAAGAGGTTGTTGGTAACAAACATGATGATTATTTTTATCCAACAATTTCAGGAGTAGCAAAATCTTATAATTATTATCCATCAGGTCCTTGTAAACCTGAAGAGGGGATAGTATATTTAGCTCTTGGTTTAGGAAAAGCTATAGTAGATGGTGGTAGTAGTTATTGTTTCTGCCCTGAGAAAC
Source organism: Thermoplasmata archaeon (assembly GCA_020054475.1). Classification (GTDB taxonomy): domain Archaea; phylum Thermoplasmatota; class E2; order DHVEG-1; family DHVEG-1; genus JAJISJ01. The sequence goes on along the minus strand of JAHWGJ010000001.1, from coordinate 82,811 downwards.
CAAAAGCTCCATTATCTGGTACACCAAAGGATTTTATAAAATATTCACAAAAAAATTATTATGCGTTAAAACTAAAATCTATTTATAATATTGTTAACAAAAATGAAGAAACCACTTTAGAAAAACTAGACGTTGATATTGCGAAAAAACATGGTGTTCTAGATAAAATCGTATCTACATATTTTTTTAGAGAGGACCGTCTTAATCCAGGTTTATTTGAGGGGGGTGCTATAGTTATAGATTTTAGCTCAATTATTAATTATGATGAAATACCTCTTGCTAAAGCGTTAAAACTACTACTTCGTGTTGGTGAAATCGCTCTTGGTTATCCTGTGGAAGTAGAATTTGCTGTTAACTTCAACGAAGATGAATCACAGCCGGCAGAACTAACAATATTACAGATACGTAGTATGATTCCACCAGATAAATATCATGATGTTAATATTGAAAATATCGACGTTAATAAAGTTCTTTTCTACAGTGAAAATGCATTAGGTAATGGTATAATCAGTGGTGTTAAAGATATTATATATATTAAATCAGAATCTTTTCAAATGTCAAATTCCACTAGAGCAGTTAGTCAAATAAGGAAAATGAATACTAAAATGATGGAAGAAGGTAAACCATATATGTTGATTGGTCCAGGACGATGGGGCTCAGCGGATCCTTGGCTTGGAATACCTATTATTTGGAGCGATATAGCGGGAGTAAAAGTAATTGTAGAAACTCCATATAAAGAAAGGCCGATAGATCCATCTCAAGGTTCTCATTTTTTCCATGATATGATGTCTTCACAAGTAGGTTATTTAATTACTAAACAAGATGAGGGAAATGTTGATTGGAACTGGCTTGAATCTCTTAATATATTAGAAGAGGCTGTGAGGATGTGAAGCATGTAGTAACTCCCTCTGAACTAGAAGTTAGCATAGATGGTAAACGTGGAAAAGCAATCATAATTGAAAAACCAATAACAGATAACAAAATAAAAACAAGAAAATAAATAAAGGATTTAAAATGAATAAAAAATATATTGAAAAAAACATCGGAAACAAAGTATCTAAACATCACGTAAATGAACTTCTAGAAAGAGTGAAAGAATTAAACTGCCTCTACGGACTCACTGATATTGTAAAAGATAAAACTCTTACAATGGATGAAGCAATAAAAAAAATAATTGAACTAATACCACTAGCATGGCATTATCCTGATATTACTTGTGCTAGAATAACAGTAGATAATCAAGAATATAAAAACGATAATTTTAAAGAAACAAAATGGAGTCAGATAAGTAATATAATATTAGATGATAAAAAAATAGGGGTTTTAGAAGTATATTATTTAGAAGAAAAACCTCAGTTGGATGAAGGCCCATTTTTCATTGAAGAAAGAAGATTAATCGATGCGATATCTGATCTTCTAGGAAAATATATTGAAAAAAGTAGAATTAAAAAAGAATTAATAGAATCTAAAACTGAAGGAAAAAAACAGGATTGGGAGGTTATAATTGATTTACTCATAAAAACAGATCCAAGAACGTTACTAAGAATGACTAGAAAAATGACATACTATCTTTACAGATTTGAGAATGAAAAAATTACATCTTTATTAACGAAAGTGTGTCCTGTTGATAAAGATTCATCTAGTGAATGGTGTGGAATAAACATGCCGAATCCTCGACAGGATCTTGATTCATTAAAAACAGTTCAAAAAAACATCTTTGAAATAGCAAAAGAAAACATTCCTCCTGAGGAAATTTCTAATTTGTTTCAAAATTGGATGAAACAGGATAAAGCTCGTCCATTAATAATATCCTCTCAGAAGGAGGGAATATCTTTAATTGAAATAACAGATGAATTAAACAGATTCTTTAAACAAGATTCAGAAGAAAGTACATTGGCAACAGAAGATAACATCAGTATAAAAACAGCCTTAATAAGACGTTTTTTTACAAACCGGATTGAATATGTAAATATCGCAAAAACATTTATTGAACCAGAGGATTTTGTTTCATTATTATCACATACTATTGGACCAAGCAATGGTTCAGGAAAATTTGGAGGAAAAACTTCAGGGATTTTTTTAGCGGAAAAAATCATAGAAGAACAAATGGAAAAAAATAAAATTCTTAAAAACATATCTTTTCCTAAGAGCTGGTATATCACCTCAGATACAATATTTAATTTTATTCATTACAATGATTTAGATGAAACATATCAAACTAAATACTTGCACCCTGATCAGATTCGTAAAGAACAACCGTTCTTAGAACAAGTTTTTAAAAATGCAGTATTTCCTAATGAAATATTTGAAGGATTCCGACGGATAATTAGAGATTTAGAAGGAAAACCAATAATTGTCCGATCATCAAGCCTACTTGAAGATAGTTTCGGTGCTGCTTTTTCAGGTAAATATAAAAGTCTTTTTGTTTCAAATACTGGTACCGAAGAAGAAAGACTGAATTCCTTGATGGATGCAATAGCTGAAGTTTATGCATCAACTTTTGGTCCAGATCCAATAGAATATAGGCGTGAACGAGGATTACTTGATTTTAGTGAAGAAATGGGTATACTTGTCCAAGAGGTTGTAGGTATTAAAGTAGACCATTATTTCATGCCAGTTTTTGCAGGTGTAGCTTTCAGTAAGAACGAATTCCAATGGGCCCCCCGTATAACGCGAGAGGATGGAATGATACGCTTGGTGCCTGGTTTAGGAACGAGAGCAGTTGATAGAACTGGTAATGATTATCCGATTCTTGTTTCACCAAAAAAACCTAAACTACAAGTAAATGTTTTAATCAATGAAAGGATTCAATACTCGCCAAGATATATGGATGTCATAAATCTAAAAATAGGAGATATAGAAACTGTTGATGCCATTGATTTATTTAAAAAACATGCTGATGAGTTTCCCAACCTAAATCAAATAATTTCTATCCATAAAGATGGACGACTTGTAAATACTCCAAGTATTTTATTAAACCCGGAAGAATCAGATATGGTAATTACATTTTCATATCTTTTTGAAAAAAGTGATTTTTTAGAAAAAATGAAACATATTTTGTTTTTACTTGAGGAAAAAATTGGGACCCCTGTTGATGTAGAGTTTGCATCAGATGGTAAAAAACTATACATACTTCAATGTAGACCTCAAAGCCAAACTCGAGGAATGGAAAGAAAACCTATTCCTAAAAATGTTTCACGGGATAGAGTATTATTCTCTACTAAAAAATATGTAACCACAGGTCAGGTGGAAAATGTGGAATACATCGTATTTGTTGATCCTGAAAACTATGCAAATTTAGAAACAAGAGAAGAGATGCAAAAAATAGCCACTATAATAAATGAATTAAACAACAAACTACCAAAAAGGAAGTTTATACTGATGGGGCCAGGCAGATGGGGAAGCCGAGGAGATGTGAAACTAGGTGTACCAGTCAAATATGGTGATATTAATAACACCTCACTTTTAATAGAAATTGCTAAAGAAAAAGGAGAGTATACGCCTGAACTATCATTTGGAACACATTTCTTTCAAGATTTAGTTGAAGCTGAAATAAAATATCTACCGCTCTATCCAGATGAACCTGATAATACATTTAACGAAAGTCTGCTACTTCATCAGAAAAATCAACTAACTAATATTCTTAAAAAATATAAAAACTATGAACACGTAGTACGAGTTATAAAAACATCAGATGTTTATGGGGGAGATTCCCTTTCAGTAATTATGGATGGAGAGGCTGGTGAAGCTTTAGCCTATTTAAAACCACCAGATCATTGGAATTGGCGAATGCAAAAAGTAGAGGAAATCGCTGAAAAACTTGACTCTGAATTATATGGTGTTGAATCACTATATCTCATTGGAAGTACAAAAGAAGGGACAGCCGGTCCTGCAAGTGATATTGATTTATTAGTTCATTTTAAAGGCACAGAAGAACAGAAAGAAAAACTTATGGGATGGTTAAATAAGTATGGGAAAAAACTTGAAGAGGAAAACAAGGTAAGAACTGGTCTTAAAACAGATAGTATTTTAGATGTTCATCTAATAACAGATGAAGACATTAAGAAAAGAGACTCTTGGGCAACACATATAACCTCACCATATATGAGTGTTAAGAAAATACCTTTAAACAAAGAAAATAATTTAGATACTTAAATATGAACTCTAGTTGCATTTTCTAAATCATCGGTTCTAAATCTTACCAAAGAAAGTTCAGATCCATCATCCATTCTAACAGATATAGTTATATGATATTCTCTTAATGGATATCTTAACAATTCCCTTGTTGGTTTATCTAGATTCAACATATCTGCAATTTTATCAAACTGTTGTTGAGCCATTTTAAATGGATTATATCCCTTTTCAGCCATAGCAATTACCTCAAACTTCGAGATTATAATCTTGTATATTAAAATATTGGCTGATTCATAGGAATTTTTTTATTTAAATATTTATTAATTTGAAAGATTTGTTCATAATTTTTAAATATAAAAATCTAATTTGAGTTATATTTATAAAAGGATAGAAATTTCCCAAAATCCATGGCTATTAAAATATTTGTTACTGGTGGGACTTTTGATAAAGCATATAATCTAATAACAGGGGAATTATTTTTTAAAGATACTCACCTTAATGAAATGTTAAGACTTGCTCGTTCTCAAGTAGATACTGAGATAAGAACAATTATGATGGTTGATAGTCTAAGTATTAAAAATGATGATCGAGATATTATTCTTCAAAATTGTAAAAAGTGTAAAGAAGATAAAATTCTAATAACTCATGGAACGGATACTATGGTTGAAACAGCATTAATACTTTCTAAACATATTAAAAACAAAACCATTGTATTAACTGGGGCAATGATTCCTTATACATTTGGTAGTTCAGATGGATTATTTAATTTAGGAAGTGCTCTTGCTTTTGTTCAACTTCTTCCACAAGGTGTTTATATTGCTATGAATGGTCGTTATTTTAAATGTGAAAATGTTAAAAAGAATAAAAAGACAGGATATTTTGAAGAAATCGATTAAAAATTATTAATAATAAACTCTTAAAGGTGTTAAATTAAAAATGAAAATTAATAATAAATTAAATTTTTTAGTTAACAAGACAATATCTAAATTACTCTAATCCGAATTTTTTTACCTTCATCACTAATTTCAACCTTTCTGGGATAATCTTTGAAAAAACCTGTTAAGAAATTCTTAACAAATTTACCTGCTTCAGTAACTGTAAGAATTAAAGTATAACAATCTTCAGAATCTACATTTAACTTATACCAATTTGTTTTTTCAACATGTTCTAACACCATACGAATATTTCTTATTCCTTTATCATAATATTCTTTACGATGCTCTTCACCTATTCTATATATCTCATCCCAAAACTTACTTGATCCAGTACCTATCTCATTAAAAATAACTTTCCAATGGGATATATCAACAATAACGTGTTCAAGTTTACCTAAATAATCAATATATGCTTCAATTGTTTTAAAATCAACAGTTTCTTGAATTTCTTCACATTTATCTAAATAAATCAATGCCCTACGAATTAAATCAGCTTTTGAACCTTGATATTTTGGCAAATATTTTTGGATTATTTTTGAAGATTCATTGTTTAAAGAAATACTTAATCTCTCTATCATCTCCAATAGTATTAAAAAAATACTTTTTAAATATTGGGATAAATGGTGAAATGTGGTGATACATGATTTAAAATTCGCAAATATTTTTTAATAGTTAAAAAAACACATCACCCATTGATAAATATGAATGAATTACAAAAGGAATTTGGAAAATGTGTAAAAAACTTTCAACAGTCAAGAAAACAAATTACAACTTGTATACAAAATGCAATGAATAGAGGATTATCTCAAAAAGAAATAATGGCAGTTGCAGATAGATACTTGACAGGTGACTGTGAATTATGTAACGCTATTGTATTTGCAGAGATAATGAAACATGAGTTCAAAGAAAAAATCCATGAAGATTATGAAACATAGTGGAGATATTATAAATGATTTTGAAAAAAACTAGAAATAATCTTTTCAAAAATGTGATAATATGATACAATCTTTTTACAATAGTGTTTTGGAACAAATAGATGACACTGCAGAAAGGATTTCTCTAGATTCTGGAATTCACAAAATGATAAGAAAACCAGAACGTGAGTTGACTGTAACTATACCAATTGAAAAAGATAATGGGGAAATTGAAGTTTTTACAGGTTATAGAGTACAACATTCTAGTGCAAGGGGGCCTTGTAAAGGGGGAATAAGATATCATCCAGATACAAATATTGATGAGGTTAAAGCATTAGCAACTTTAATGTCTTTAAAATGTGCTGTTTCAAATCTTCCGTATGGAGGAGCAAAAGGAGGGGTTACATGTTCACCATCAAAACTTTCAAAAAAAGAACTTCAAAGAATAACTAAAAGATATGCTGCAATGATTCTACCAATTATTGGACCTAGAGCAGATATTCCAGCACCGGATATAAATACTAATGCTGAAACAATGGGGTGGATTATGGATGCTGTTTCAATGTATAAGGGTTCAACTGTACTAGATATTGTTACTGGAAAACCTTTAGAACTTGGAGGGTCACTTGGAAGAAGAGAAGCTACTGGTAGAGGAGTTATGATAAATACTATTGAAATACTTAAAAAATTAAATATAAACCCAAAGAAAACATCAATTGCAATTCAAGGATTTGGTAATGTAGGATCAATTGCAGCTGAATTATTGGAGGATATTGGTTGTAAAATATGTGCTATAAGTGACGTTTCAACAGGGTTATACAATTCAAATGGTTTAGATATACCTAATATTTTATTATATATTAACTCAGAATCAAGACCCCCTCTTCTAAAAGAGTATAATCTAAAAAAAGATGATGAATTTATTTCAAATAAAGAACTTCTAGAAGGAGATGTTGATGTGTTAATCCCATCCGCTCTCGAAAATCAAATACATATTGAAAATGCTGATAATATCAAAGCAAAAATAATTGTTGAAGGGGCTAATGGACCTGTTTCAAAGAAGGCGGATGAAATACTTGCAGAAAAAGAAGTGAAAATTATTCCAGATATTCTTGCTAACAGTGGTGGTGTTGTTGTCTCCTATTTTGAATGGGTTCAGAGTATTCAATCGTTTTTTTGGGATATTAATGAAGTAAACGAGAATTTAAAGAAAATTATGCTGAAAAGTTTCGCTGAAGTATGGTATATCTCAAAAAAAGAAAGAATTACATTACGGGAAGCCGCATATAGATTAGCTATTAAAAAGATAGCTTGCGCGGTCCAATTGCGTGGTATATTTCCATGAAGGTAAATAACATGAATAAATATGAGAATCATACGGATAGAAGAATTAGGGAATTACATAAACGAATGCGTAAATTTAAAGGGAAAAAGAGATTAGTATGATTTTATTTAAAATAATGGAGAAAAATATTACAAAACTTGAAAGAAATATTGAAAAAAAACAAAAACAAATTGAAAAACTTAGAATAGAATGGAAGAAACTCAGAGTTACAGTTTATTACTTCATTTCTCAAAAGGAACGTATTGAAGAGAAAATCAATATTATAAATTTTAAGATTAAGGTTTTGAGAGAAGAAATGGCAGAAAAGAAAAAACACATTGAAGAAAAAGCAAAGAAAAGAGAAGAAGGGAAAAGAAGAGAGAAAAATTATTTTGAATGGTCTAAAAAACATGAAAATATTGAAAATTAAGGAGGTGAAATAAAATATGCCAGGTGGTGATGGAACAGGTCCTGAAGGCCGTGGACCTATGACCGGAGCTAGAAGAGGCGGTTTTGCACGTGGTCATGGAGGCGAATGCCTATGTCCAAAATGTGGGGCAATTTTGGCAAGGAAAGAATAAAGAGAGTAATAGGGTGAGGGGATAGAATGGCTTGGTGCCCTTGTTTCCTCTAAGATCTGGCTCTTTATTGGAGACTATGTTAAGAGTATTAATAGCAGTATTTGGAATTGCAGTTTTAACTTGGATATTTCATAGATTTAGAATGAAGTTTAGAAAATGAGTGGATTTGAAGATTAGGCAAAACACAATATGATAGAGAATTATGTATTTGATAAAATCTTTATGATATGACTGTATAAATGATTCATCCTCTTAAAATAAAATATTTGGAGATAATAGTAATATGTTAGTTATTAGGAAGAAAAAAATAAATCTGAGGAAAAAATATGGGAGTAAATAATCTTGATAAAATATTTAAGCCAAATAGTATCGCTGTGATTGGTGCTAGTAATAAGATTGGAACTGCAGGATATAGAATATTCCGTAATCTTATTGGATCAGGTTATGAAGGAGTTGTCTATCCAATAAATATTAAAAATAAGAGTATTCAAGGTGTTCAAGCATATCCTACAGTTAATGATTTACCATTGGTTGTTGATCTTTCTATAATTGCAGTGCCCTCTAAAATTGTCCCTGATGTTATTAAACAATGTGGTGAAAAGGGAATAAAGGGAATCGTTATAATATCTGCAGGGTTTAAGGAGATTGGTGAAGAAGGAAGATTATTAGAAGAAAAAATAAAAAAGATAAGGGATAAATATGGTCTTCGAATTCTGGGGCCAAATTGTGTCGGGTTTATTCTACCTTATTTGAATCTTAATGCTAGTTTTGCTGATTCAATGGCCGGAGAAGGAAACATTGCATTATTTTCACAAAGTGGGGCGATATGTGGTTCTATTCTTGATTGGGCTGCATCGTCAAAAGTTGGTTTCAGTTCATTTATATCTGTTGGTTCAATGTTGGATATTGATTTTGGTGATCTTATTGATTATTTTGGTATGGATATGCATACGAGAAGTATTCTTCTATATGTTGAATCTATTACTGATGCTAGAAAATTTATGAGTGCATCTAGGAGTTTTGCACGTGTAAAACCAATAATAGTGATTAAAGCAGGTCGATATAAGGAGGGCGCTATTGCGGCGTCATCTCATACAGGGGCATTGGCTGGTGATGATGCTATTTATAATGCTGCATTTAAAAGAGCGGGTATTGTAAGAGTAAAAGAGATAGGTGATTTATTTAATTGTTCGTCAATTCTAGCAAAACAACCCCATCCAACTGGTTCAAATCTTGCAATTATAACTAATGCAGGTGGACCAGGTGTTCTTGCTACAGATAAAATAATTGAAGAAGGAGGTAGACTTGCAAAACTATCAAATGAGACAATGGAAAATTTAAATGATTTTCTTCCCAAACACTGGAGTAAGAGCAATCCAATTGATATTATTGGGGACTCTGATGAGGAAATCTATAGTGGAGTAATTGATGTATGCCTTAAGGATGATAATATTGATGGGATATTAATTATATGTGTTCCTCAGGTTATGGCTAATCCAACTAAACTCGCTGAAAGAATAATTGATATTTCTAAGAAATCAGGGAAACCAATTCTAACTTCATTTATTGGTGAGGAAAATGTTCATCATGCAAGGCAAATCCTTAATCGAAATGGAATTCCAACATATCCAACTCCAGAAGAAGCAGTAGAAGCATATATGTATCTATATAATTACTCTGGAAATCTTGAATTATTATATGAAACACCTGTAGACATTGAAATAAAGAATTCAGTAAAATTAAAACCAAAACAAAGGAAAATATTTGTTAATGCATTAAATGAAAAAAGAGTTTTACTTAATGAAGATGAATCAAAAGAAATTATTGAAAAATATGGGATTAAAACAACAAAACCATATGTAGTTAAATCAGAAGATCAAGCAGTAGAAACTGCAAAAAAAATTGGATTTCCAGTGGTTATGAAGATATTATCACCACAGATATCACATAAAAGCGATATTGGAGGAGTCAAACTTGATATAAGAGATGAAAATGAGATTCGAAATAGTTATAATACAATGATGAAAGAAGTAAAAGAGAAAACTTCTGAAGTAAAAATAATTGGTGTAACAATACAGAAGATGATTAAAAATAAGGGATACGAGTTAATTTTAGGTTCAAAGAAAGACCCTGTTTTCGGCTCAATTATATTATTTGGACTAGGTGGTATATATACTGAATTATTTAAAGATCGTGCAATTGGATTGCCTCCTCTTAATCAAATATTAGCAAGAAGGATAATTGAACAAACAAAAGCGTATAAATTATTGAAAGGATTTCGAGGAATATCACCGGTTGATATTAAAAAAGTTGAAGAAACATTGATAAATTTTTCTCATTTAATAATTGATAACCCTGAGATTAAAGAAATCGATATAAATCCTTTGATAATAAATAATGATGAAGTTATAGCTGTTGATGCTAGAATAATACTTGATGAAGAGTATAAGACATCTCAGCATCAAACAATAAGCTCATATCCAACTAAATATATTAAAAAAGTTAAAATGAAAGATGATTCTGAAGTAATATTAAGACCAATTAAGCCTGAAGATGAGATGTTATGGCTTGATATGTTTAAGAATTTCTCAAAAGAAACTGTGAGATACCGTTTTTTTAGAATAATAAAAGATACTCCACATGAAATGAGAACCAGATATTGTAATATTGATTATGATCGTGAATTAGGTATTGTTGCAGAGATAAATGATAAAGGGAATAAAAGATTATTAGGGGTTATAAGAATAATTGCTGATCCTATTAGAAATAAAGAAGCTGAATTTGCAATAGTTGTTGGGGATAAATGGCAAAGACTTGGACTTGGATCTGAGTTTATGGATTTCATGTTTGAAATAGCAAGAGATAAAGGAATAAAAAAAATATATGGGATTGTCCTTAGCGATAATACTCCTATGATTCAATTATGTGAAGAAAAGAATTTTAAAATCACGCGAGGAGATCCTGGAGAATATAATATTGAATATGAAGTATTTAATGATAATAAAATATTGCTGGAAAGTGGGAAGATTCTACCTATTTAATCTAAATATATTTCATTATTGAATCAATATTTTTTTTTTATTAATAAATTAAAGGAGTTCCTATGGAATTAGCAAAGATAATTTTATATGAGATATTTGCTATAATTGAAATTTGTATACAATCTTTGTTTTTTATTTTATTTATATTTGTTTTACTAATTTTTTTATGCAAAAAAAAATGATTAAGTTATAAGTTAATTTATTCAGGTTTGTTTTTTTGTTGCTATGTTGTTATATTGAATATATTTTAATATAATTTAATACAAAGTATTAATCAGGTTTATATCTTTTATTTTATTAATTTATTACAGGATGAAATGTAAATATTGTAGGATGAAATTAAATTTAGTAACAGCAACAGTTTACAAAAAAAAAATTTTCTGTGATGATAATTGTTTTAGAGAATGGAGGGAGAAAAATGATTTGTGATTGTGGATATGGAATGATGAAAACAAAAGATGGGGATGAATATTATTGCCCTTGTTGTGGAGTAGCAAAAAGGAATTAATATACATGAATATAATTTAATATAAACAATTAAACACATTTATATGTTGGATTATACTGATTTTTTTTTGGGGGTTGAAAGGGAACTTATAATGGTAGAAGGACATGAGTTTAGAGAAATAATCTCTTTACTTATTAAATTAATTTCCTTCTACCATATTTATAATATTATTGAGTTGCGACATAGTGAGATATAAATATGAAAATTCTAGAAATATTGATTTTGCTGATAGCATTCATAATAACAAATAAATTGAACTGAAAGTTATTATTTTGCTTGATGAATTTGAGGATAATTATAATTAAATCAATCTAATTCGAATTTTTTTATAATCTTCGATAATTTCAACTTTTCTGGAATAATTTTTAAAAAATCCTTGAAAAAAATTCTTGACAAATTCACTAGACTCAGAGACAGCTAATATCAAAGTAAAACTAGTATCTGAATCAATACTAAGTTTATACCAATTCGTCTTTTCAACATATTCTAAAATTTCTTTTATATTTTTTAATCCCTTGTCGTAATATTCCTTAGTATGTTCTTCACCTATTATACGTATTTCCTCCCAAAATTTTTCAGACCCTTCACCAATCTCTGTAAATATTGATTTCCAATGTGCAATATCAACTATTACATGTTCCATGCAAGCTAAGAAATCTACATAAGCTATAATATTCTCCCAGGGTGTTTTTTCTTGGGCTTCTTCATGATTTTTCAAGCATTGAAGAGCTCTCCTAAGAAGTGCTGCAGTTGATCCACCATATTTTTTTTCATATTTTTCAATAATAGCTGTTGATTCATCATCAAAATATGCACATAATCTTTTCATAGTAGATTATAATGTTTAAATCCTTTATAAATAAAATGATGATAAATGATGATCTTTGAATAATATATAATCTTGTATATTTGATATTAATATATTATAGTAAATAGCTTTTAATATTTGTTTTCATAAAATAAATATTTGTGATATAACAAAATATGAATCAAGTACTTGTAAGTTTAAAGATGCCTGGAATATTCAATCTTGAAATATTAGACGATAAAAGAAAAGAACTTGTATTATTGGGAAATATTTTGCGATATGGGGAGATTAATGCTATAGCTGATCAAGTTAGGAAAACTTTTGATGCGGGAGCAACATGTGAAGATATTTGTAAAGTAGCATCATTTGTTATTCGAGATAAAAAAATTTTCAATACAATAGTAGAGCTTTTACGAGCAATAAGATATGAAGAGAATAAGAGAACACCCTATATCTCAGTAATAGACGATTGTAAAGAGATAGATTGATTGATAATATATTGAATTAGCCATTAATAAATTTGCAATCAATATTTAGAAATGAGGGGGTATATGAAAGATATAAATATAGAAAAAGGGTTGAAATCTAAAATAAAAAATCAAGAGGAATTAATTGAAGAATTAAAAGAAACGATAAAAATTTATGCACCCTACATGAATTTCGATTGATTAATATTATTCATAAAAATTAATTTTTTTAATATTTTAATTTATAAAAATTAACCAATAAATTTTGGTTTATTGCCATATTGTTACATTATTAAATGGCATATATCCATTTATTATATGAATTTTACCAATAAATTTAAATATTTAAAACTTGATATTAAATAATGAGTAAATGCAGGATAGCCAAATAAAAATTTATAAGTATATTCAAAATTTTTTGGATCAAGATTTACACGATATAAAAACTAGAGCATTAATTTCATTGTCTTATGTGGTTCTTTTAGGAGATAAATATTCAATTGACTCATATGTAAAAATAGCTATTAGTTATGGTGCAACTAGAAGAGATTTTTTGAATGTTATATACTGCATAATCGGCGATAAAAGGTTATCAAATTCATTAATGGAATTTTTCAGAATTCTTGATGATAATTTTAAAAAGGGGGAATATAAATGATGAAAAAAATTACCATTGTTATATTGTTGGTTGGAGTGTTTAGTACATGTGGATGTATAAACGAAGGAAAAACCACAATAAAAGTTTCTGGAGCTTTTGCATTATATCCTATAATGGGTATATGGGCAGACCAATTTGAAAACTTAAACCCTGATATTAAAATTGATGTCTCTGCAGGTGGCGCTGGTAAGGGAATGTCAGATGCAATAATGGGCATAGTTGATATAGGTATGGTATCCAGAGAAATATATCTAGAAGAAATAAAACGAGGGATATTCTGGGTTTCAGTTGCAAAAGATGCGGTAGTTGCTACAATAAATACTGAAAATCCAATAATAGGGGATATTCTAACAAAAGGGTTAACAAAACAACAACTTATTGAAATTTTTATAACGAGAGATATTAAAACTTGGGGGGAACTTATTGGAGATTTGAATAATACTAAACCAATTAAAGTTTATACTAGATCTGATGCTTGTGGAGCAGCACAAACATGGGCAAAATATTTAGGAAATTACACACAAGATGATTTAACAAGTGTTGCTGATTCGGCAATAAATGGAGACCCAAATCTTGCTGCATCAATTCAGGGAGATATCTATGGTATAGGATACAATAACATCAACTTTATATATGATGCAGAGACGAAAGAACCTTTTTCTAAGATAAACCCTGTTCCTTTAGATATAGACGAAAATGGTGTTTTAGATTATTATGAGAATTTTTATGGAAATAGAACTAGTATGGTAGAAGCAATAGAAAGAAACGCTTATCCTTCACCACCAGCGAGAGAATTACATCTTGTAACGAAAAAAGGTTTTACAGGATTAGTTAAAGATTTTGTATATTGGATTTTAACAGATGGCCAGCAGTTTGTTACAATTAGTGGTTATATTAAATTACCACAAGAAACCATAGACATTCAAATAGAATATCTTGAAACAAGTGAAAGACCAGAGTTATGATAACAATAAATTAATTGATATAAAATATGACATGAATAAAAGAAGAATTCGGGATTTCATCGGAATAAAACTGATGCAAATAATAACAATAATAGTTTCAACGTTGTTTGTGTTAATATTTCTAATTTTATTTTCCAAATCAATACCTATCTTTGAAAATGTTTCCTTAACTGATTTATTGTTTTCTTCATTATGGAATCCTGAAAAGGGTGAATTTGGTCTTCTTCCGATTATAACTGGAACTATCTTTGTAACAGGAATTTCTCTTTTTATAGCTGTTCCTATATCTTTACTAAGTGCCGTTTATATTTCTGAATATGCTCATAAAAAAACTAGATCTTTCCTTAGACCTTTTATAGATGTATTGGCTGGTGTTCCATCTGTTGTTTATGGGTTATGTGCTTTTCTCTTTCTTGTTCCGCTAGTTAAAGATTTCATTGCACCTAGGTTTGGGATTGAAAGTACTGGCTTATGTATTTTTACAGCATCCATCACGTTATCAGTAATGGTGTTTCCAATAATTATCTCATTATGTGTTGAATCATTTCGTTCGATTCCGATTGAGTTAAAAGAAGCATCTTTATCTGTAGGAGCTACTAAATGGGAAACTATTAGGAAGGTAATTCTCCGTGCTTCTGCGCCTAGTGTTATAACTGCGGTATTGCTGGGTTTCGGAAGGGCTTTTGGTGAAACAATAGCTGTCAATATGGTTGTTGGTGGAATACCAAAAATTCCTTCAACTCTATTTCATCCTGGACAAACTCTTGCTTCATTAATCGCTTCTGCATATGGGGAAATGATGTCAATACCATTATATGAATCAGCTCTTATGTTTGTAGCATTGATTCTTTTCGTTGTTGTATTGATATTTAATTTGTTAGGTATCATACTCCTTCGAAAAGTGAAAAGGAGGTGGAATTACTGAACAGAAGATTTCTTGAAGAAAAACTATTCAAATTCCTAATGATTAGTTCTCTTATTATTGTAATTGGTAGCTTGGTAATTATTGTTGGATTGATTGTCTTTAATGGTGCTTCATCAATTAGCCTGGAAATGATTACCCAGACACCAAGTGGGGGATATTATCTAGGAAAAGGGGGTGGAATATTAAATGCAATTCTAGGTTCTCTATTTCTTGCGTTACCTGCAACGGCTTTCGCCTATTTGATTGGATTAGGTATAGCTTTATTCTTACAGAGAGATTTCAGCCACCCTAAAATTTCAATTTTTATTCGATTATCACTTGACATTTTATGGGGGATTCCCTCGATAATTTATGGCATTTTTTGTCTTATGATTATGATGTTGTTGGGTATTGGAACATCATTAATTGCAGGGATTGTTGCTTTGACTTTACTCGAATTACCAATAATTACTAGATACATGGATGAATCTATCAAAATGGTTCCTCATGGACTCAAAGAGGGGGCATATTCATTAGGGTCTACAAGATTTGAGACCGCGTTGAAGGTTGTTCGTAAACAAGCAGCCCCTGGTATTATGGCTGGTGTTCTCTTAGGTCTTGGACGTGGGATAGGTGATGCTGCTTCCATACTGTTTACTGCTGGTTTTTCAGATAATATTCCTGAATCAATTTTTGATTCAACTGCATCACTTCCTACAATGATATATCATTTGTATTCTTCACCTATTCCATTGGTTAGGGAAAGGGCTTATGCTGCAGCATTTATCCTTTTATTAATTGTTTTTTCTATAAGTATCTTATCAAGGTATTTATCGAGAAAATTAACTAAACATGTAATTGTTTAAAAGGAGAATAAATATGTTTAATGAATCTGTGAAGATTGAAACAAGTAATCTTAATGTATATTATCATAAAAATCATGTATTAAGAGATATAAACGTTAGAATCCCTGCGAAAAAACTCACGGCTATTATTGGTCCTTCTGGTTGTGGTAAAACTACTTTATTAAAAACTTTTAACAGGTTGTTAGAAATTAGAGATAATGTTAAAATTTCCGGGGAAGTAATTGTTGATGGAGAAAATATTTTTTCTTCTAAAAAAGATGTATCGGATATTAGGAAAAATATGGGGCTTCTTTCACAAAAACCATATCCTTTACCTATGTCGATTTATGATAATGTTGCTTATGGGTTAAAAATTCATAATCATATAAAATCTGAGGAATTATATGAGAGGGTAAAACATTGTTTGGATGAAGCTGGAATTTGGAAAGAGGTAAAGGATAGGCTTCATGATCCTGCTTCGGGTCTATCTCTGGGGCAGCAGCAACGTCTATGTCTTGCTAGAGCTTTATCAGT
This sequence comes from Thermoplasmata archaeon, assembly GCA_020054475.1. Classification (GTDB taxonomy): domain Archaea; phylum Thermoplasmatota; class E2; order DHVEG-1; family DHVEG-1; genus JAJISJ01. The sequence goes on along the minus strand of JAHWGJ010000001.1, from coordinate 66,193 downwards.
TGAACCTGAGATTTTTTTGTGCGATGAACCGACATCTGCTTTGGATCCTATTGCTGCTCAGCAGATTGAAAGGCTTCTTGATAAATTAAAGAATAATTTCACAGTAATTCTTGTGACGCATACTTTACGTCAAGCTAAAAGACTTGCTGATTATGTGATTTTTCTTTATTTTGGTAAAGTTGTTGAACAGGGTTCAGCAGATGAATTATTTAATAATCCTAGAAATTCTGAAACAAAAGCATATGTGGAGGGGGATATTAGTTAAAATATTTTATGACTAGATTATACTATTGTTCCAATTGGAATTATATCTTTTGGAAATGAGTTACTGTTTGGCATTAATTATAATATATATTGGAAATAAAAATAGAAAATATTGTAGCTATAACTGTATACGCTATAGGGTATAGAATTAAGAGGGAAATATAAGGGATAATTTTATACAATATAAAAATTACCCAACTATTTGTATAATTACAAAATATATTGTTAATAAAACAAATAATATATACATGTTTAATAATTATGTTTAATGTGTTTTTATGAAAATCGAATTAGATGATGTCAGATGTATTAAAGATACAGCGATGACAATTATTGGATCGAGAAGAAGAGTGACTGTCCCTTCTGAAGTAGTTGAAATTCTTGATTTAAAAAATGGTGATAAGATACGTTGGATAGTTTTTGATGATGGAAATATTCAAATTCGGAAAGTAAATAAATAACCACAACCTAGAGCTAAGAGAAATAACAATAGACTTTTAGCATCATTATCAGCAAGTAATAATGTCACAAACGTTGCGATGATTATTTAGAAACTCTTAAATCAATATTTTTTAAGATTCATTGTTTAAAGAAAAACCTAATTCCTCCATCATTTCCAATAGTAAAAAAAAATACTTTTTTAAATATTCGAATAAATGATGAAGAGTGATGATATAAGATGTGCAATTCGTAGACATTTTATAATAGTTTAAAAAACATATCATCCATTGATAAATATGAATGAATTACAAATAGAATTTGGAAAATGTGTAAAAAACTTTCAAAGGGCAAGAAAACAAATTACAACTTGTATACAAAATGCAATGAATAGAGGATTATCACAAAAAGAAATAATGGCAGTTGCAGATAGATACCTAACAGGTGATTGTGAATTGTGCAATGCTATTGTTTTTTCAGAAATAATGAGACATGAATTCAAAGAAAAAATCCATCCAGATTACGAGGGATAACGGATAAAAAATGGGCGGATTATAGAAATCATCCAAACATGCATCAGTAAACTTACCTTCGAATATATCATCTAATTTATCAGCTCTGGTAAAAAATAAAGCCTTTTTATCTAGATAAGATAAAAATTTTGTAAAATCCAAATAACGCCATATTTTCATTTCTTAATCTTGAGGGACATCAAATTCCGGGTGTTTTTAATACATATTTATTAGCTAATATTTTCCTATTATTTTCTCATATATTTTATCATTCAGATTAGAAAATAGCATGGGCATAATTCCATAGTATTAATCCACATACTTGCCTCTACTTTCTCAACATATGGCATTTCTAAGATGATTTCTCTTAGTTCACATAGATGCTGAAAATTTTTTACTACGATAATAGAAATTAAGTCATATTTTCCTACTAATTTTGAAGCGACAATTACACTTGGAATTTTAATTATTTCTTCAAGAACTTGTGATGAATAGGCTGGTTTAACATCAACTCCAAAACGAGAAATGAACGAATAACCAATTTTTTTAGGATTAATTATGACAGTTGAATCAACTATAATACCTAATTCTTTTAGCTTTTGAAACCTCTTACTTATTGTATCAGGAGACACATCTAGCTTTCTTGCAATTTCTCTGAATGATGTCCTAGCATCTTTTTCTAAAATTTCTAATATTGTAGTATCAATTTTATCTAAATTCATATTTATCATCTATTCAAATTCAAAGTTTTTTGGACATAACAAAGGTTTATCTACAAAAATACCGACATCAGCGCTTTTTACTTGAGGAAAATCTTCAATTTTATCTTTTATTATTCCAATTTGTTCAATATCTTCTAATAAAAATATTGCTTCGATGTCATACTGTCCAATTGATTTTGTAACAACACATAATCCTTTCATTTTTTTAATGATATTCATAACCAAATCAGAGAATTGTTGTACAATTTTAATCCCTATTATTACTAAGTTTCCTTGACCCATTTTTTTTGGATCTACTACAATTGTACTACCTCGAATTACTTCATTTTTCATCATTTTGTTGTATCTACTTTTTATTGTATCCATAGAAATATTACATTGATTTGCAATTTCTTTAAAAGGAGTCCTTACATTTTTTTGTAGTGTTCTTAATATTTTTATATCTATTTCATCTAAATTTTTATTTTTCATATAACGTTATTCTCCAACTTAATTTCTGATGAAAGTATGTATTTTTTATTATTAATCCTTTCTTTGTCGTTATTTTTGCATTAATACTTCTAATATTTTCTTTAATTATACATTAATTGTTAATTATTAAATTTTATTAGCATAATGTCCGTATATTGCTATTTATATCGTACATAGTGGTAATTTTAATAAGTATTAACTCGCTAACAGTTTTTAATATTCCGTTTTGTATGGAATAATACCAATATTAAAAAATCTAGAGGTGAAACTTAATGGAAATAACACCAGAAAAATGGTTAAAAAAATTCGAAAAAGCAGGAAAAGCTGATGAAGTCTTCTTGATAATTCATGGGAAAGAATATACACCTAGACAAATAGCTTCAATGGACTATATATTCTGGAAACAAGTTGTAAAATCTGTATAATATTATGTCAATTAAAATAATAATAACTGGTGGAACATTTGATAAAGAATATAACGAACTTACTGGTGAATTATTTTTTAACAAAACTCATATACCTGAGACGTTAAAATTAGGGAGATCAAGACTTGAACTTAAAATACTAACATTGATGATGTGTGATAGTTTAAATATGAATTATTCCGATGTTGATATTATATTAAAAGAATGTCGGGACTCTAAAGAAGAGAAAATTCTAATTACGCATGGTACTGATAAGATGGTTAATACTGCTAAAATCTTAGGAGAAAATATTAAGAATAAAACAATTGTTCTTACAGGTGCTATAATACCTTATGCATTTGGTAGTTCTGATGGGATGTTTAATTTAGGGAGTGCTTTGGCTTTTGTTCAAAGTTTACCACATGGAGTTTATATTGTCATGAATGGGAAATATTTTCATTATGGTAATGTTAGAAAAAATATTCAAAATGGTAATTTTGAAGAAATTAAGTTAAAAAACAATAAAGATGATTTATCGAAAGGGAACTTTTCTTAAAATTAAAATTTTAAAATAGCATAGGAATAAGATATTAGATGTCTATTGGTTTCATATTAATAAAAGCTGCACCTGCACGGGAACATGAAGTATATAATAGATTATCAAAAATGTCACAAATAATTGAGTTAGAACCTCTTTTTGGTGAATATGATCTAATAGCTAAAATTGAGGTAGCAAACTTTGAAAAACTTGGTAAAATAGTAACCAATAAGATTAGATCGGTGGAAGGCGTAATAGACACCAAAACATTAACAGGATTTAGATTCTAAAACAATAATTAAATCTATTCTCTAATAAAAAGTATCTGGGAAGAAGGAAAAATAATAATCATCTCTAAAAATCTTCTGCCTTCAACTTTTTTATCTCTTATGATGCTTCAAAACATCATAATCAGAAAGAAATATTAAATTTTTGATTAATGCATTAAATAATAATTACACGATTAAAAATATTTTTAGCTTTACAAAAACCTTGCAGAAATTTTTATGCATATGCAGAAAGTTCTATTTTTCATGCAGGTTTTTTTTTAATATTCTTACATTATTTTTTCTTATACGTTTCATTAATCGCTCTAGTTATCTCCCTGTATAGTTTTGCACCTTCATCAATCATCTTTCTTTCTTTTAAAACAGATAATGTCTCCTCCCCCAATAATTTGATTAATTTCCTAACTTTTGAAGGGTTTTTGATTGCATAATCTACAATATTATCAATTGTTTTTTCATCAAGTTCAATTTTCATTTTTTTTTATCACCAAGATTATTTTGACTAATAAAACAGTTATTGATTTATAACACTATTTCTCTTTTATTTTTCCTTTTCTTTTGATTAATATCTCACCGCAATCTGGACATATTAAACCATCTTTCTTTAATTGGCTTTTAACAGTATAACCATCTATTTTTGAAGAGAATGGTGAACGCCAACCGCATTTCTTGCATTTAATATGTATCATTCATTTTATCCTTCTTAAAAAAATATATTAAAACTATTAATTCTTTATAAACACTTATTAAATATCTGTCAAATAAATTGTTCTAAAGAAAAATTTGAGAGTATAAGGTAAGATTTTTTTTAGAAATGTTTGAATTTTAAAAAAATAAATTTAATAAACAAAAAGATTCTATTTAAATCTATGAAGAAGTCAGGTTGGTTGATTGGTGCAATACTAATGTCTCTTGGCACTATTCTTTAGCTATATGGAACAATCCGTTATTATGGCAGGCTTCCTGATGATATGATTGGTGTTGGTATTTACTCGTTTTCTACCATATTATTTGCGATTGTTGCTTTTGGTTTTTTTATCAACTGTTTAAAAGAAAAAAAGGGATAAAATATTGTTATTTATTTGGATTATTTCTGAAATTAATACTCATTTAAAACAAAAAACCTTTATCTAAATAACAAATCATAGTTATAGATGTCGAAATCCTTTAAATTTATACCTGATTATGGGGAAACTGATGATCCCAAGATAAGAGCAAAATATGGATATCTAGAGGCAACGGTAAGCATAATTGGGAATACATTACTTTTTTTATTAAAGCTAATTCTTGGCCTTTATATCAATAGCATTGCACTAATAGCTGATGGGGTTCATTCACTATCAGATACTGCCACCTCTGGCGTTGTTATATTTGGATTTAGAATTGCAGCTAAAAAACCTGATAAAGAACACCCGCATGGCCATGGGAGGGCAGAATATATTTCAACCCTGATAATTGCAATATTATTGATTATAGTGGGGTTAGGTTTTATTCAACAATCAATTGAACGAATAATTACTGGAGAAACATTAATTCATGGAGAATTTGCCATTTTAATCAGCATAATAGTTATAATTTCTGCCATTGTAAAAGAAGTCATGGCAAGATATTCAAATGCCCTTGCAAAAAAAATAGATAGTGATGTTCTAAAGGCTGATGCATGGCATCATCGCAGCGATGCGATATCATCAATTGGGGTTTCAATAGGGATTTTAGGATCTCGATTTGGTTTTCCAATTCTTGATCCAATATTTGGGTTAAGTGTCTCAATAATAATCATATATGTTGGTATAAGGCTACTCAAAACATCATCAAATTTTTTAATTGGAAAAGCGCCTGATGAAAAAATTATTAAAAAAATTGAAGAAATAGCAGAAAAAACTGATAATATCAAAGGAATACATGATATATCTCTTCATGATTATGGGGCTAAAAAAATATTAACGTTACATGTGGAAGTAGATAGTAGTCTACAACTTGATGAAGCACATAAAATAGCTGATAATTTAGAAGAAAAAATCAAAAATCAAACCAAATACTCCACTATTATACATTTAGACCCCTCATCAAAAGTCTCAAAAAATTCTGAAGATATGCTGGAAAAGAGAAAAGTTATCAATACTATTTTGGAAAAACAAAAAGAAATAAAATCATTCCATAAAGTAAGTATTATTCAATCTGGAGAAAAAGACAAGGTCAAAATGCATCTAGTTGTAGATAAGGATATGCCCATTCAGGAATCTCATGATCTTTGTCATGCATTAAAATTACTTCTAATAAAGCAATATGGTTTCTGTGATATAGATATACATTTTGAACCATGTATTAATAATTGTAAGATGTGTACATTATCATGTGAAAAAAAATCAAATTTATGAAATAAACATTTTCCACTATCATAAAAACAATGTGTGATAAACCAAATTAAAATACTTGATTTATCCCCTTTATTTCTTATGGAAAATATATAATAAGAAATATTAAAATTAATCATACTTAATCAATTTTTTATTCGATTTTCTTCCAAACTTTCGAAAAATTTCCAAGAATATATTTATAATTATAATTCCTAAATTGGTTAGTGATATAATGAAAGGGAAAATAATAACAATATTGGTGAGTTTTCTTGTATTAGTAGTGATACTAACTGGAATCTCAATAGCAGATGAAAACTCTGGAAAATCTACACCGTATTCTGGTGATGTAGAACCTGATAGAAGTGGATTTGATGAATCAAATGGATCAAATTTAGGACCAGGACCTGCACCTAATTCCCATGATGGGATTCCTGATGGACCTGGTTGGTAATTCAACAGACGAGATAATCAGTTTATAATGAAAATTTTGATAATATATTCATAATTTTCTCTCCTTTTTTTCTATTTTTTATTCGATTTTTTTCCAATAATTCGAAAAATTTCCAAGAATATATTTATATTCAGAAATACTAACAACTGTTAACTCAGAATAATGAGTTGAAAAAAAGAATTGATAGTTGCTCATAGGCTATCAGGAGGTGAAAAAGAAAATGAGAAAAATAGTAATAATCGGAATCCTGGTCTTGGGATTAATCTTTTCATCTGTTTTAGTCAGTGCACATAAGGGAAATGGTCCTGGTGATGGAACAGGCGATGGAGTCTGTGATTGTGATGGTGACGGACCTGGACCTGGCGATGGAACCTGTGATTGTGATGGTGACGGACCTGGACCTGGCGATGGAACCTGTGATGGTGAAGGAGAAGGCCCACATGATGGAACAGGACATGGTCCTGGAGGAAAATAAATTAATTAAATAAGATTTGGATGGTTATAAAATCATTCTATCTTATTTTTTTTATTGATTAAAAAAGAATAATCAATAGATTAATATAAGCGGATGATCTATTATAACTATTAAAGAATAATTGGGGGTAAAAAAATAATGAAAAGGAAGATTTTTGTAATATGTGTATGTATTTTATTTTTTTTAACAGGAGTTGTATCAGCATATAGTTTTTTAAATAATCCGCCATATGCACCATCAAACCCGGATCCTTCAGATGATGCAATAGATGTGCCGGTAACATCTCATTTAACCTGGGAAGGCGGTGATCCTGATCAGGGTGATAGAGTCACTTATGATGTTTATTTTGGATTAGAATCCAATCCATCTCTTTTAGAGGATAATCATAGTAGTATGACTTATAATCCGGGTATGCTTGATTTTGAAACAACATATTATTGGAGAATCAATGCATGGGATAATAATGGAAACTCTAATAGTAGTCCTATTTGGTCTTTTACAACAAAAGGGTCAATGAATGATCCTCCGAATAAGCCTGAAAAACCATCTGGCCCAACACGTGCAAGGAACCGATATTCTTATGAGTATAGCACACGTACATCTGATCCCAATGGTGATGGATTATATTACAATTTCTCTTGGGGTGATGGAAACTGCTCTGGATGGCTTGGCCCATATGAAAACAATAAGCGAATGTGGGCTGAATATGAATGGAGTGAACCAGGCACTTATCAGGTTAAGGTTAAAGCCATGGATGGACCAAGAAATGAGTCAATAATTACAACAGGCATCCTTGGTGATGAAAGTGATTGGTCTGACCCTTTAACTGTCATTATTACAATTGAAGAACCTACTAATGATGCCCCTATTGCTCCAGATATAGATGGCCCAAAATCGGGAAAATATGGTGAAGAATATGATTACAATATACTGGCCATTGATCCAGATGGAGATGATATTATTTATCATGTAAACTGGGGTTGTTGCGAAGATGAAATATATGAGTTTGGCCCTTATATTTCTGGTGAAGAAATTGTCTTATCCCATATTTGGCCTGAGCAGGGTGATTATATAATTCAGGTTAAAGCTGTTGATGTTTATGGTTTGGAGAGTGATTGGGCAACATTTGAGGTTAGCATGCCAAAAAGCAAATTAATCGATAATATTAACTCTTGGATATTTAGATTAATGGAAAGATTCCCGATTCTTCAATATTTACTCTAACCATTATTTCAATCTAAATCATAATCAGCAAGTAATAATGCTACAAAATATTTTATACAAGAACAACTAATCTTATATATGTGGGAATAAATGAAAAAAAATCCATTATTTGGATTTTAATTCTAATACTATTACTTTCAAGCATGACCCCTATTACTTCCAGTTATAAGATTCCATCAAACAATATTATCTATGTCGATGATGACGGAGGAGCTGATTATACAAGAATACAGGATGCAATAGATAATGCATCTAACGGAGATACAATTTTTGTTTACAATGGATTTTATCAAGAAAGAATATACATAAACAAAGCAATCTATCTTAAAGGGGAGTATAGAAATAATACAATAATAGAGGGAGGGAAAAATAGAGACGTAGTAAGAATAACAAAAAGCTATGCTAGCATATCAAATTTTACAATACAAAACAGAAGTATTGATGAAGTTCACGATGGGATATCATTGAGTTATTGCTATGATATCTCTATCATTGATAATAATTTCATTGGTTGTGGCATAAGTTATGATTATTTAACACCAAATATAATCACTTTTAGAGCTACTATTAAAAATAATATTGTGAATGGTGAACCTCTAATATATTTAGAAGGAGAAAACAATAAAATAATTGATTACCCTACCGGGCAAATTATTCTTTCGAATTGTAATAATATAACTATATCTAATCAAAATATTTCAAATCTTCATAATGGAATATTCCTATTTCATTCAAATAATTGTAATTTATATAAGAATAAGATAACAGATACAAGTAAAGGAATTGTATTATACTATTCTAATTTCAATAATATTTCAGAGAATATACTTTCAAAAAATTTAATTGGTATACTTTATGGTGCTTCAAATCATACTATAATTTTAAAAAATATTATAGAATCTAATGAAAAGGGAATTTATGATAATATTTACCCTTTTGTAGCTGGTTCTAACAATATTAAAATAACTAAAAATATTATAAAAAACAATTCAGAAGGGGTTAGCCTAGTATGGTCAAAACCTGCATTTATTAGATATAATAATGTTGAAGATAATAGCTATATAGGTATTTGGATTAGTTATTCATCAGAATCATTTATTGGATATAATAATTTTTATAGAAATAAGAAGGATGTTTATCTAATAGAATTAATAGATACAAATAATACTATTATTAATGAAAATTACTGGGGTAGAGAAAGGTTTTTACCAAAGATAATTTTTGGAAAAATGAGATATGGTGAAGGTTTTTTCAATATTCTGCCTTGGATTTTTTTCGATTTACATCCAGCAAAAGAACCATTTGATATTGCAGTTTTTATAAAATATTAATTTTACCAAATTAAATTGTAAAATTTAAAAATAAAGTAAGCAACCAGAAATGCATTAAACATTGAATTATTATAATTTATATATTTCATAGATAAAAAAATTTGATTAAATAATATTATTCTATCCTATAAAAATTTCCAAACGATTCTTTCAGTATACAAATTTTCTTCTCCTTCAATTGATACTAAAACCTTTATCATATGTTTTGAAAACGAAATTTTATTCCATTCAAATTCATATGGGGCTTTATCATCCTGATATTTTAATTCTTCATCAATATAAAATTTTATATAATCAATAACCGGAATATTGTTTACTTGTGCTTTAATAGTTATATTGCCAATTATTAATGTTATTGGAAATGAATAAGTAGGTTTCCAACCAATCTTTATTGAACTTTCAACCCCATTGATATATAATTTATTTTCTGCTGGCTGAGTAATTACAACTGAAGGGGTTATAAATTCTTCACCTATTGCTATTAAATCTATTCCATTATTTTCCGAACCTGAATATCTATCTGATGAAAATATTGAAACACTAGTATTCCAATGTTCATGAACCCCTAAACTCTCTGATAGATACTGTCCATCATTTTCAGGATCATATTGATTTAATAATGGTTCAGCAGATTGATGAAGGTAATTTTGAGAACCTTCAATTGGGCTTGGACCTTCAAAGTTTAGAAAATCAAACATTACTGAATCAATTGCAATTGGATCTTGAGAGAAAAATAAACTATTTGTCCAATCATCATTGAATGGAAACATGTTGAATTTACATATTGTACAGTGATCTAATAAAGTACCATATGTTCCATCACCTAAATATAAAAGTGTTTTTCCACCTAATTGTTCATGTGCTAGTAAATCAGTTTGGGGCGTAGGATTCCCTAATATTAAACCAGATTCATGATAAGCATGCAAATCAGATACTCGTTCGATAAAAGTACCAAATAAATTTTTTCCTGAGAGAGTAACACCATTTTGAATTGGATGCTTTTTCAACAAAGGCATATTGATTAAATATTTTGCATCGACAACACATTTTGGCAATGTTCTAAATAATCCATCTGAGAAATAAATTCCAAAACTACTTGATTCAACAAGTTCTCTACCGGATTTTCCACCTTCAGCATCAATAAAATGAACTTCTGGATAAACACTTGTAACTATATCATAAAACCAATTACCTATAATTCTTGATGCATCATATATTATTATATCATCTTGATTTACATCTACGTTATTTACTAATTGATTCAACAAAGATATTACAACATACGGACTTGCATCTCGTTCATTATCTTCATGTTCATAATCATCAATTCTATCAAAAGGATCCCATAAATATGCATTATTAAGATTTATTTTAATTGCAATTTTTTCACCAACACTATAACTATTTTCTCCAAAACCATGTTTTCTATTAAAATCCATAAATAGGGCATCCCATGAATTTTTATCCGATAATTCACCTGTTAAATCATTTAATCCTCTTGAAAACATATCATTTATAACGTTTTGATTATTATTTTTCTCTTCCCACCAAAAACCTGATGGATCTTCCTCTGTTGCATCTGGATTCCAAACCCAAACAACTCTTCCAGGATTAATTCCAAATGGAGTACCCATCGGATCTTTGGTTATGGGATTCCATGAACTAAAATTTGGTTTTTCTGCTAAATAATCACTTCCAAAAACCATTCCACTAATACTAAAAACAAGTAAAAATACAACAACTATTGATGGTAAAACAGCAAATGTTTTTGTTTTAACTTTTTTCAAAAATGTAGTAAATCCATATAATATTATACTCCAAAAAGTTATATAACCAAGTGCTATTGAAATAGATATCTGTTGACAGGGATATTGAGATCTATGTGGTGCAGGTAAAACTCTGATTATAAACCAAATTAAGCAAGCAATGCCAACGATATGAAACCATAATCCTTTAAAATTCTTAATTTTTTCAAATAGGTTTTTCTTACAAACTAATTTCATATATGTCCCCTTTTTCAAGTTTATAAATTTTAATCATTTATATTTATTTTATATTTTATTATTAAAGATATACGATCTATTTAAATTTGATGCATAATTATTTTAATAAAATCCATAAGTTACTTTAACAAATTGATAATTACGGTGAATGGGGAAGAAATGAAATTTATTCCAAATTCACCTATAAAAGAAATGATGTTAAAAGAAATTGATCTTAAAAATATCGAAGATTTATTTTCTGATATTCCAAAAAAAATTAAGATAAATAACCTGAATTTACCAAATTCTTTAACTCAACAAGAAACTTTTGAAAAACTAAAAGAACTATCCAGTAAAAATAAATCATTTAATGAAATGTTAATTTTTTTAGGAGGTGGAATAAAACCTCATTTTATTCCTTCAGTGGTTAAATCAATTACGTCAAGATCAGAATTCTTTACAGCATATACTCCATATCAATCTGAAGCATCTCAAGGATTCTTACAAGCGATGTTTGAATATCAAAGTATAATTGCAGAAATAACAGGCTTGGACGTAGCAAATTGTTCATTATATGATGGAGTAACAGCTTTAAGTGAAGCTTTTTTAATGTGTAGTCGTATAAATAAGAAAAAAAATTTTCTAATTCCAAATAACATCTCTTGGGAAAAAAAATCAGTTTTATCAAATTATGCAAAAGGACCTGATATTAAGATAAATGAAATAAATTACGATGCTAAAACAGGGAAGGTTGATATTGAGGATTTAAAAGAAAAAATTAACAAAGATATCTCGGGAGTATATGTTGAAAACCCAAATTTTTTTGGAATCTTTGAAGATAATATCAACGAAATAAATGAAATTATAAAAGATTCAGGAGCTCTTTTTGTTGTTGGGATAGATCCTTTATCTTTAGGGGTAATAAAAAGCCCTGGAGATTATGGGGCTGATATTTCAATAGGTGAAGGAAGATCATTAGGAAATCCCTTGAACTTTGGTGGATCGAGCTTAGGAATTTTTTCATGTAAAAAAGAATTTTTAAGACAAATGCCTGGACGAATTATCGGTATGACAAAGGATAAAGAAGGAAAACAAGCATTTAGTATGGCTCTTCAAACAAGAGAACAACATATTAGACGAGGGAAAGCTACAAGCAATATCTGCACTAATGAAGGTTTATGTGCGCTTGCAGCAGTAACTTATCTAGCATGGCTAGGCTGTAAAGGTTTTGAAGATTTGAGTAGAATTAATTTAGAAAACGGACAAAAACTTGCAAAAAAAATAACTTCAATTAATGGTTTTGAAAAAAAATTCAACAGTTTTCATTTTAATGAATTTGTAATTAAATATGATGGAGATATCAAAACAATTAATAAATATCTATTAAGAAGAAATATTCAAGGTGGATTTTTACTAGAAGAGTTTTATCCTCAAATGAAGAATTGTATGCTTTTTGGGACCTCCGAGCTACATAATGATATAAAATTTGAGAAACTAATTTCTGTTTTAAAGGAGATTAATAATGTATAAATCAGCATCTTATGACGAACCTTTATTAAATAAACTTGCCCAATTGTCAGATGATAAATGTGATTTTGTCAATAATATTCCACAAACATTAAAACGTAACAAGAAAATTAAAATTCCACACTTAGATGAAACTCAAATTGTACGACATTTTCATAGATTAAGTCAGATGAATTATGGTATTGATTCAGGAATGTATCCACTTGGTTCTTGTACAATGAAATATAATCCAAAAATATGCGAAGAAATTTCCTCCTGGAGTAAATTTTCTGGAACTCATCCTTTTCAAGATTGTTCAACTATTCAAGGGAATCTTGAGATAATGTTTGAACTTGAGAGGGCGTTATGCGAGATAACTGGAATGGATTTTTTTTCACTACAACCAGCTGCAGGAGCTCATGGCGAATTTCTTGGAATGTTAATAACAAGAGCATATCACGAAAAACGTAAAGATTTTGAAAGAAATGAAGTAATTCTCTCAGATACATCTCATGGAACAAATCCTGCAAGTGTAACAATGGCAGGTTATAAATTAATTGAAATTCCATCAACTGATGAAGGTACAGTGGATTTAGAAATGCTTAAAAAAGCATTATCTACTAAAACAGCTTGCTTCATGCATACAAATCCTAATACACTAGGAATTTTTGAAGATGAAATTCTTAAAATATCAGACTTGGTACATAAAGCTGGCGGCTTACTATATTATGATGGTGCAAATATGAATGCTATTATGGGGAAAGCTAGACCCGGCGATATGGGATTTGATATTGTACATTTAAATTTACATAAGACTTTTTCAACACCTCATGGTGGTGGAGGACCAGGCAGTGGACCAGTAGGGGTAAAAATGAAATTGGAGAAATTTCTACCTATCCCCCGAATATGTAAAGATGAAAAAAGATATTATTTAGATTATAATGCGAAGGATTCTATTGGAAAAATAAAAGGTTTTTATGGTAATTTTTCAGTTCTTTTGAAGGCATATACTTATATAACTTTGATGGGTAAAGAAGGATTAAAGGAAACATCTGAAATTGCGGTTCTAAATTCAAATTATATGAAAGAAAAAATTTTAAAATCTAAATTATATGAACTACCATTTAAAAAGTTAAGGAAACATGAATTTGTTCTAAGTTGTGAAAATTTAAAACAGAAAAAAAATATTCGCGCTATGGATATTGCAAAAAGATTAATGGATTACGGATTACATCCACCTACAATTTATTTTCCTTTAATTGTAAAAGAAGCTTTAATGATCGAACCAACTGAGTCAGAATCAAAAAAGGATCTTGACAACTATGTTGATACTTTAATAAATATTGCAAAAGAAGACCCTGAAATTATTAAAAATGCTCCTAATAATACACCGGTTAAACGTGTTGATGATGTCGGAGCAACTAAAAATCCTATTCTAACATGGGATATGATTTAAATATTTTCTTCAGGAGCTTCATATAATGTGATTAAAATACCTAATATTCCCGCTAATACAAATATTATTGTTAGCGAATATACGCCGATGTCTGCCCATGCATTTGGGAATCTTATAACCCACGATATATAAAATATAATTCCAGCTAGTAGTGATAATAACGAAAGTAATGTAAAAATATTGAATTTTTTTCTATTAATTTTAATAATGTCAAATTTCATTTTTATTTCACCTCTTTAAATCTATATGATGAATGGGGGCACTGGGATTTGAACCCAGATCGGCGGGTCTCTTCTCAGGTCATCGCTCCAGTTACTCATCACGAATCAGATGACCCTTTTATAATCATACCTAACTGGAGCCCACAATGATGCCGGGTTACACTATGCCCCCATGGTAATCTATTTACGTCTACTCCTTTTTTCACGTCGCATTCGTTTCTTACGCCATTTCCAGCGCATGTTTCCTCTTTTTTTCCACACTCGTGAACTACGTTTCATTTTAGAATTCCCTATAATTTTATGGCTTGCCCTAAACAGATACTCGTATATAATAATTTAGGAAAAAGATCAAGCTTTATAATAAAATAATTTAAATAACACATTTATTTTCTTCTTTTTTTTCTATCCAAATATACTTACATCTTTTACAATATTTACCTAATCCAATCCATTTTTGTTTTCCTTTTTGAGGGTTTATATGCCGGTACACTCTCACAAGTTTTAAATCACATTTAGGACAATTATCATGAACTATCTCATTTTCGCCAATTTTATAAATTAAAGTATCTGATAGAACATTGTAAATATAATTACAATTAACACAATACCATGCAATAGGATTCCATTTCCTTTTATGATTAACACTAATATTTTGATATAATCTTACAGCTTTTGACCCACATGCGGGACACTTTTTTCTGATATTTACACCACCGATTAAAATTATTTAAAATCTATATGATTGGTATTTCAATAAAGAATTTACTTCCTATTTCTATTTTACTTTCAGCCCAAATTTTTCCATTATGTCTTTTAATTATTTCTTTACTTATAAATAAACCTAAACCTGTCCCCTCACATTTACGATCGTTTCCAGTATATGCTTGATAAAATTTAGTAAATATCTTATCCAATTCATGATTTGAAATTCCAATACCTGTATCCTCAATAATAATTTGAAATTTTTTATCAATTTCTTTTACTTTAATGCTAATTTTCCCTTTATCTGTAAATTTAACTGCATTTCCAACTATATTTTTAATAACTTGTTCCAATCTATATTTATCAGCTAATATATTTGGTAGATTATTAGGTATTTTTTTTATTAATTCCAATTTTTTCTTTTTAAATAATGGTTCAATATCTTCTATCGCTTCATTTAAAAAAATCATAGGATTTGTTTTTTCCATTGTAAAACTCATAGTGTCACTATCAAGTCTTGATACATCCAAAATGTCATTAATTAAATCTAATAAACGTTCAGTATTTCTTAAACTAATTTTACCCCATTTTTTTGTATTAGTATTTGCTTTATTATCTGAAATTATTAAATCTAAATATCCTTTTATTGGAGTAATTGGTGATTTTAATTCATGAGCGGCTATGTTCATAAATTCAGTTTTTAATTTTCTTGATTTTTTCAGTTCAGTTTCAATTTTTTTATGAACGGTTATATCATGAATAGTACATGCTATTCCTGAAAATTCATTATTAATATTTTTTAATGGTGAAAGACTAAGTTCAATAGGAATTATTTCATTACTAATGTTAAGAAATTCTAGTTCTATATCCTTAATTTTTTTTCCAGTCTTTCTTGCACCAATAAATATTTCTTGATATTGGTAGATTGAATCTTTTGATAAAAAATTTCTAAAAGGCGTACCATTTAATTGTTCTTTGTTTTTTCCACATAACTTCTCAAATGATGTATTTGAATAAGTTATTCTTCCCAGATTATCGATTATAATTATGCCATCTGTTGACATATCAGCTAATGCTTTATATTTATCAACTAGTTTTACTAATTCATACCATGTTTTTTGTCTATGAGTTATATCTCTTATGAAAATAGCAAGAGCGTTTTCGTTTAAAAAATTAATTTTACATCCAAGACCTTCTATCCAGATTTTCTCCCCACTAGTTGATATTCCTTTGTAAGTATTTAGAATTCTTTCTTTACCTATAAATAATAATTTTTGATCTTTGATTAGTTGATTATGGTAATCTGGATGAATTAAATTTAGAAAATTTTTTCCAATTATATCTTGATTTGTATTGAATCCAAATATATTCATTACAGCTGGATTTACAAATAAAATTTTTCCTTTTAGATCTAGAATTAATATACCTTCTAAAGAATTTTCAACAAGTTTTTTATATAACTCTCCATTAAATTTTTTAAATTTAAATGATTCATCAAAAGAACAATTATTTTCTAATTGAATATTTTCTTCTAGAGATTCATTTGCTGAATTTTTATATTTGTAATTATATGTATTTGTAAATGTACCAGTTTTTTCCAATTCTCGTAATTCTTTTACAATTTCAGCTTCTTCCCTCATTTTTTCTCCTAAAGAATAATATGTAGCAAATATGAGTATACTCATGATAATTTCTAATTAAATTTTAATTATCATTGTGCAACCCATCTAATTTATTATGTTTAATATTTTTTTAAATTATCTAAAAATTGAAATGTATTTTTTCATATATTAAATAATTGATAATTGAGTATACTTTTCATTTTCAAATTATAATATATCCTCAATTTTGTTAAACTATTTTTTTATTTTTTGGGATTTTCTTTAATTCCAAGAAATAGAATTAAGGAGATTATCCATAATAATACAATTAAAATAATTGAATTATAGTAACTATTCCAAATAGATTTTATTGGTTCTACTATTATGATTAATAATACTGATCCCACTTGAGAAAAAAACCATAATAATGAAGAAGCTTGCCCTTCAATTCCGGGGCCTGCAATTCTACTAGACATCTCTAATACTAATGGGAGTGCAGACATTAAGAAAAAACCCATAATAAAAAAAATCAATGCAAGTAATATAAAATCATGAAAGAAGCCTACTAGGTATAGTAAAAAAGTACCTATTGCTAAATTGATTATGACAAATATTTTAACTTTATTTATTTTATCTGAAATTGCAGGTATTATTATTGAACCGATAATTCCCCCTATTATCATTATTCCACCAATTATTCCTGCCTGATCAATGCCTATTCCATGTAGGGAATTAAGTATTTGTTCTAGCCAGGTCATAAGTGCAGTAAAACCTCCTACAACAACAAAAAATCCAAATTCTAGGATTAAAAATGGCTTTAATTTTGATAATGACCAAAGATCATTTAGTGAGAACGCAGAACTTGTATCTTTTATAGATGTTTTTCTCCCTTCTTTTGCTAATAAAATAAAGAAAAATGCTGCAGCACATGAGATATAACCATAAATAATCAGTAAATTTACAGTCCCATATGATAGAAAAATTATTGGTGTAATGGCTAATGCAACCATCATTCCAAGGAATAAACCGATAGTTCCAAGACCTGTGGCTAGACCTTGTTCATTTTCAGGAAACCAAGATGCAGATAGTTTTGTGATACTGCCAAAAATGAAAGGTTGAGAAATTGCAGCACCTGATTGAGAGATTAATAAGATAATAAAATTATATTCAGGTATAGCTGAGAAAATTCTAATAATGGAGAATATAGCTAAAAATATTGCTCCAACTGTAACACTGATTTTAAATCCTTTTTTATCTATAAATATTCCTACAGGAATTGCTGTAACAACGAATATTAAAGGCCAAACTAGGGACAATAATGAAATATCAAATGCAGTAACGCCATATAGTTTTTCCATTTCAGATGAAATAGGTGCAAATGTTAACCATAACAATTGAGAGGTTAATGCAACTATGATAAAAACTATTAAAATGACCCATCTGTACCCTGTAAAATTGTGAATATTAGATTTTTTTTTCATACGTATTGTTATAAGTTATATCATATGATATATATAAATTTCATAGATTTTATCATATTTCTTAAATTTTTTTTATTAATCATTAAAAAATTATATAACAATGTTATAATATTAATAATATTGAAGGATTGAATTAAAATGAAATGGAATTTAAAAATAATAACTTCAATAGTTTTTGTTTTAATTATTATCATATCTTCATTTAACATAAATGCTCAACTACCAAAGAGTATCTCCGAGGACATATGGACTGATGGTATTTTTGAAGGTACAATAACTATCGGAAAATCAAATGGGGATATAACTGGAATGATAAATCACGGGAGATCCTCAACAAACGGAGTTTTTCAAGCTACAATTCTTATTAATGATGAATCCTTTGAGGCCAAAGGTTGGTTCAAAAATAATTTATTATATGGTGTTTTTAAAAAAGGTATTTTTTCAATCCCGCTAATTGGATTAATCGAGATTCATAGATCAGCTTTTAAGTCATATCTCATAATTCCCAATGGATTTATTAAGGCGAGTTATACTTCATCTTATATTCCTCCTTTGAATGGCAAATATGGGATTGGAGTAAAAAATTTTCATCTTATCGATGAATCTCGTAAAGAACTTCTAACTGAAAATCCTGATGATTTTAGAGAACTTGTTCTTAAGATATGGTATCCTACAGATAAAGAAGTTGAAGGCGAGTGGTATACATATATGACTGAACTTATGTTCGCATGGTTGATGGGGCGTGCTCCAATACCACTTTTAGGGGTGTCAAAAACAGCTTATGAAGATGTAAAACCTCATGGAAAAATAAATGTACCTATTGCTTCTAATTCAAATTTATTTCCTGTGATATTGTTTTCCCATGGTCTTGATGGAACACTTGAAATTTATAGTTCTTTTATTGAGGATTTGGTCTCAAAAGGGTATGTTGTAATTTCTATGAATCATCCATACATAGCAGGGGTAGTTGAATTTCCTGATGATAGATCAATATATTATCAGGATTTTTACTCACAAAATAATCCGGATTATGCAAAAATTGCAATACGTACAATTGCTGATGATGCAAAATCCGCTCTAGATTATGCAGAAATTTTAAATGATACGGATGATATTTTAAAAGAACGTCTTAATTTAGAAAATGTAGGCATGTATGGTCATTCTTTTGGAGGTGCATCCACTTCAATTTGTTGTTTTGAAGATGATCGTATCGACTGTGGATTAACACTTGATGGTGTATCATATGAAGAACTAATTCCAATAGGAGTTACTAAACCTTTTTTTATGATGACTGCTGATGGAAGATTTAACTCATCCGGAGTTGATTATATTTGGGATAAGCAAGAATCAGACATATATAGAATGAGTATTAATGGGTCTTCTCATTATGGATATACTGATGTAGGATTATTGTTATCGCATATGCTTCCATTAATACCTCAAAATATACTAGGATTTGGAACAGTTGATGCAAAATTGATGATTGAGATTGTAAGATCATTCATTTTAGAATTCTTCAATGTTTATCTTAAGGGTGAATCTGAATCTAGAATTATTGATATTGCTGAAGATTTTTCCCATTATATTCAATTTGAATATAAATGAACAAAAGATATTTTTTAATTAATTTAAATATCCGCCAATTTTCAAACTAGGATCACCAAGTAATATGAATTCTTGAGGGGTAATGGGTTCTCTCCAACCTGCACTATTTATATATGAATTTATTGCTGAGTTGAATAAAGGTCCAATAGTGCTTCCAGCCTCATAAGCTTCAAAGAATTTGATATTTAAAAACGCAATACCCCCTACAACTTCACCTTCCATTGACATCCCTAAAAAAGCAACTCGGGTTGAACCCATTGTAGCTATAGAACCACCATTCTGTTTTTTAAGTAGTTCCCATGAGAAACAGGGGTATAAATTATCTGAATCGTAAGGGATATTATTTAAAAAAGATAATAACATAACAAATGGTGTTGGATACCACTCTTTAAGATCATGGATTGTAAAATCTAGTTTTGTTGTAGAACAAGCATCTAAGAAAATAATAGGTAGTTTATTATTATTTTTCATACCTATAAGATATGGTGAGAAGTATTCTATTCTTTTATCTCTTTGAGGCGGAGAAGTACCGAAACCTTGTTCATATCCATGCCCCGAGTAACTAACAAAACCTGCACCTTCGGATATTTTCTCGTTTATAATTCTTGGTTTAAATGTATCTAATGATGTGAAAAGTTTTTCTGGAATGTATCCAAACTGTTCCATTTGATTTGCAATAATATTTGTTATCATTTCACCCTCATTTTTATCATCATATGGAAAAGTATCACCTGCCATTAAGATTAAATTATTAAACCAAGGTTCGCCATAAGTCTCTGTTTCATAAGTTATAATTTTATCGATGATAAGAGATAATTGATCGCTATTTGAACAAGGAATACGACCGGTCATTATATCAGGATACAGATCAATAATATCCCCGGGCGGCATGTAATTTTCTAATTTAAATTCTCCAAAAACTTTGTTTTCATTTGAATCCCAGGAACTAAAATTTCCATTAGAATCATAAATATCCGCGTAATAAAGATCAGTTATTGCATCATCAATAGGAAGTTCCATTCTTATTGATGTTTTTCTAATTGGTAGATGATTTACATCTCCGATAAATAAAACATATGAAATACCAAGATTTTCTACTGCATCCTTTATGAAATATTTTATCTGCTCTGGTTCGTCAAATCCAGAGAATTCTTCATAAATCTCCTCAATTGTTTTTAAAAATGTTTGAATTCCAACATTGTTTTTATGATCTATTAGTGATTGTATTTCTGAGGAAAACATTTCTGGTGAAATAATTACCATATCGTAATCATCTGATTTTACAATTGATTTTTCAGGTAGAATATATTCAATTTTTATTCCTACATTTTGAGGAAATATTAAAATATTTTTCTGAGGCGAATATTGAGGATTAATTCTTATATTAAGAAATAATACATGTTCTCCATTATTCAATCCTGCGCCCTTTGATATAGTATATTGTTCCGAGGGGTAAAAATCAGAATTTTCATAAACACTTCTTTCAAAAAACAAATTTAATGATTTTAAATTGATATCTTTTAAAATTGTTGTTGGGATAGGTGAAGGATAAATCTTTTTTGATAAAATAATTTCATCCCCTTCATAGCAGATATTTACATTAATTATTTTTGTACCTAATGGAAATTCATAAGTTTTAGTTATTACCGGAAGAAATGGCTTTCCGGGTTCATATAAAAATGAATCTGCTTCATCAATTTGGATTGACATGAAATTTCCAATATCTTTTATCAATGGTTTAGATATTATTAGATTTTCATTGAATATTTTTTTATTATCAACATGCGTTGGCATGGCAATTATTGCAATGGAGTTAATTAGCAATATGCCAATTATCATAGTGATGATTATTTTTTTCATATATTTACCCCTATACATAAATAACATTTGTTATATAAAATCATAGTGATTCAGATTTTGTTCATAAATATCATATTATATTCTATTTTATTGATTTTGTAGCATTTTTTTTTATTAATTTCAAATCAATAAAGAATTTATAATTAGCAAAAAAGTATTCCAATTAATTGATAAATACTAATTCTATATCAATAGATGTGGTGAGGAAATATCCTTTTTTTTATTTTACATTATTTGAAATATATGAGTTTTATACTAATTCTATTCAATAAAACCAATAAATCCTTTTAAAACATTATCTTTCAATTCAATTGCATAGCTTATATGATTTTCAGTTATTTTACTTCTTTCAAGTAAAGCAAGCGCATAAGCAATTCTTAGAATTGAGTATTCTAAACTTCTGTAAGATATACCTTCAATATTCGCATCTGTTTCGAGAATGTAATTTTTAATTGTTTTTTTAATAGATGGTTCATCTGTTGGATCGATCCAAGTTTTTGCATTTTTTGCCCAGTTTAGATATGCCTTTACAACTAATGAATAGTCTTTTGCATTTTTCCCCATAAAGCTATCAATGATATCAGATACATATTCTGCTCTTTGTATTCTTGATATTTTAGAAACATTAAATGGAAAATCAAATCGATCTAAAAGTGGTTTTTGAATTTTTTCTAAATTATTACATGTTGCAATAACTCTTACCTCAGCTTTAAATGACTGTCGATTTTTTCCTTTTGTTATTGTATATTCTCCTTCTTCCATTGTTTGAAGTAATCCATTTTGGTCATTAATCGACATTTTATCAAGTTCATCAACTAATAAAACTGAACCATTTGATTGAGCCAATAATCCCGGATGAATTTTTTTTCCTCTAGCATCACCTACAAGACCCGTTTTTGATGTAAGTTCAGAATTTATTAATACACCATCCATTTTTTGTTGCCACCAATTTAGAAATTCTGATTTTCCTGTTCCAGGACCCCCGCATAATAAAATATGTAGTCTCATCCGCAAATTAGATCTATCCTTTGTAACTCCCATTAATAAGGAACTTTTACGAATGACATCCCATTGTGTTCCAACTAGATATGGGCATATATGTTTTGAAAAAAATTCTAATGGGTTTTCTTTTGAAATAATTTGAAAATATTCTTCTGTACTTTCAGGCATATGTTAAAACGTAAGATTTGTTCATCTATATTATATTTATTTTAATATTTGATTTGATATGGTAAAATTTATTCTAGGTTTAAATATGATTAAATGTTCTTTAATTAATCTAAATTATTATCTTACGGGGAGTTATATTTCAATCTGAAATAATTCCATACCCACTTAATGAAGAATTTTTCTTAAGCCATGCATCAAAACCGTCAGGAATGTTTTCCATAATTTTCCCCGCATCTTCACCTTTTTCTAATCTATTTTTAATATTATATGCAAAATCGATAAAATCAGAATAATGTTCATCTGGTTCAATATTTATTTCTTTAATGATTTTTGCCATACAATCGATGCACATTATTCTTCTAATAGATGCATTCTCAGTTATTTGTTTACCACAACAGATGCAAGAATCTATATTTATTTCAACCATTTTTTACCTCCCGGGTTATATTAATTATTATTCTTTATTTTTCAATAATATGTAATGCTATATAATATATTTGACAAAATATTTTTTATTATTTAATTCTATTGTTTATATTATGGTAATTTTTGATTAAATTTTATTAATTAATGATTTTTTTTATTAGAATAAGAGATATATATACTTTATTTCATATTATTTATATTATGATTAATGAAATTAAAAAATCTGATAAAGATTGGAAGGAAAAATTAACTCCTGATCAATATATGGTTCTAAGGGGAAAAGGTACTGAAAAACCATTTACAGGTGAATTATTAAATAATAAAAAAAAGGGAATTTATCTATGTGCTGCATGTGGAAATGAGTTGTTTACTTCAGAAACTAAATTTGATTCTGGAAGTGGATGGCCAAGTTTCAATGACGCTATAAATAAAGAAAATATAATTGAAAAAAATGATAATAGTTTTGGAATGAAACGAATTGAAGTAATATGTAAAAAATGTGGAGGGCATTTAGGACACTTATTTGATGATGGGCCTTTACCTACTAGGAAACGATATTGTATAAATTCATTATCATTAAAATTTAAAAATAAATAATAATAAATATTATTCTTACAATATTCTCATTATCTTTTTACTTACCTTTTATAATTTATATTAATAATAAATTTTTATCTCATTAAAATAATTATTAATTGACTTATCCAAGAATATATAAATAGTTAATATATTTTTTAATAGGGGATTTAAAATTAATGATAAAAAATAATATAATAATAATTTTGTCAATTATTACAATTTTATTAACAGCTTCTATTGCTACAGCACATGTTCCATATATTGAAAGATCTGATTATTCAGAGGATAACCCGTTTTATGTTTGGAAAATGATTGAAAAATCTAAAGCTTTTTATGCTTGGCTTGAAAATGATGTAGATACGCAATGTGAAGATATTGATGTCTATAAATTTAAAATAAATAACAAACCTAAGAATGTGTATATTGAAATAATTGTACCTGTTATTGAGAATTATTATGAAAATTTTGTACCTTGGTTTGCACTTGTTGGGCCTAATCTTCCATCACCTAATCAAGAATTACCATTTGAAATTCCAGAAGGATATGGTGCAATAATAAAAGAAAATGTTGAACAGGGGGTTGAAAGAGAAACATTCTATGAACCCTTTGGAGGGAAATCATATTATTATGGCCCTATTCTAGATATGAATATATCTGAATCTGGAACTTATTACATTTATTGCTGGGATCCCTATAATCAAGGAGGTGATTATGTGTTGGTAATTGGTAAAGGTGAATTCTTTGGACCAATTGATATAATGCGATCAATGATAAATACAATAATCATTAGAAGAAATGGTGAAATTCATATGCCCTCAATTTTTTCATTATTAACTTATTAACATTTAATATAATCATACATTTGCCAATCTTTTACCAATAAATGATAATACAATATCGAAAATAATTTAATTAATATAAAGACAAATAATTAGTCAGTTCAATTAATAATAAAACATTTTTTTTACTATCAATTATCTATATCTAAATAACTTTTAATAAAATCATTAAATAATATTTCATAAAAAAAAGTAAATAAAATATTTTCTTAAATAAATCATTAAATATGGAATTATTGCTCAAAGATACCAATTTATGTTGAAACATTTGCTCACGAGATTCAATTTATCTTGATACAAATGTCAATAAAATTTTAAATTTTATAATATTAATAAATTTTGATGTTTATAATAAATTATTCAAAATCTATATAATAAAATATTAAAATGGATATGAGGGAGAAATTCTTCTGTTGGATTATCTATTTAATCTTAAATTATAGTTAAAAATATTGTAGGAGCGAGGGAAAATTGTATTTTAATTAGAGAGAGGGGGAGAGCTATAATTAAAAAAAAATTTTTCTCTCTCAATAAAACTTACAAATAACAAAGGGAGAAAAAAAATTATTTTATTATTAGATATCTTTAACAAAGAGAGAGAAACAAAACATAAATAAATAGATTTTTAAGATAACAAATTATTATATATAAATAATATATAACTAAAAAGGTAAAATTAATGGTTTCTATTCTAGGGGGGATTATTGAAGATAAACCAATGCATTTTATTGTTATAATTATTATAATAACAATTATTTTATCATCCTTTATCACTGGTTTAGAATTTAATACAGATTTCAATGATTTCACCCCAGAAGATCCATTGGTTCAAGCTAGTATTAAAATAAATGAATATTTTGGTTCAAATCAGCAGATATTGATAATTAGGGCATTAGCTGAAAATGAAAATAATATAATAAGTTCAAACTTATTAAAAGAATTATATAATTTTCAAAATCAATTACAAAAAAATGATAATATTTTGAGTACTATTTCAATTGCAACATTTATTGACAATATATGCCTAATTGAATTTGGAAAATCATTAGAAAATTGTACAGATGATCAAATAAAAACAGCAATTAATGATTTACTAAATTATGAAGAAATAAATGAATTAATCATACTTGATAATGATGACAATCAGGATTCAGATATTAAGAATAGTTTAGATATTATCAATAGTGAAATAATAAAAAATGAAGAAAAAATAATATTGAAAATTAATTTATATGATTTAAGTGAAATATATACAGAATTATATTCAAACCCCGGAATAGTAAATATAACAGAATGGTTTATAGAATTTGAAAATCAAATAAGCCCTGATCCATCATTTAGATATAATTATAAAATATCAATTCAAATAGCATTTTTTAAGGAACAAAAACAAATTGAATGGACTCTTTTTAAAGGATTTTTTAGAAATATTAAAGAAATCAAAAATATAATAGAATCTCAGGATCAAGAAAAATATTACACAATAACACCATATATATGGATTAAAATTCCAGATGAAAATATAGAAATTCCAATTCCGTTAGAGGATACAAATATTACAATTGACACCTCAAAAAACAATATTATAATACAAATATTAAAATCAGAATTAGGAAAATATGGGATATCAACTAAAATTGATTCTTTTGAGCTTCCAGCAAAGCTAACAAATTTTACAATTGGAACAAGATATAGTCAAACACCTGAATATTTTTATGATTTGACAAAAAGATTTGAAGATCTTCAAACAAATATAATATCTGATTTTTTTTCTTTAGATAACTTTGAAGATTTTGAAAACATAAGTGATCAAGAATTTAATTTTTCCTCAATTTCAGATAATTTTTTTGAATACAGTACAGAATGGATTAATCTCGATAAAGCACCAAATTCTGGAAGTTCATCAAATATATTTTATTTATTTCCTCCTTTTATTATTGATTTAAAAAATACTGCCTTATCTTTTATTTCTAAAGAATATCAGGATAATAGTATATCCTCAAAAGCTTTAATTTTTGCAGAAATTAAAAGTTCAAATACTATTGATGAATCAGTTAGTCAAACAGAAGAACTATTAGAAATAATCGATGGATTAGATGAAGAAAATCCAAATTTAATTTTCAATGCAACAGGTCCAGGTGTATTATCTGTTGAGATTAATGAAGTTACTGGTGATGCTAATCAAATTATTGGCCCTTCAATATTTATTATAATTATTCTAGTATTATTCATTAGTTTTAGAAAACCATCATATGTTTTAATTGCTATACTTTCACTTGTAATATCCTCTATATGGTTATTTGGAACTATGTCATTGTTGAATATACCGTTTAATGTTATTGCCGTTGCTTTATTCCCTGTAATTCTTGGTTTAGGAGTTGATTATTCAGTTCATCTTTTCCATAGTTATAAAACTGAATTGATTAAAGGTAAAACACCTGGCGAAGCAATTAGATTATCTGTTGATGAAACAGGTACAGCTATGTTTCTTGCTATGGTTACAACAGTTATTGCATTTATTTCCTTTTTAAGTGCAACTATTCCACCTGTCAGGGATTTTGGAATTCTACTGGCAATTGGGGTTATTTATACTTTTATAACTGCTATAACCTTCTCAGCACCTTTAAGATATATAGTTGATAAGAGAAAAAAAGTCAAAATCAATTTTAAAACAAGCAGATTCGGAATAATAAATATAATGAAAATAACCTCAAGGCTTGTTCTTTGTCATCAAAAAAAGATTTTTGCTTTAATGATTTTAATCTCATTAGTAATGTTTATTGGCGCATCACAGATTGAAACAGGATTTGATTTCGATCAATTTATACCTGGAGATACCCCTTCATTAGAAATCCAAGATCAAATTGCAAAGGATTTTCCTTTTTCAAGTCAGAATCAAGAATATATTTTAATCGAAGGAGATATTGCAACTGTATTATGCTTAAAAGGAATATCTAAAACATATGATAATATGCAGGATGATACTTATCTTGCTTTAAATGTAGATGGCTCAGTTAAAGCTTCAAGTATCATTTCATTGATAAATGAAGCCGCGGATAACAATAGATCTCTTGTTAATATTTTTAATTTAAATGAAAATTATATCCCAAAATCAGATAATGATGTAAAATCATTATTTAATTATCTGAGATCAAATGAGGAATATGAATCTAATTTTAGATCTTTAATTCATGAAAATGATGAAGACTACGATGCAGCTATAATTAGGGTATATATTGACCCCAGTCTAGAAACAAAAGAAGGTAATGTTAATGATGAACTTCAATTATTAAAAAAAGAATTAAATGATGATGTTGAAGAATTTGGAAATGCATCAGCTGTTGTAACTGGAAACTTTATAGTCACATTGACAATAACTGATTCACTAACTGTTAGTCAAGTAACCTCAACCATTATCTCAATAATATTAGCAACATTAGTAGTAATAATAGTATATAAAAATCCGATTCTTGGATTAATTGCAATAATACCTGTTGGAGTATCAATGATATGGATATTAGGCACTATGTTTTATATTGGATATTCACTCAATATTTTAACAATTACTGTAACAAGTATAACAATAGGTATTGGCATTGATTATGCCATCCATGCTACACAAAGATTTCGATTTACAGCTGATAGAACCGGCGATTTCAGAACATCTGTTTGTGAAACAATATCTCAAACAGGGGGGGCATTGTTAATCGCTGCTTTGACAACAACACTTGGTTTTGGAATATTAGTTTTTGCACCAATACCTCCTCAACAACAATTTGGATTAATTTTAGCTATAACAATTATTTATTCTTTTTTAACCTCTGTTTTATTGTTACCAATAATCCTATACAATTGGGGTGATTGGAGGATGAGAAGAAAAGGGTATATAATATCAACAAAGAAATATGAAAATATTGAAAACGATTTTGATTCCTGTGAATGTAATGACCAATCAAAAAAGTAATTTCTAGTAAAAAATTCATTTTTTTCTTAACGGTAATTTAATAAATAATGAAATAATTATAATAATATATTGGAGAAAAAATTAAAATGAGTAAAAAAATAATCTTGATTATTGTCTCATTAATAATATTGGCTCCTTCAATTCAAATTAAAGGTAAATTATCTCAGAATATATCAATTGAATTAGGGCCATATCCTCAAAACACAAATCAAAATTCAACAGATATAATCTGGCAAACAAATATTAATACAGAAAATAATAGTATACATATTGGATTAAATAATGAATTTGATCGGATTATTTATGAGAATAACAATACAGATTTTCATAAAATAAGAATTGATGATCTTGAATCATCTGAGCAATATTATTATAAAGTAATATCCAATGGAATTGAAAGTAATATTTTTTCATTTCATACATCATTTAATGAAAATGAATCAATTGAATTTATAGTATATGGAGATACACGTGGGGTTTGGGATCAATGGAAGAATGCAAAAATAGTTGCAAAAGCAATAGAATCGGAAAAACCTCAATTTGCATTACATACTGGAGATTTTGTAAATGATGGAAGAATTGTTAGTCAATGGATTGATTTTTTCTCTATCTCAAATTATACTCATAATTGCACCTTATATCCTGTTTTAGGTAATCATGAATATTATGGAATATCATATTTTAAATATTTCACGTTTCCAGACAATAAATATTGGTATTCTTTCGATAATGGGCCAATTCATTTTATTGGCCTTGATTCAAATAAGCTAAATAGATTTAACCCCAATCAGACAATATGGTTAATTAAGGATCTTATAGATAATAAAAGACCATATACAATAGTTTTTTTTCATCACCCACCTTATAGCTCTGGTAATCATGGAAGTACGTATCCTCTTAGATTAATTTGGACTCCTTTATTCTCCATTTTTAATGTTGATATAGTTTTTAATGGGCATGATCATTGTTATGAACGAGGAAGGGTTAATGATGTTAACTATATTTTAACGGGTGGAGGTGGCGCACCGCTTTATAAAGTTGGGGAAAAATGGTGGACTATTAAATCAGAACAGACTTATCATTATTGTATAATTAAAGCAGATCAAAAAGCTTTAATTTATGAAGCAAAAAAACCTGATGGAACATTATTTGATTCATTTACAATTGAAAAATAATTTTTTTTTTATTTAATATTAATAGCCTGTTAATAAGTTTGAAACCAGACGTACTTCTGCTTTTCTGAGATGTTGAACTACAGTAGGTTTACTAAGACCAACAATTTTAGATAATTCCTCACTATTAATTTTTCTAGGATAGCTATAATACCCATTTTTTTTAGCAGCTATTAAAACTTCTTTTTGTTTCTCAGTTAAACATGAGATTATCATTTGTTCATTAAATATTGGTTTTTTAAAACTGATACTTTTAATTTCACCTAAATATTTGATTAGGTCTAAAAACTTTTTTAGATTTTTTTCATCTCCCATTACACTAATTATCATTTTATCTTTTTTAAAATTGATGGGGTATCCCATTTTATATCAATATCAAATTTTTTAGCAAATCCAACAAATTTTTTAAATTTTTTTACCTTTGAAACAACAATATACCTATTTCCATCCTGTTTCAAAACAGATAACATTTCCATGTAATCTGGTATCTCAATATCTTCAATATTATATCCTTCCTTCATGTTAAGAGCTGCAATACCCATTTTTATTCCCTGTTCAAAATCTAGTTTAATTAATTCAATTAGTTCAATTGATTCTATTTTATCGAGTAAAAAGTTTAACATTTCATAAAATTCTTCTTTTACTTTCAACTCAATAGTTAATTTTTTCATAATTTTTGAATATTGGGTATCCTCTATAAACTATCATACATGTATTGCACAAATCAAATATATCAATAAAATATATGATCTAATTAGAAATATATGATGATAAAGGTGGAAAAAGATGGGTGATACTAATACTATAACAAAAAAAGTAGCATGTCCTCACTGTAAGAATGTAATTAATGTTATTGGAAATTCTGGAGAAACAATAGAAATTAAATGTTCAAAATGTAACACTAGTGGCATATTTTCATTTCCTAAAGAAAAACAAGAATATAAAACAACAGATGAATCAAATGCAATAGTAGTAAATAATCTAGAGTTTACATATCCAAAATCTGATAAAAAAGCAGTGGATGGTGTTTCATTTGAGATATCAAAAGGGGAAATATTTGGATTTCTTGGACCAAATGGTGCGGGTAAAACCACAACACAAAAAGTAATGATTGGACTTTTTAAACAATATTCTGGAAATGTATTGTTATTAGGTAAAAATCTAACTGATTGGAAAACAGACATCTATAATAGAATTGGAGTAGGTTTTGAACTACCTAATCATTATCAAAAACTCACTGCACTTGAAAACCTTGAACTTTTCGCATCATTTTATAAGGGAAAAACAACACCGGCTATAGATCTTCTAAAAATGGTTGAACTTGAAAAAGATGCAAACGATCGTGTCGCCACATTTTCTAAAGGAATGAAATCAAAACTTAACTTCGCTCGATCTTTAATTAATGATCCTGAAGTTCTTTTCCTAGATGAGCCAACTACAGGTCTTGATCCAGTTGGTAGACGATTAATAAAAAATATAATCCTTCAAAAAAGAAAGGAAGGAAAAGCAATTTTTCTAACAACTCATAATATGAATGATGCAGATGAATTATGTGATAGAGTAGGTTTCATTGTAGATGGGAAAATAATTTTAATTGAAAGTCCAAAAGAGTTGAAGATTAGACATGGTAAAAAAATTGTTAAAGTGGAACATCTCAAAAATGGTGAATTGTTAAGTCAAGATTTTGATTTAAAAAATCTGGCGGATAATAACAATTTTTTAAATCTTTTAAAAACAGGTAATGTTCAAACTATACATACGGCAGAAGCAACTTTAGATGATATTTTTATTAAAGCTACAGGTAGGCAGCTTAAATGAGTAATCTGAAAAATATGCTTAGATGGGAATTCACACTACTTTCCAGATATAAAATAATTCATATTTCAATTCTAAGCGTAATTTTATATTTTCTTACAACTCAGGCTGTCCCTGATATGAATAAACCAATTTTTCATACAATGTTATTATTTTTTGACCCAGCGATTATAGGCATAATGTTTATTGGTGCATTAATCTTATTTGAGAAGTCGGAAAATGTCCTTCAAGCTTTAGTAATTACCCCTATGAAAGTTGATGATTATCTTTTATCAAAAATAACTTCACTTACAATCCTATCTATTATATCGGCAACAATATTTGTGGTACTATTAAGCATCTTTGGCGGTATTGATTTTAACATAGCATATTTAGCTATTAGTATAATACTTACATCAGTTATGCTAATTCTTCTAGGATTCATCCTAGTATCTCGTGTGAATAGTATTAATGAATATTTACTTGCTATGATAGTTGCATTCCTTGGACTACTTTTTCCTCCAATGTTACATTTATCTGGACTTTATGAAAATGTAATATTTTACTTATGGCCTACACAAGCATCATTTGTTCTTTTTACCGGTGTTTTTGATGCTACTAGTCTGGAATTATGGGAGATTGCATATGGAATTGCTTATCAATTAATCTGGATTGGGCTATTGTATTTCATTGCAAAAAAGGCATTTTATAAACATATTGTAATGAAAGGAGGATAAAAGATATGGTATATGTTCTAAAACTTGCAGTAAATGACTTAAAAAACATTATAAGAGATCGTATGTTTGTTTTTTTATTCTTTGCTTATCCAGTTATGTTAATTGTATTTTCAAGAATACTTGTACATTTAGTCGCACCGAGAATTGAAGATGTGTTTCCCCTAGCAGGAAAATTTTCAGTGGTTTTCATGTTTTTTACGATAGCGATTCCAATGATTTATAGCTTCATTGTTGCATTTTTAATACTTGACGAAAGAGACGAACATTTACTTGCAGTTCTACGAGTTATGCCTATATCAAGAAATAGTTATCTGATATATCGTATGTTTTTCATGTCTCTTTTTGCATTTATTTCATTAATGATATTCCCTCCACTCTCAGGACTTTTAGAAGGAACAGAATTTTCATACTTTGCGTATATTCCAGTTGCTATATTGTTTGCGCTTTTTACTCCAGTTATTGCATTACTAGTAAGTTCATTTGCATCAAATAAAGTACAAGCTTTCGCAATTTTCAAAATAGGTGGAACAGTATTTATGCTTCCAATATTCGCCTTTTTCCTCAACCTTGGTAATCTTAAATACGTATTTAGTCCAATTCCAAACTTTTGGTCACTTATGTCACTTGAATCAGTACTTCAAAATGGAACAATTGACATTGTTCCTTTGGTTATTGGATTCGTATATCATATATCGTTACTTGCAGTTCTCTTTTACATATTTAATAAAAAATATTAATGTATGAGATAAAAATATTTTTAGGAATGAAAAATTAATTCAATGGAATAAATAAACCCATAACCTTTAAAATGCCGTAAATAATAATTACAGTTGAAAATAGTATGAATGGAACTAGTATCCAATTTTCATGAATAAATAATCTTTCTCCTTTTAATCTTAAATTCGCGACAATTGTAGATGGAATAGTGTATATAATTATAAGTAAGGAAATTAGCTTCAATTCTAAATTTCCAGTTAGCAGTATAATTAATCCAATAACAACTAGAAATGCAGTTAGAGGATACATTACTTGTAATAGTCTTTTAGGCGAAAAATAAACAGCAGATGTTTTGATACCTGCTTTTTTATCAAATTCGAAGTCTGTTACAACTGTTGGGATATAAAAGATGGAAGTCATTACAAATACTGCTAGAATTATAAGAGGATATAAATTTTCACCACCAATGCTTAAGCCTGCGATAAATATTAAACCACCTGCAGTTGTATTACATATGATATCTGTTACAGGTTTTGCCTTTAGTCTTAAAGGTGGCATTGAGTAAATATATCCAACCACATCAACAATTAAAATAAGTAAGAAAAAAAGAGTGTTTACTAACCATGCAAAAATAATAGAAGAAAATAAAAATATTATGCTTAGGTACAAAGCTTTTTTCTCTGTAATTTCACCAGTAACAATCGACTGATATGCAAGATTCATATCTTTTGATCTTCCATCGTGAAATTTATCCACGTGTTTATCAGCTAAAGCGTTTAAAATAAAACTAAAGCTCATCCAGGTTATAAATGCTATAAATGCATATATTATAATAAATGGATGGCTATTTGATTTTATACCAAGACCAAAACCCACAGAGAATGGGAGGAGGAATGTTATCCAGGCTACGGGGCGCAATAATCTAATATATTTTGATTTCATATTATTTCACTTAATATTTTTTCCATAAATGATAATAATTTAGTGTAACAATATTAATACTACTCTTTTATAAAACATTTCACCTTATTTAAAAAACATTGTAAATACATTACATCATTCTAAAATTTATGAAGATCAAGGCTAAGAAGAATCCGATAATTTTTTGAAACAATATTTTGCTTATATTTAAATATAATATAGTTTATAATTATATATAAGCTGAGCCACTATGAAAATCAATTTAGGAGTATTAGTCGTAATTATATTAATAATTATTAATATAATATTTGGGGGTGTATTATTTTATATAATTACAGCAATAGAAGCTCCTGATGTTGTCGCCAGTGTAGAATTACTAGAATTAAATGAAGAAGAAATTATTATTGAAATTAAAATTGATATTGAAAATCCAAACTTTTTTTCAATAATTGTGGAAGATTTTAATATAAAATGTATGAATGAAAATGGTTCTGTATTTGGAAATATTCAAATTATTGGGGGAGAAATAGCAGAATCATCAAATTCTACTTTTATAAGTAATAGTAGTTTTTCATTTGAAAATTATGATTTTGAACCAATTATTAATGAAATATCGGGAAAAATTGGATTCAATTTTTTTGGTATAATTAATAAAATAGTGCCAATTAACATAACTTTAATTGCTTATTTAGAAGATGTAATTTCAAATATAAATCCTCCCGAAATTTCTATAAATGCAGAAATATCAAAAGTTACAGAAGAAGGAATTTCTTTTCTCGGGGATATAATGATTTTTAATCCCAATAATTTTACATTAATAATGAAAGATATTTTACTAACAGTTGAATCTGATTTAAATGAAAAAGTTGGTAGTATTGAAATAACATCAGATGAAATAAATCCAGATAGTTATAAGAATTTTTCAATCAATGGAAATTTATCCTATAAGGCTCTTAATGCTAATAGAGTTTATATTAATCTTAATGCAAAGGCAGGAGCTCATATAGCTGGTTTTCAAAAAATAATTAATATATCTTCCAAAACTCAATTTGAAATTCCAGATATAAAAGAATTATTATTGATAAATGGTACAACGGATTTCTCAATATCTGCGGAATTTAAATTAAAATTAGATGGAGTTTTAACAAAAATTGGATTTAAAATATATAATCCTAGTGAAATTACTTTACAAGCAAATGATTTAATATGCTACATATCAAGCTTTTCTGATAATGAAACAATGATTATTGTACAAAATGATATGCAGGCATGTTGGATTCCTTCAAAACAAGAGGTTTGTATAAATACTGAGGTGACGATTCCTTATCTTTTGTTAATTACCTCAGGAGTTGATAAAATCTTTCCTGAATGGTTTGTCATAACCATCGAAGGTAATTTTTCGATAAGTGGAACTGATCAAACT
Source organism: Thermoplasmata archaeon (assembly GCA_020054475.1). GTDB lineage: Archaea > Thermoplasmatota > E2 > DHVEG-1 > DHVEG-1 > JAJISJ01. The sequence continues at coordinate 30,563 of JAHWGJ010000001.1, read as the reverse complement.
ATTCCAATTTCGTTTAATGGTTATATAAGTCCCAATTTTTTTGAATAATAATTTATTCTACAATGTAATAATAAACTATTTATATTGGAAAATATATTAACAATTGTTAACTATTTGTGATAGATTAAAAAAATAGTTGAAAATAAAAAGGAAATAACTGTAAAGATATTTTTATATATTAATATAATAATAACTAATAAATATAAAATAAAAAAATAGAACCATACAAAGGGGTAATTATTATGATAAATAAATCACTATTTCAAATATTTAAACAGGGTAGTAAAACTTACTTCTATAGTAGTATATTTTTTCCATCAATAATACGAAAAGATGTATTCGTATTATACGCCTTTGTAAGAAAAACAGATAATTTAGTAGATTCAACACCTCAAAAAATAGATGAATTTTACAGATTTAAGGACCTATATAATAAAGGAATAAAAGGAAAAAAAACAGGAGATATAGTACTTGATTCTTTTATTGATCTTCAAAATAGAAAAGATATTAAACAAGAATGGGTGGATGCTTTCTTTAATTCAATGGAAAAAGATATTATAAAAAATTCTTATGAAAATATCGAAGAAACAATTCAATATATGTATGGATCAGCAGAAGTTGTAGGTTTAATGATGTCAAAAATACTTGATTTAGATGAAAAATCTTTTAAATATGCAAAATACCTAGGACGATCAATGCAATACATAAATTTTATCAGAGATATATTAGACGACATAAAACTTGGACGAAGATATTTGCCATCAACAGAACTAAAAAAATATGGACTAAAATCATTGGAATATGATTATATAATTAAAAATGAAAAATCATTTAGTAATTTTATAAGAGCACAAATAAATTATTACATTAAATGGTTAAAAAAAGCTGAAGAAGGATATAAATTTATTCCAAAAAAATATTTAATTCCTATAAAAACAGCTTCAGAAATGTATTTCTGGACTGCAATGAAAATATATGAACAACCCATGTTAGTATATAATCAAAAAATTAAACCAAATATTAGTACAATTGTATCAACAATAGTAATGAATCTTGTTGAAAATAATAATCTAAATGATAAAACTAAGTTTTTCGAAAAAATTGATATAATTCAAGAAAGAAATTCAGCAAAATTAAAAACAAAAATTAATTAAATTAAAAATAGTATTCTAATTGATTAATTATGATAGAAACAGCTATTATCTATATTTTTACTATATCGATCATTTTCATTTTCATGGAAGGAGTTGCATGGTTTCTCCATAAATATGTAATGCATGGATTTGGTTGGTACTTTCATGAGGATCATCATAGACCCAATAAGAGAAAAATTGAAAAAAATGATATTTTTGGATTATTTTTTAGTATAATTGCTTTTTTATTTATTTTAACTGGTTCTTTGTCAGGGTTTGATATTAAATTTGCAATTGGTATTGGAATTACACTTTATGGTTTTGGATATCTTATTGTTCATGACATCTTTTTTCATAAAAGAATCAAAATAAGATATAGGCCAAAAAGCGAGTACGTAAAAAGAATTTTACATGCTCATAGCATACATCATCAAAAAAGCAAAGCTAAAACAGGTGTATGTTTTGGATTTTTATATGCTAATAAAAAATATACTGTTGAAAAATAATTTTAACTATTTTAAAAATTAAAGAATGTCTTTCAAATTGTTTCACTTTCCACAGATTCAAACAATTAATAAAAAATAAAGAAAAATTTAATATTAACTAGATATTTACGAAAATATATGTGGGAGTGTATATGATTTTAAATTATATAACCTTAGATTTTATAATCTTGATATTTCCTCTCCTTCTATCATTTAAATGGAAATTCAAATATTACAAATTTTACAAACCTTTATTTGCCTCAATTACTGTTGTAGGCTTAGTATATATAATATGGGATGCAATAGTAACATTCAGAGGAGATTGGTGGTTTAATGAAGAATACCTTATAGGTTTTAAATTAGCAGGATTACCAATTGAAGAAATTTTATTTTTCATAGTTGTACCATATTCATGTATATTTATTTATGAAAATTTTGTATACTTTATAAAAGATAAAGAAATCTTTTACAATAAATATTTTTATTATCTAATCTCAATTTTATTTGTTATATTAGGTCTCATTTTTTATTATCAAGATTATACAATATTGTCAATGCTATCCTGTGCTTTGTTCTTTTTTGTTGCAAATCAATTTTATCCAAATATCTTAAAATCAAGACTTTATTGGTTCTATATAATTTTATCCTTTGTAGCATTTTTAATTTTTAACTATGTATTGACTTCAACAATAATTGTATTCTACAACCCTGAGGCAATTTGGGGGATAAGAATAACGACAATTCCATTAGAGGATTTTTTCTATAATTTCTCTATGTTATCATTTTATCTAATGTTTTATCTATATTTTAAGAATAAATTGAAAAAAAAAAGGGGGGTTAATAATGAATAAAAAATCAATAATTGTAATCGGCTCGGGATTTGGAGGATTATCAGCAGCAGCTTTATTAGCAAAAGAAGGACATAAAGTTCGGGTAATTGAAAAAAATGAACAACCCGGTGGAAGGGCATCAGTTCTAAAAGAAAAAGGATTCACATTTGATATGGGTCCTTCATGGTATTTAATGCCTGATGTATTTGAAAATTTCTTTAATGAATTTGGAAAAAAGCCCGAAGATTATCTAAAACTGAAAAGATTGGAACCAGCTTATAGAGTATTTTTTTCAAAAGAAGATGTTATTGATGTCTCATCTGATCTTGAAAAAAATAAGGAATTATTTGAAAAAATGGAAGAAGGAGGATCAAAAAAATTATCTGAATATCTTGATAAATCAGAGTATCAGTATAATATAGCCATGAAAGATTTCATATACAAAGATTACAAGCATTTTACCGATTTTATAAAACCAAAACTTATAGTTGAAGGAACTAAACTTCATATGTTTGATAAGTTAGATCATTATGCTAAAAGATATTTTTCAAGTGACAAAATAAGAAAAATTTTAGAATATACCATAGTTTTTCTAGGCGGTAGTCCCTATGATAGTCCAGCATTATATTCATTAATGTCTCATGTTGATTTTAATTTAGGAGTCTGGTTTCCCATAGGGGGTGGAATTGGTCAATTAGTTGAAGCTATGGTAAAATTAGCAAAATTAAATGATGTTGATTTTGAATTTAACAACCCTGTAAAAAAAATAGTAGTTGAAAAGGGAATAATTAAAGGTGTTGAAACAGATAAAGGTTTTTATGAAGCTGATCTAGTAATATCAAATGCTGATTATCCATATGTTGAAACAAATCTGCTGGATAAAGAAAATATATCCTATACTGAAAAATATTGGAATAAGAAAAAAATTGCACCTTCTGCTTTTTTAATGTATTTAGGATTAAATAAGAAATTGAAAACATTAGTTCATCATAACCTATATTTTGATAAAGAATGGGAAAATCATTTTGAGGATATATTTCATAATCCAAAATGGCCTGAAAATCCATCATATTATGTGTCTTGTACTTCTAAAACAGATGAAAAAGTCGCACCAAATGGTTGTGAAAATGTATTTATTTTAGTACCTGTAGCCCCTGATTTAGTTGACTCGGATGATTTACGGGAGAAATACTCTGATAAAATATTAAAACATCTTGAAAACCTAACAGGAGAAAAAATTATTGAATCAATAATTTATAAGAAAATATTTACACAAAGAGATTTCAAAGAAAGATATAATGCCTATAAGGGAACAGCACTTGGTCTAGCACATACATTAAGACAAACAGCTGTTTTTAGACCGAGCCACAGTAGTAAAAAAGTAAAAAATCTTTATTATACAGGCCATTATAATCATCCAGGTATTGGAGTTCCAATGGTGATAATATCATCACAGATATTAGCCGAAGAAATAAAGAAAGGAATTGATTAATTATTTCTATTTAATTTTCTGGAATGAAGCAGAAATACCATACTTCCATTTCAGCAATTCCAATATTGCCTGAAGAATCTTCAGCTGTTATTTTCATTGTAAATACACCTAAATCGGGTCCTATCCATTTACCTTCAAATAATTCAGATTCCTCATTATAAACCATATCTCTTTCTTTAATATCGTTTACATAAAGGGTTACAATTAAATCTTCAGGACTATCAATATCATCTGTTATTCTTGCCTGAACAGGTTTAACTCTAAATCCTCCAAAACCCATTGTATCATAAATCAAATCAAGATAAGTGGCAAAAAGTTTAATTCCAGAAAAATGAAAATAACCTTTTATAGGATTTTTAATCTCAATCTCAGGTGGATTATCTTGATTTGGATCTTCTATTGTAATTGTCCTAGTTATTGAACCTTGAATATTACAATACGCAGTAACCATAATCACATCACCAAAGGATGAATCAATATTATAGAAGTAACTGAAGACATCATTAGTTGACTGACTAGTATAATCCTGAGATAAAAATAAAACATCATTTATCTTAATATCAACCCTATTAACATAATGTAAATCAGGGGCGGGAGTTTCATGAGTAATTGTCACAATTAAATTACCAGTATCAATTTCATATTCTAAACTCAGATCAATAGGTGGATGGGCAAGTACACTAAATCCAAAAAAGGGCGTTGTCACAAGCATAATTACAACAAACAAATATTTTACAATTTTCATATTTTTTTTTTCCTCCTAATTAAAAATTATACGTCTAACATCACCTGAATTACCAGAAGGTCCTAATACTGTTTTACTAAGTATATATATTTCTCCCTGCTCATCTTCCCCAAGAGATAATATAAAACGATTAAATGCGCCAGATGGAATCAATTCATATCTCTCCCAATTATCAGGTTCAGATTCCTCCAGGAAGTATATTTTTCCATCCGATCTAACAAAACTAGTACTCCAATCAGCAAAAATATACTTACCAAACATTTCCTCAGATTGTAACCCCCTATAGATGAACCCTCCAGTAATAGATTTTCCAACATCATGACTATACTCATGAATAGGTTTTCCAAGAGTTTCAATATCAATATCAAGTTGATCAGCTAAATCAAGATCATAAGGATTATAACCCTCCATAATACGCCAACCATAATTAATTCCCTTTTCAACAATGTCAATCTCCTCCCAATTATCCTGACCAACATCAGCAACAAAAAGATAATCTGTCTCTCTATCAAATGAAAACTTCCAAGGATTTCGAAAACCCCAAGCATAAATCTCATCAAGCCCCTCATTTCCAACAAACGGATTATCAGAAGGAATACTATAAGGATCCCCAACGTCAACATCTATTCTTAAAATTGAACCAAGAGGTGTATTGATATCCTGACCATTTCCAATTGTTCCATGAACATCACCTGCACCACCTCCATCACCTAAACCAATGTAAAGATATCCATCTTTTCCAAAGACAAGTTGACCGCCATTATGATTAGCTTCAGGTTGATTAACTCTAAATATAACTCTTTCAGAATCTGGATCAGCTAAATTTGGATTTTCATCAGATATACTAAACTCTGAAAGTATACTTTCATGATTAATATTTTCAGCAGTTTTTTCAGAGCTATAATAAACAAAAAATCTACCATTATTCTCAAAATTTGGATGAAAAGCAAGTCCCAATAAACCTCTCTCATCATAAACAGTATCTAAAGAAACTACTTTATTTGTAATATCAAGAAAAGGTTCAGATATGAACTCATCATTTTCAATAACATATATTTTCCCTATTTGATCAGCAATAAATAACCTATTTGTATTATCGCCCGAATGTGCCATTGCAACAGGGGAAGTTAAACCATCTGCAATAGTTATAAAATCAATAGTTTTATCTGGAAAAATATTTGCAAAGAATAAAATAAGATAACCATTAACTATTTTTTCTACATCATCTACAATTATCCAAATTTTAATGTCTCCAAAACCGATTAAAAAATTAGATGAAATAAATACACTATCACCACTATCTATTGAATCAATTACACCTGAATTAGATTTATCAATATTTTGTAATAATCCACCGGTGACAAAAATTTCCCATTCAATATCATTAATTTCATTTTGCCCATTATTTTTAATCTCAATTTGTATTTTACCAAAACCACCTGAAACTTCACCTATCTCAATATTAGAATCTTGATATGAATTAGTTCCAATTGTAATTGGAATTAATATAAGAAATCCAACAATTAAAGGTATTAATTTTTTAATTTTTAAACCCCCAAAATTATTTATAATATAATTATTATAAATAACTATAGTTATTATAAAATTTTCTATTATAAGATAAAGTAATAAATAAATTATAAATTTTAATTTTTTTTTAAATTAAATGATAATTCCGATATCCTTAAATATTAACTAAAATATCAAAAATAGAAAAATATAATTTTTGTAATTAAAGATGGTATTATATATGATTGAAAAAAAAATTAGCTGTCCAAATTGTAAACATCAATTTAATATAACTGGAAATATTGGAGAAAAAATATATGTTACATGCCCAAATTGTAAAACATACGGGACTTTCAAATTTGGTAAAATAAAAGAAACAAAAAAAATAGATTGTTTTACTGATTTAGGTGATTCTTGTTTTAAAAAATTAAGATTATTTAACATAATTATGGGTTTTTTACACTTATTTCAGGGTTTATTAATGCTAATATTAAGTAACGAATTTACTCTGCCTATTACATACTCACACCCTGTATTTGATGCAATAACTCAAACTATTTCTCCTATTTCAGAGACATTAATTGAACTTAGAATAGGCCCCATGGTAGCATTATTTTTATTTATGTCTGCAATAGCTCATTTTCTAATATCGACTATTTTATACAAATGGTATGTAAATAATTTGAAAAAACATATAAACCCAGCTAGATGGTATGAATATTCATTTAGCGCTTCTCTAATGCTATTTATAATAGCTATGCTTGTTACAATTTATGATATTGGAACATTAATTGCATTATTCACACTAACAGCTGTAATGAATTTAATGGGTTTAATGATGGAAATTCATAATCAAACAACAGATAAAACCAATTGGACCTCATACATTATTGGATGTATCTCAGGATTTGTGCCCTGGATTGTTGTTTTTATACCATTAATAACAGCTGAGTCAGTACCTGATTTTGTAATTGCAATCTTCATAACAATAGCAATATTTTTCAACTTATTTGCAATAAACATGTTTTTACAATACAAAAAAATTGGAAAATGGAAGGATTATTTATATGGGGAAAAAATGTATATAGTCCTAAGTTTAATAGCAAAATCAGCTCTAGCATGGCAAGTATTTGCAGGAACATTAAGACCAATGTAAAAATTTAAAACTGAAGATATATAAAATAAATTGATATTAAAATTGAAATTGAAAATAAAGACACTGCCGTCCTAATAGCATATTTAGTTGCTAGTTTCTGCTCAACCGGTTTTTTAAAATAGATATAAGTTGAAATTATGGAAGGTAGTATTGACAATAAAGATAAAAACCAAAAATTGATATTACCAGCAAACCATCCAATTATTGCAAGAACTAAGAAATAAATTGTTGTAATCCAAAAAATAATGCTAATCAGTAAGAAACTATTTTGTCGACCTCTATTGACAATAAAATTCTTTTTTCCACCATTAATATCAGCTTCTTTATCAGGTATTTCAAATATGAGAATTACATTCAATAGATGTAAAGACAAAGGAATAGCAAAAATCACAAGAGAAAGATCAATTGTTCCGGTAATCAATAAATAACCCCAGCCAGCATTCATAAGACCTGCGATAAAATGAGGAAATTCACTCAACCCTCTATAAGAAAAACGTATGGGTGGTGCAGAATAAAACCAAGAAAAAAAACCTCCAATAGCGATAAAACCAACTGACCAAATAGGAATAAATGTTGTTAAAGCTAAAATAATAGTTAATAATAAAGAAAAAATAATAAACATAAAAGCTAACCATTTTGTAATATTTCTTAATTCGGGATATTTCAATAAAACTCCACTACCACCAGAAAACCCAAATTGTCTATTATGTTTATCAGCTTCAAAATCATAATAATCATTTATGTATGAAGCAGAAGCATAGATTAAAAAAATAATTAGAAAACCCCAAAGAAAAATTATAAGATTAAAATCAAATCCTAAAACTAATGCAAAAAGAGAACCCAGCCAAAATGAAGGTAGAACAGCAATACCAATATGAGCACGAGTAAGTTTTAACATTTGTAATATATATGTTATAATCATAAATGAAAACCCCCAAAGATTAATATTATAAATGAATAATATATGGTTTTACTATTATATTAAAGTGTCACAACACATAAAAAATTTATTTTGCAAATATAAATAAAATATATTAATATAATATTAAAGTGATAAAATGAAAATAATTAGATGGCAAATTTTACTTGGAATTTTATTGATTATTCTTTCAATATTTGTTTATTTTATACATTTTTTAATATTTAGAGATCCTCATCATATTTTTATTTATTTAATTGGAGATATAGCATTCGTATTTTTTGAAATATTGCTTGTTAGCATAGTAATACATAGTCTTTTAAACAGAAAAGAGAAACAAGAAAAATTAGAAAAATTAAATATGTTAATCGGGGTATTTTTTAGTGTTTTAGGAGTAAAACTTCTTACAATATTTTCAGATGCAGATCCAAATTTAAACAAAATAAAAAAAATGTTGATAATAGATCAAAAATGGGAAAATAATAATTTTATTGAAATATCAAAATTACTAAAAAAACAGAAATATACAATTGATATTCAAAAAATAGATCTAATTAATCTTAAAAAATTTATTATATCTCAAGGAGATTTCCTAACAAGATTATTAGAAAATCCAATATTATATGAACACGAATCTTTTACAGAGTTATTAAGAACAGTTTTTCACCTATATGAAGAATTAGAATACAGGAAAAACATATCTAAATTAATTGAAACTGATAGAAATCATATAAAAATCGATATAGAAAGATGTTACAAACATATAGTAATACAATGGTTAAATTATATGCAACATCTAAAAAATAATTACCCATATTTATTCTCACTATCAATAAGGACTAATCCATTTGATACTGAAGCTTCAATTGAAATAATAAAATAAGATTAATTGAATTCTACAAAAATGTTAATATGTTAAAGAACATATAAATTTTTTAATTATGGATAAAAAACAAAAAAATAATAAAGAATCAAAAATAAAAAATAAAAGTGAATTTTCAAAACCAATGATTAAATTTATAGAAGAATCTTCAATTCTTGGAAATACTCTATTCATTGGCTATATACTATTTGGAATTATATTGATTATTTTTTCAATTATATACTATTTTTTTCAAATATCCAATACCTTCATGATGGGAATCTTAGCATTTCTGATAAGTACAATAATTGCAATATTATATTATATTTGTCAAAATAAAAAGAAATGTAAAATAAGAAGGATAGTTGATATAAAATATTATTATATATTTTAATTTATTAGTAATATTTCTTTATACAAAACGAAAATAAAAAATGAGAAAATTAATACGCAAAGTTAAAAGATAACATACTCTTTTGTGCTTTGATACTACAATTTATACAATTTCTCTCATAATTGATTATTTTTAAATCTAATATCATTTTCAACCATTTTAACCGCTTTAATTGCACTTTTTTCTTTATCTTTTATTTCAAGCATAATATCAAAATCATAGGATTTTGAAAGTTCAATAAAATTCTTAAAATCTTGAATATCTAAACTTTCAGCATGACTACCACTTTTTTTACCTATCCTCTGTGAACTATAGTCAATCATTGGAATTCCATCTTTTTTATCCCATGTTTTTAATATTGATTTTAAACAATAATCAATATTTTCGTTATCATTGTAAATAAGATGATGGAAATAATCAAATAAAATTGGAATATGAATTTTTTCTGATATAAATAAACAATCATTTAACATGTAAATATTATCATCATTTTCAATAACAAGTCTCGATTTAATATTATCATCAAGGTTATCATAAACATTTACAAATCTATCTAAACTAGTATTTTTATCTCCATAACCACCGCCAATATGTAATTGAATTTTTGCATTGTATTTTAATCTCATAAAATCTAGAATTTGAGTATGATAATCTAACTCAGCAATACTTCTTTCTACCACTGTATTATCCTTAGAATTTAATACAATAAACTGATCAGGATGCATAGAAATTCTAATATTATTATTTAAAATGATTTTACCAATTTTTTCAAATTTTTTCTTGAAATAACTCTGCCAATTAAAACTACATATTGGATGAGAGGCAAAAGGAATCAAATCAGAAGAAATTCTAAAAAAAAGAATATTATTTTTAACATTAAACTCAAGAATTTTCTCAAGACAATTTAAATTATTTTCAACTGTTTCAATTAATCTCTCTTCAGAATATGATTTCAAACGAAAAGTTCTATTACCTTTACAACCAATTGACCAGTTAATACACGGATATCCAATTTTCATTGCCAATATTCCCTTAATGAACAAATGCTTATCGCATTAGCGTCCAATAATTCAAGCGGATAAGGTTCAAAAAATGTTTGATTCCTTAAATATTCAACATCAAATCTTAAAACCCATGATTTAATTAAATTTAATGGAACACTTAGAGATATCCGCCCATTCCTAAAATCGGTTATACTATCTATAAACATTTTTTTCTCATCAGAATTTAAATTGTTTGAAACATAACCAAAAGTATGTTGAAGAACATTGATATTATTGGTACATCTTGCACCTTTATTAAAAGCCAAATACAGATTTTGTTCATACTCTTCCAGAATTGTTTTTAAAGACTGTTTTTTATTATTTGCAACAATCTGTCCAAGTTTTTTCAAATATTTCTGACCATAGGACAATAATAAAAACTTGTTTTCACTATGAAATTTTATTAATTCATTTATATCACTAGATTTAATTACTTTTCTAAAACTACTCATTGTATATATTTTTCTTAGAAAATGTTCTCTAATTGCAGGATTTCTTAATCTAGCTTCATCTTCTATTGAAGAATTAGTAAAAAATTTTAATACATGTTCCCCCAAAAAACCAGATTCTCTGTAAATAGGAGCAGTTTTCTCTGATTTGGGATAAATCCTAACATCTTTTATACCACAAGAAGGAGACCTTGATTTTAAAATAAAACCATCAATATTCTCAATATGGTTTAAAAAATCTATACAAAACTCATTCATTTCTTCAGTAAAATTTTTATTCGTTTCAGGTTGAATCAATTGTTTCTTTTTATTGTTTAAAACTACTCTAACGGCAGAGCGAGGTATACCCAACCCAATTTCAACTTCAGGACAAACTGCAATAAAATTAAAATGAGGTTTTAATTTTTTAACAAAATCACTACTAATTATTTGAGCATTATATCTACATTTATCAAATTCTATGCATCTACTTATTACTATATTTGGCTTAATAAATGATTTAACCATATTTTTCTCCAAATAATATTACACTTAAATTTTAATTATTATCATTATTTTTTTCTAAACTTATTTCTCTTAAATATAAAAATAAAGGAAAACCTAAAGAAGCCCTAACAAGAATAGTAGCAATAAAAGGCAACCATAAATACTTAATTTTAAATTTAAAACCCTCATATAATGCAAAAACAATAAAAACAGTAGCTGTAATAAATAAATCAAGAGCAAATAAAGTACTAACTCTATTAATAAAAAGCTGATTCATCATCAAATGCAAACTAAAATTACCCTCAATTAAAATTGGAATTAATTGAGAATAAGGCAATAAAATTCCAAAAATACATAAGATAAAATATACATATTTAATTTTAATCAATTTCAACTTCTATTCCAACCTCATTTCTCCTAATAAATGGAGGGGCAAAAGGGCTATTATACCGCATAAGTAAAGGATTACCCTTTGTTTTAATATTATTTTCTTTTAACAACATCATAAGTTTATCTTCATATTTCTGTATTTTATTATAAGTTGAATATCCACTAAATCTTATTACAGCTAATTTACGCTCAGGTTCAATCTTTATTTTAATATTTGGATCAAGAGGCATAGGAATACTATTATTATCATATATGGAAGGCATAATAAAAGCAATATAATCTCCCTTTGATATTACAGGTGAAGTCATTTTAATTTTTTCAGAATTAATAACTGGAGCAGTCATCTTTATCTTTTCATTTACTTTATTATTTCCAGATATAAAATTAAAAAGCAATCCAAAAGCCCTATCACCATTTAACCCCTCAACTAATGCTAGTAATATTTCCGGATATTTTCGAATTTCAATACTATCAATCTTTTTTAGAACTGAATATTTTACTTTTTCAACCATAAAAAATTGAAATGAAATTTATTTTAATAAATTAATGCTAAAATTATTATTAATAATATATTTATTCAATATCGTCAAAAAAGAATAAAATACAAAATAAGAATGATTTTTAATTTAAAGAATTAATAGATTAATCGATATCATCAAAAAAATCTTTTGGATTTTCATTAGCAGTATCAAAATCAAGAGTTATATCATCTACAATATCCTGTAATAAATCATCAAAAAATTCATTTTTAAAATGTTTAAGTTCATTGTTATTATTAGAAACTTTTCCAATAAAGCCTTTATCACTTTTATTTATTTCAATAGAATATAATAGCTCATCCATCCGATCACATTTATTGAATTTTCAATTAAGTTAAATTATTTACTTATATTAAAAACTAATTGTTATTTCTCAATATTTTTCTATAATTATATTAAGTAAATAACCATGAAAACTTAATGTTATAAATAAAAATATTTATTTTAATAATATTATTTAATAAATAAAAAAATATTAACATTTAAATCCGTGTTATAATATATTCAAATTATCTTAGCTATTGATCTAACAGCATTTATTGAAATTGCATATACTTATATAGAAATTGTATTTAGATAAAAAAAATAAATTAGAAAATGGTATGGAATAAAATTATGTTTATTGTAATAATTGGTGGATCAGGAATCGGGGAATCTCTGATTGATATCATTCGAAATCAAAAAAGACATCATATAGTTTTAATTGATAAAAATCTTGAAATATGTGAGAAAATTGTCAGAAAACATGATATTATCGTTATAAATGGTGATGCAACAAAAAATGATATTCTAGAAGAAAGCGAAATAAACAAAGCCGATGTATTAGTTACAACAACCAATGATGACTCAACAAACCTAATGGTAATTTCCCTAGCAAAAAATATGGGTATCAAACATTTCGTATCATTAGTGAATAGAGAAGAAAGCACGCCGTTATATATGGAGAAAAATGTAAAGTTAATAAAAGATCCAAACGATCTAATGGCAAAACAAATATTTAGAGCTATTCAACAACCAAGCATAGAAAATTTCTTAAATATCCACGAATCATCAGAAATTGTAAGGGTATCAATAGATCCAAATTCAATACTATGTGGAAAAAATATTAACAAAATAAAACTTCCAAAAAATACGATAATACTAACAATTGAACGTGAAGATAAATTATATATAGCCTCAAATGAAGGAAAATTATATTCTGGAGATGTAATAACTTTATTAACAGGAAAAACACAAGTTGAAAAGATAATAAAATTATTTGGAAGTTGTTTATAATAAAAATTATAAAAACATATGTTTAAATAATAGATATTACAGTTATATATTATAGATTAAATAAAAAATGGGGAGAATTAATTATGAAAAAAATAAATTGTAAGACAATGTCATATGCAATAATATTAACATTAATAATTTCAACAACCATAATATCAGTATCATCTGAAGAAAATAATTTAAGTAATAATGAAATTGTTAAGATTATTATTTTAGACACTAAAGAAAACAAAATATCAGAGAAATTTATCAAAACCAATATTTATAACGCAATATTTGAAGATTTTAACCCTGAAAATAGCGTCTTATCTTCAACTGAATATATCACAAATAAATTAAACTTACTTTCAGAATCAAATATTATATCACAGGAAAAATCAAATGAATTAAGAAATAATCTAAATATCTTATCTAGAAAAGATAACAACATTAGAAATATTTTACCTTTAAATCATGATGTTCTAAACATATTTAATGGGATATTATTTAAGATTAAAGGTGAAAAAATATCATCAATATTAGATATGAATGTTTTAAATTTACCTTTATTAAATACAAACATAACAGCATTATTTTCAGGATATAGCGAATTTCAAGGAACTGGATTCATATTTTCAATAGGATTTTTAGGAGTTCAAAATATATTTAAATATTCGATAATTAATCAACCACATTTCTCAGAAATAAATGGTGTAATAATAGGTTTTACAGGTATATTAATAATTTCAAAAGGAATTCAAACAGAAAATAATGAAGCAAACATTCTTGGAATAGGAATGGATATATTAACATATTGGAATGAAATTGAATAAAATATAATTTAAAGAATATTAGATTTTCTAGAATATAACTAGGATATGAATATAATTTGGATTATTTTCAAATGATAATTTTAATAATTAATATTATTCAATATTAAATGTATTACAACATTAATTAGATTTGAGGTAAAAAAAATATGTATCCATTTAATGAAGATAAAGATAAAAGAAGGAAGGACCCATTTGATTTTTTTGGATTCGATGAGGAATTTGAACGTATTTTTCGAAACATGAAACGAATGTGGGAAAGTGCTTTTAAAGAATATAATTTTGATCAACTAGAACCTGGGAAATCATTTGTACACGGTTTTAACGTACACATTGGTCCTGATGACAAACCAATAATCGAAGAATTTGGTAATCGACCTAAAAAAATCGATGAAGAAAAAAATATTGTTCCAGATGAACTTGAACCTTTAACAGATATTATAGAAAGTGATAAAGATATTTTTATAACTGTTGAGATGCAAGGTGTAGAAAAAGAAGAAATAGATCTAAATATTTCTGAAGCATCATTAGATATAATTGTAAATTCTCCAAATAGAAAATATCAAAAAACAATTGATTTTCCATGTATTGTTATTCCTACAAAAGTTAAAACCACCTACAAAAATGGTATTCTCGATATAATTATAAAACGTAAGCATAAGAAAAAAAATAATGAAGGATATCATGTTAGCATAGATTAGATCATATTGATTAAGAAAATTATATGAAATATTCTAAATTTTTCTAAATAAATCGATCATAAGATAAAAAAATCGAAGGATCATAATATACGTATAATGAAAATATTCTTCCACAATATAATATTCAATTAATCAAGAGAAAAGAATTCTATTAAATATTAACGATAGAATTAACATAAAATGATGTATATTTTGGAATTTTAACACAAAAACTATAAATATGAATAGTGACAAACGTTGTCATATAAGATGAGAGTGATGGAAGATGGAATTTAAAGTGGGAAGCATAGAAGAAATACAATATATAAACCAGATAATTCAAAAAAAAATAGAAAAAAACGATACAGAACAAAGAATTAAAAGAAAAAATATTCAAGATCTTAAAGAATACAAATACCTTCAATACTTAATTTTCAAATATTGTTTTATACCAAATGCAGCGATATAAAAAAATTTTGATTTAATATTTTTACCTCCTCCTGGAAAAAGGGAATAAAAAAGGGTTAAAAACCCTAATCTTTTTCCCTTTAAAAATATAAAACATTTTATAATTTTTTTTAATAAACCACTTAATTTAACAAGCTTGTTTCTAAATAATGCTCTCAACCCTAAAAAAATTAAGATAATCTATTAGTTCATAAACAACTTAAATCAAAGATCCTTATATAGGGTGATTAAATCTCCTTTAACCTTATTAAATTTAAGTTTAATAAGAGCCTCAACGTCTCTACCTCTTTAAATATCTTCAAACATATCATCCTCAAAAATCAACTGATTATCAACTTCTTAAAATCCTCACCATAACTCTCGGTACAATCAATTTTCATAAATAAAAAAATCCCATATTTTACGTTTTCAGATAAACTTATATACATCTTCCTAAATGTAAAAATTTGGAGAATGGGGGACGAATAATTTTTTATAAATGCATCCATCCTCGCATCAATAGACTTTCTCTTCCTCCATCCATTCTCCCGTTTTTTCCATCTTCCCTCTTCTCTCTCCATTAAATAAGTCGAAGTATTAAAAATAAATATAAAAATGATTAATATAATTATTGATTTTATTAAAAAAAATTGTATTTTGCATACAAAAAAAATTTATAGTACAAATTATATTTTATTTATAGTATTACGACAGGAGTTGTTATAATACAAAGGGAAATATCTTCGCTAAATCAAATAGATTTACCATGTTGGAAATATTTTAAATGTTCAGAATCAAGTAAAAAAACTTGCAAAGCTTATAGAAAGGGATGTAGGGATGATAATTTTAGAGAATGTTGGTTATTTATAAATGATAACTTAAATGGAGGTCCTGAAAAAAATGGTCCATGTGCGTCTTGCGAATGGTTATTAAAATATACATCAAATTTTTCAATACAATAACATTTTTTAATAATATATTTTGAAAGAGAAATTTTTTTAAACAAGAACACTATACATATTAACAATTGTTAATTAATTTGAATATTTAAAATTAATAAAATTAGTCATAATTGGAGAACATGATAATAAAAAGGGGAGTAAAAAATAAATTAAATTCAATATTTTTTATAGGGTTAATTATTTTTTCATTTTTTTTTATTAACACGGTCTCTGGAAATAAACTTGAATTAAAAAATTTTGAAATAAATAAACAACCTGTTTTACCAAAAAATATCAAAATTGGGGATTTAGTTTTTATTGAAAGTATATCCTTTTTCCACAATATATGTAATTCCTGGGATCACGTTGCAATGTATATTGGAAACAATCAATTCATCGAAGCTAATGATTATTCAAGCATACCTCCTCCAATAGGGGGAACAAGTGGAGTACAAATTACACCTCTTTGGAAATATAAGTTATGGACTCAATATTGTACTTTTGGAACAGTTAAAAATACAAGCGAAAACCAGAGGCAAGCAGCTGTAAATTGGGCTACAGATCAGATTGAGGATGGAAATTTTCAAAAATGTTGGGGGGATGGAAGTTGGTGGGCAAATGCAAATCCAAATGATAAAAACGATCCAGATTCAAATAAATGGTATTGTGCAGAATTAATTTGGGCGGCATATTATAATACGAGTAATGGAAAAATTGATCTTGATATAACACCAGGTCCACTACAACCACCAACAGGTGATGGAATACATTATGCTGTAAATCCTCAAAATATTGCATCACATAATGATATAATAATATACGCCGATAAAGAAGCACCGAATGCACCATCCACTCCAAACGGAGATTTAAAAAGAATAACACTACCCCAAATTGGTCAATATTCTACATTTTCAACAAATAATTCAGACAAAGAATTAGCTTTTCAATGGGTATGGGGGGATTCTTATAAACCTGATAAATGGGAGGATTTTATTGAAATTGAATCTAATACAACAATAGAAAAGGATCATCAATGGGTTAGAATAAATATACATGATAAAAAAGATCAAAATTTTGTATTTGATGTCCGAGTAAGATGTAAAGATAAAAAAGGTCGAATTAGCAATTGGTCAAAACCATTACCTATTCATGTAACACCAAATAATTACGATACAGATTGGATTACACCTATAGGGTATATAGATAATGATTGGAATGGTGAAGAAAATATTATAGATGAAAAACTATACAAAAATGCCGTTTATAAAAAAATCAGAGATGTAGGGTGGAGTGATTCACCTCTTATATTAACGTTAAATGAATCAAAATTAATTAAAGGTTTTAGGATTAAAGCAAACACTGATCCACGTATTAATGAAATGAAAATCAGTTTTTATAATAAAAATGAATATATCATCAATTTTACTTATAATATATGGCCAAATATGAGATGGAAAATTATTGATTTACATCGTTATAAAATTAATGTTGATAGGGTGGAAATAAATTTTCATATTGATAGTACCTTTCAAAACTTGGGATTTTTTTTACATCCAATATTTATATCTGGTTTTTCATTTTGGGAATATAAAGGTTGGGTTTAATACAAAAAATAATAAATTATAAAAATCAAAATCATTTTTATACAAATTACAATTCTTAAATAAATTATTTATTGTATGGTAGAATTAATGAAAAATAAAATTGCTATTATAGGAAATGGGGCAATCAATGATATTTTTTTTCATGAAAATTTATTACATAATGTTGATTTAATAATATGCGCAGATGGCGGATCTAATAATGCAAAAAAAATGAGCATTATACCAGATTATATAATCGGTGATTTAGATTCAACAAGCTCGGATGTTATTGAATTCTTTAAAAAGTATAAAACAAAAATAATTAAAGATGATGACCAGAATAAAACAGATATGGAATTAGCAATAAGTTTTGCAGAATCATTTAAACCTGCTGAAATCATAATTTTAGGTGCAATTGGTTATCGTATAGACCATACTATTTCTAATATATTATGTCTGGATAAAATCAAATCAAATATTAAATCTCAAATAATTGATAATAAAAATATTATTGAACTAGTCGAAACTTCAAAAGATATTATCGGAGAAAAAGATGAGATAATTTCAATAATACCTCTAACAGATATAAAGGGGTTATCGTATGAAGGATTGAAATGGATAGTATCAAATAAAAATACTAAATTTGGATGGTTTGGAGTTTCAAACAAATTAACTAAAAAGAAAGCTAATGTTTCATTAAAGAAAGGAAAATTATTAGTGATCCGGGTGAGGGATTAATAAAAAATGGATATATCAATAATTGATTATATTATCATTATTTTATATTTTATAATATTATTTATTATTGGTTTAATTGTAAAAAGAAAGGTACATGGTCTAAATGATTACTTTCTTGCAGGTAGAAGACTGACTCTACCAATATTTGTAGCTACACTAGTATCAACATGGTATGGTGGATTACTTGGCGTTGGAGAATTATCGTTCAACTATGGGCTTGTGAATTGGTTAACACAAGGATTCTTTTGGTATCTAGTATATTTATTTTTCGCTTTCTTTCTAGCAAATAAAATTCGAAGAACAAACCTTTACACGATACCCGATCAATTAGAACGTTTTTATGATAAAAAATCTAGATTTCTAGGATCTATTTTTAATTTTATAATGGTAACACCAGCAGCATATATTCTATCCCTAGGTCTTATTTTTAATATATTATTTGGTTGGGAACTATGGGTAAGTATCTTTGTTGTTTCAATAATAATGATTTTTTATACCATCCGGGGGGGGTTCATTGGAGTTATTTATACAGACTTCATTCAATTTATTTTAATGATGGTGGGAGTTGCTATGATTATTCCTATAGCAATTCAAAAATATGGGGGTTTTGATTTTTTAGTAACAAATCTACCTGAAACACATTTAACTCTTACTGGCGGGTGGTCAACACAAATGATTCTAGTATGGGGGCTTCTTGCATTTTGGACCCTTGCAGATCCTGGATTTTATCAACGATGCTATGCATCAAAAGATGATAAAATTCCAAAAAAAGGTATTCTCATTGCAGTTGGATTCTGGTTATTATTTGATATTTGTACTACTTTTACAGGTATGTATGCCGCAGCAGCAAATAACGCAGGTCTTATAACTGCTGAAGCTACTACTTCATATCTATCAATAGCTGCATCTCTTTTACCACCAGTATTTCTCGGAATTTTTTTAACCGGTCTAATAGCAACAGTAATGAGTACTGTTGACTCGTTCACCTTTCTAGGAGCAATGAATATCTCACATGATCTGTATAAGAATATATTCAAACCCGATGCAACAGATAAACAGGTAATGAATGCTACAAAAATTGGAATTTTTATAACAGCGGGATTTGCTATAATATTGGCATTATTTTTTGATTCAATTGTAACGATGTGGTATACTATAGGGACTATTGGAATATCAGCATTAATTGTACCTATTCTAGTTGGATTTTTCTACAAAGGAAAAAAATCACCAATCGCGTCAATTTCTTCAATGATTTTTGGATCAGGAACTTCAGTATCATGGCTTATAATCGGCTATCTTAATCTTGATCAATGGGGTTGGCCGCAATATATAGCTGGAATTGAGCCATTATATCCGGGACTTATGGTTTCTTTTTTTGTTTTTGTAATTATAAATTTCATTCATGTTAGGAGGATAAAATAATGGATTTTACAATTCTTTTAATTTTGGATGCAATCATTCTCATAATTGCAACAGTTATTTTATCATATTTTTTCATTAAAGATGTATTTAAGAAGAATAACAAATCTAATGAAAATTTAAAAAAGGAAAAATTTAATATAAAGAATCCTAAGAATAATTCAAAAAAATAAAAAATAATACATTATTAAAATATTCATTTTTTCCACTATAAATATATTTTATAATTTTATGATACATTTAATTTATCTTAATTGCTCCTGTTGGGCATACTTTTTCACAACCTTTTGATTTATCACACATTTTTTCATCTGATACTTTGCAAATACCATTATGGATATATAATAAATTATTTGGACAAATCTCTGTATATAAACCATAATCAATGCATTTATCTGCATCAATAACTACAATTTTATTCATTTTATACCTTTAATTATATTAACATTTATCTTGAATTATTTTTAATAATTTATTAAAAATTAATATTATTTATACCCAAATATTAAAATACTATTTAATAATTAATAATAAATAATTAACTGTTGTTAATTACTGGGGATAAAATAATGAAGAAAATAATTAGCATGTACCTATGTATGATATTGCTTTTTCCACTACTTGCATTTAATGTAAGTGCAAATGAACCACCATCCTTACCAAATATTTCAGGTCCAACAAGAGCAAAAGAAGGGGAAGTACTAGCTTACTCTTTTGTATCAATAGATCCTGAAGATGATGATATAAGTTATTGTATTCAATGGGGGGATGATGCTCCTGAAATTTGCATAGGACCTTATACTTCAGGACAAGAACAATCAAATTCACATTCATATGTTGAAGGAACATATATAATTAAAATTAAAGCAAGAGATATCAATGGGGCTGAAAGTAATTGGGCATCTTTGGAATTAAGTGTACCAAAAAATAAGATTATTAGTTCATTTTTCTTTAAATTCTTTGAAAATCAACCTATATTATATCAGTTATTTGAAAAAATATTTGGAACATAAAATCCAATATTATATTTTTCATTAAAAATTTTTATTATTTAATTATCATTTAAAAATCTACAATTATAACATCTTATATGAGTTTTTTTATAAACCATTATTTCTGGCATTGGGTCAAATTTTGGACATTTTTGATTTGTTTTAACAGGTTTTTTATTTTTTAAGCACATTAGTACATTTTTCATTAACAATACCCCATATTATAATCTATAGTACTAAATATATACAATTACAAATATATTAATAATTTTCTATTTTCAATGTTACAAACGTTACAATAATATTAAAAAGTATTAATAACAAAACGATACTTCAATTAATTATAGATGGTGAGATGAAATATGAAAATAAACAATCCTAAAGAATATATTGGAAAAGAAGTATATGATTTGAATGGAACTACTATGGGATATGTCGATAAATGGTGGAATAGTTGGAATAATGATTATCCGGGATATTTTTTTGGAGTAAGACCCACTGAAAATACAAGAGAAACTTGGTTTAGAGGATCAAGTAAATTAATACCAATTTACAGTGATTATATCAAAGATTTCACACAGCATGTAACTCTAAATAAAACAATGGAAGATTTTAGTAGATTTTGGAACAAATCATTTCCATGTGGGCAAACAACTTGCACTACAGATGAAATAACAGACAAAACAGTATATGATAAAAATCATTCTAGAGTCGGAACATTTTATGGATGGGTTGAAAGTGATGGCACGTTTAAGAATTACGGATGCTTTGTTGATCCATATATATGTGAAACTTGGAAAGTTCCAAATAATATTCTAATGCCAATGCCTATTGATAGTATAAATACTGTTAAAGATACTATTGTATTAAATACAACTTTAGAGGAATTAAAGCAATATTGGCAAAACATCATAAATTCTAAAAAGGCGATTTGAAAAAAAATCTTCATATGTGGGGATTTATTTTCCTCATATTTTTTAAATATGAAAGAAATAGACTATGTTAGCTAATATGATTATGTACAATTTTTTAAAAATTTAAATTATAATTAATACACTCTTAAAATTAAAACTTATTTTTATATTATTTTATTTTTTTAATAAATTTACTTTTAAATAATATATGGCTATATTTAATTTATTTTTCTTATTGAACATTATATGGATTAACAATAAAAAAATTAAATAAAAGTTCAAATTATTAAAAAATAGTTTAATATTTCACAATTTTCTAATAAATATTGAAAATAATTAAATGGTAATAGAAATGATAGATTTAGATTTTGTAAAAAAAATTGATAAAAACTGGAATAAAAAAATTAATAAAATATATATAACAAATTATAATGAAAAACATTGTCCATTCTGCGGGGAAATAATACATTAAATATATAAAAATCGACTTAAATATCAGAACTTATCCAATGAAAAACAAATTCTAATATTTAAAAAAACAATAAATAAAGCAACTGTATTTATAATACAGGATTAAATGGACATTAAAATAAATCAAATAAAAAATTTATTAATAATTTTAATATTATTTATAATTATAATATCTGTAGGTTGTATAACAGATTCAGATATTAAAGACGATACGGAAAATAAAAAAACAATAATATATGGTTCAATGGACCTAGATTCGATATATCCATATTCAATAAAACTCAATAATAGATATGTTTTGTTATGTAATATTTACAATGGATTAGTAGAATTTAATGAATTTTTTCAAATAAATCCTTCATTAGCGACTAATTGGATAAATCTTGATGATTATACATGGCGATTTTTTCTTAGAGAAAATGTTAAATTTCATAATGGGCAGGCTTTTAATTCAGATGATGTAAAGTATTCATTAAACTCTTCATTTTATCCTACTTATCAATCCTTTATTAAAGATATAAAAATAATTGATGATTATACAATCGATATAATAACTAATGAACCCTATCCCGGATTACTCCAAAGACTTGCGCATACTTTTATTGTATTTCCAAGTAAACAACCTAATGAAAATATAGAATTACCTATAGGGGCAGGGCCATACAAATTTGTTGAATACATTGAAAATAATTATACAAAAATAGAATTATTTGAAAATTATTGGGGAGAAAAACCAAAAATTGATGTGGTAATATTCAAATTTATTGAAGATCAAGAAAAAAGAATAGATGAATTAATCTCTGGAAAAATAAATATTGCTGATTATAACATTGATGAAAATATTGATATTTTAATAAATGAAAGTAAAATAAATATTGAAAAATACCCACCATTATCAAATTATATAATTGGTTTTGATGTTAGAGAAAATAATAGTTACGGTTTTCCTGATGGAAATAACCCAACAGCAGATGTAAGAGTACGAAGAGCATTCTATCATGCAATTGATATCGAACCTCTAATCAATGGCCCATTTAGAGGATATGCAAAACCAGCATCACAACTGCTTACTCAATATATTTTTGGTTATAATCCTGAGATAAAACGATTACCATATAATCAAACCCTAGCTAAAGAACTACTAAACGAATCTGGTTATATTAATGGCTTTGAGATAGAAATGGATTGTATAACCCTAGGCTATGAATATAATAAAATAAATTGTGAACAAATAAAAGAACAGCTATCCAAAGTAGGTATTGAAATTAAGATAAATTATCTATCTGCTGAAGAATTTAATAAAAAAGTAATATATGAAAAAAACACCTCACTTTGGCTAGTGGGTTGGAGTCCGGCATCCTTTGATGGTGGATTCATTTATGATTTATTTATACGAACAATTGGAGAAAACATAATTGGTTATTATAATTCAGGACATTATTCAAATTCAAAAGTAGATGAGCTCGGCATTCAAGCTTCTACTGAAATGAATCCAACATTTAGATCAAAAGTATTACAGGAGGGATTTAAAATTGCACTTGAAGAAGATGTTTTTTCAATTCCTCTTTTCTCACAAGAATTATTAATACTAACTACAAATGATATCATATTATCTCTAAGAGCAGATTCTCGATTTTTAGCAAGTGGTATTGAAATATTGTAAAATTTTTTTTAGATATTTTTTATTCATATCTTACTTTTTTTAAATAAAATATTATAAGGGAGGGTAGAAAGGGAATAAAAAAAAATGTCATCTCTTTTAAATGATTATTCTTCCCTTTCTAATCTTTCGTAGATATTTGATAATATTTCATATTATACATAAAAATTTTTATAATGAATAGTTGAACGAATAGATACTAATTATAAAATAAATTGAAAATACGTTTAAATATTAATTACTATAGTTTTAAATAAAAATAATAAAACTATAATTAAATAAACAAAAAAAAAAATAAATGGGTATACAGAGTTAATTAGGGGGAGAAAATTGAAAAAATATAATAGAAATAATTACGCAGATTTAATAACTATTTCATTATTTAACAGGTGGAAAAAATGAGATTTAAAAAATATTTATCAATTATACTATTAATTACACTATTAACTAGTATTGCAGGTTGTTTAAATCAAAATGAAAATAATTCAACAAATATTCTTAATATTGGAATTACCGATAGAATATTTGGATTTTACCCGTTTATAAACTCTTATGATATATCAACAATGGAAGTAAATTTCAATATATATGATGGTCTAGTTGATTTTGATGAGAATTTTCGAATAACGCCAAGATTAGCTAAATCATGGAATAACCCTGATCAAAATACTTGGAGATTCAGTTTGAGACAAAATATCATTTTTCAAAATGGAAATAATTTCACATCTGAAGATGTTAAATTTTCAATTGATTTTATAAAACAGAACAATTCAAATGTATTAAAAGATTTAATATCATCAATATCAAATGTAATAATCGTGGATGACTATACCGTTGATATTATAACAAATGGCCCCTCCCCTGTTCTTCTAAATAAACTAGTTGATATTCCAATCATCTCGAAGAGGTATATAGAAACATCCAATAATTCAAAACCAATCGGAACAGGAGCATATCAATTAATAGAGTATTATCCAAATGAAAAAATAATTTTACAAAAATTTGAAGATTATTGGGGCGAAAAAGTTGAAATTGATAAAGCAATTTTTCAGATTATAGAAAATGATGAAGAGAGAAAAAATAAACTATTATCTGGAGAAATAGACATTGCAGAAAATATTATGCCGATCTACATTGATGAAATAAAAGAAAAAAAGGGCATTTCAATCCAAACAATATCAAGTACAACAGTTGTATATTTAAGTTTTGATTTTAGAGAAATGATTGGAGATGGTAATAATAGTAAAAATCCAATGTCAGACATTAGAGTTAGAAAAGCAATTTACCATGCAATTGATAAAAATTCAATAATAACAAATATTCGGGGGGGCTATGCAGAACCTGCTTCTCAGTTTTTATCGCCCTTAATTTTTGGATATAATCCAAATATTGAGATAATAGAATATAATCCAAATAGATCTATTAATCTTCTAAAAGATGCAGGATATGAAAATGGTTTTAATATAACACTTGATTGCCCAGTAGATTGGTATGATGATCTAGCAATTTGTACTGAAATTAAAAAACAATTATCTCCAATAATAAATGTAGAATTGAATCCATTACCACTAGAAGATTATTTTAATAAAATACTTAATAGGAATAGTACATTTTATATAATTGGATGGATACCTGCAACTGGGGATGGTGGTGAAATATTTGATTATATACTACGTTCTATAGATGAAAAAAAGGGTTATGGAACTTATAATCTTGGCTATTACTCAAATTCATCAATTGATACTATTAGTGATAAAATTATGGTTTCAATGGATCCAGAAATAAGGTTAGGTTATATGCAAGAAGGATTCAAAATTGCAATGAATGACGTAGCATGTATTCCCCTTATAATAAATATAATTAATTATGCATCAGAAGATAACGTCGACTGGGGCCCTAGATCTGATATGGAAATTAGAATAGAAAATATTAAAATAAAAAAATAATAGGAAGTAATAGGAAAAAATGAGAAAATTTCTCAGTATAAAAATTAAATTGATATTACCTTTACTAATAATACTTGTAATAGTATTCTCAGTGAGTTCAATAGTAATTATTCAAAGAGAATATAATTCAGCAAAAGAAACACTTATAGAAGGATCAGAATCATATGCAAGTTTATCTGTATTATATATAATAAGAAATTTTGAACTATATTATGAATCAGGATTTTACAAATTTATAGAAATCATAGATGAATCAATGTCATTAAACAATAATATACAAAAAATTCAAATTGTAGATGTTAATGGAAAAATTTTATTTGATTCGAATGAAATTAATCAAGGAAAATATGATGAAAATACTAATCAAGAAAGATACCTAGAAAATGAAGAATTAATAAAAAAAGCGGGATTATCTGAACCTTCAACAGATGAAATAATAGAAGAAACTAAAATATTTAACATTATACAACCCTATATAGAAGAATGGGGGAGACATGATTATTCAATTAGATACATAGTATCACTAAATAATCTAGATGATATGATGAGAGAAATGTACACGACAGTAATAATATACTCCTCAGGATTTACATTAATATCATTTTTCTTAATACTATTCCTTATAAGTCAATTTATAACATCACCAATTGGAAAACTAAGAAAAGGTGTTATAAAAATGAGAGATGGAAATCTTCGATACAATGTAGAAATAGATTCAAATGATGAAATTGGAGAATTAGCTAACACATTTAATATTATGAGGGAAGATTTAAATAAATCAAGGATTGAATTAGAAGAATATAGTAAAAACCTTGAAAAACAAGTAAAATTAAGAACAAAAGAACTTCATGAAAAATCAAAAAATCTTCAATTAACAAACGAAGAATTAAACAAGACACAGGACAAACTAAACGAAATGAATAAATATCTTGAAAAAAAAGTGAAAGAAAGAACAACAGAAGTAGAATCATTGTTAAAACAAAAAAATGATTTTATTAACCAACTAGGACATGATTTAAAAACACCACTTGGCCCATTAATAAATCTAATACCTCTTTTGAAAAGAAAAGAAAATAATCCAAAGAAAAAAGAGATTTTGGAAGTATTGCATCAAGATGTAGAATTAATGAAAAATCTAGTTGTAAATACACTAGAATTAGCCAGATTAAATTTACCAAAAACAAGATTTACATTTGAAGATATTAATCTAAAAAAAGAAATTGAAAAAATAATTGAAAATAAGAAAATAATATTTAATAAAAATAATATTAAAATAAAAAATAAAATTAATAACAAACACAATGTAAGAGCAGATAAACAAGAATTTGAAGTTTTAATCACAAATTTAATTGATAATTCAATAAAATACAATAATGAAAACGGAGAAGTATTACTAGAATCTAAAGAAGATAATGATCAAATTATAATATCAATCAAAGATACGGGAATTGGATTAGAAAAAAAACAAATTGATAATATTTTTGATGAATTCTACAAAGCTGATAAATCAAGACATGATATTGAAAGCAGCGGTTTAGGATTATCAATATGTAAAAGAATTGTTGAAAAACATAATGGAAAAATTTGGGTGGAAAGCCCAGGTTTCAATGAAGGATCAATTTTTTACTTTACGCTACCAAAAAAATAGAAATTTTGATTTATATTAAACCTTCAATAGTTGGTAATCCTTCTGATTTCCATTCAGTAATTCCATTTACCATATTATATATAGTGCCAGTAAATCCATTATCAACAAGTATTTGAGCTGATATTCCAGTTCTCCTACCCGTTCGACAATAAATTATTATCTCTTTATTCTGATATATTTTCATAAAAATATCTAATAAAATACCTTCATTTTTAATAGGTCCAGGTCCTCCACTTGTAAATTCATATGGAAACCATCTAGGCCAATCCTCATTATTTGGAGTATCGATTCTTTCAGAAGAATATTCATCCCATCTACGAATATCAATAGAAATTTGTCGACCATCATCAGAATTATTCATTAAATCCCAGGCTTCTAATGCTGTGATATTAATAAACCCATTTGATTCAAGATTAATTTCATTATTATTTTTAACCGTTTCATAATGTAATGTAGAATTAGCGCTAACAAACGATGTAAAAAGAATTATTCCAATTATAGAGGGTATTAATAGTTTTTTCAAAATGTATCACCTAATTAACAAATGTTAATTATTTTATT
Source organism: Thermoplasmata archaeon (assembly GCA_020054475.1). Taxonomy (GTDB): domain Archaea; phylum Thermoplasmatota; class E2; order DHVEG-1; family DHVEG-1; genus JAJISJ01. The sequence goes on along the minus strand of JAHWGJ010000001.1, from coordinate 2,047 downwards.
TATACTATAAATAATTTTGTATTAATTAAAACAAAAAATAAAATGATATATCTAATTTAATGAAATTTTTAAAATATATACTCACTATTATTTTAATAACAAGTCGTCTACAAAAGTATCTACCTTTGATTCCCATCCACTCATAAGACCATTTCCAGTATTAGCATCTTTTCCAACCCGAAAATCAATTCCAGAAATCTTTTTCATATTCTTTTTTAAAAGAATTTTATCAAATTTATAAATCCAATTTTTATTCATCCCATGAGTATTAATTACGCCATATTTTTTTTCATTCATATCATTCAGATTTTTAATAAATTTTCTCATATTTTTTTGAACATTGAAAGCCTCAGTAGGTGATGAAAATATATAAAAATCAGCAGAAGGTAATTCATGCGGCTCAATCTCATCAGTTTTAAAAATTTGTGTTTCAACCTTTTTTTCATTAAATTTTTTTGATAAGTAATCAACAATTTTCTTCCCATTTCCATATCTTGACCAGTAAACAATTACAGATTTCATAAGTCCACAATCACAAAAATAAAATTCTTATATAAAAATATGTTGAAAAATAATATCATTCTATTAATAAATAATAAATTCAAGAAAAATAATATAAAATATTTCTTTTTTATTAATTATATCGCATTTCACATATCAAAAACAATTATTAATAATTAATAGAATAATAAATAACAAATGTAACATATAATCAAAATATAGATTCAATAGTAACATATATAAATATAATATGCGTATTAATAATGAAGCGGGAGGAAAATGAAATATGCAAAAAATGATAAAAATATTTATTGTTACGATGCTGGTATTTACCTTTTTAATGCCAATAATTAATGGAAATGACAATAAAATTAATAGGTCTTTATCATTGACAAGAACAGACCCTGATGCACCAAATCCACCAACAATATCAGGTCCAAAGGAGGGTAAATTACATGTTAAATATACATATGAAATAACTTCAGAAGATCCACAATGTGATAAAATTTGTTACACAATTAGATGTTCAGATATACCTGCATTTTATAATTCACAATTATGTGAATCGGGATATAGATTAATATATAATCACTCATGGGATGATTTTTATCAAACAGAATCCCCATTTTCTGTAATGGCAAAAGCAACTGACTGTCATGGACATGAAAGCGAATGGAGTACATTTGAAATATATATAAAAAATAAAATCATCAATAAGCAAATATTAGAAATAATATGGTCAAAATTCCCAATTTTAAAAAATCTATTATAAAAAAAACATAATATTTAATAAAAAAGACCTGGGGGGAAGGGAGGAACAATATATAAAATCCCTTAAATTATTCTCTTCCTCCTTCTCCTTCAAATATTTATTGAACATTCAATTACCAGTATATTTTTAAATAATTTATTCATTTAATATTATGAGGGAGGTATTACGTATAAAAAAAATCAATAATTAGCAATAAAAAAAAAATTAATCTATTTTTTATAATAATACTATTAATTTCAATAACGGGTTGCTTAGATAATAAACAATTACAAGAATGGGGTGATGCTCCAAATATTAATCTAAATACAATTAATGGAGAAATATTTAATTTATCAGAAAATTTAGGAAAAATCATATTATTAGATTTTATGTTTGTAAACTGTCCACCTTGCCAATTACAGATGGATGAATTAATTAAAATATATAATAATTTTAATGAAAAAATAGTTATGATGTCGATATCTGTTTTAGGAGCAGGAGATAGCAATTCAGATTTAAAAAATTTTATGGAATTCTATGAAGCAAAATGGATATTTGCATTAGATTCTTACAATGAAGATGCTACATTAAAATACAATGTCCTAAGCGTTCCTAAAATCATAATAATAAACAAAAATGGAGATATTGCTTATACTCACAATGGTCTTACAACAAATGAGATATTAATTAAAGAAATCAATAAAATTATTTAATAGGCGAAAAAAGATGGATTATGCTTTAATATTATTTTCTTTCTCATTAGGAATAATAACCTTTTTTTCACCATGTGCATTT
>JAHWGJ010000026.1 GCA_020054475.1 Thermoplasmata archaeon | reverse complement strand
AAATAATGTTATTATAATTTTTTTTATTTTTTTCCCACACAATATAAAAATTATATACAAAAATAATTAAGGTATTTGTATATATACTATTTTAGGGTGATTGATGCAAAATGGTAAAAAAAGTATTAGTTGTTGATGATAATCCAGATGTGATATTTTCAGTTAAGAGTGGTTTAGAAACATTTGATAAAAATTATAAGATTAAAGGCGTAGATAGCGGCAGAAAATGTCTTGAGTTTTTAAATACTGAGATTCCTGATCTTATTTTAATGGATATTATGATGCCTGAAATGAGTGGGTGGAAAACTTTTGATAAAATAAAAGAAAATGCTTCTTGGAAGGATATTCCCATCATATTTTTAACGGCTAGAACGGATAGAGTTGCAAAAAATGCTGGTGGATTTTTAGGTGAAGATTATATTGAAAAACCATTTGAAATAAAAGATTTAATAGTAAGAATCAATAAAGTATTAAAAAAATAAAATTTTTTTTATTGGAAAAATTTAATATTATTTCGTAGTTTATATTCATTTAATTTGGAATATATATGAGAAAAATAAATGGATTTGAAATTGATCCAATGAATGTAACCTTTGAGCCACTTGCGGGATCAACTATTATCAATATATTAAAATTATTAGCACAAAATAAATTTAAAATAGATTTGATAGGTTTTCCCAGAATTTTATATTCAATTGTTCTAAGTTTAACTATGTCCCCTATGAGATTTTATGAAAATTTTAAATTCGATAAAATAATAAATGAAACAAAAATTGATAAACCCCCTATATTTATTTTAGGTCATTGGAGAACAGGAACTACATATTTACACAATTTAATTTCTCAGGATAAACAATTTGGATTTCCAAGTACGTATCATACTGTCACACCGACTTTGTTTCTTACCTTTGAAAAATTTATTAAACCGATTGTAATAAGTTCATTACCTGAAAAAAGACCACAGGATGATGTTGATCTTGGAGCTGATTTTCCTAATGAAGAAGAATATGCTCTTGGAGCTTTATCTCCTTATTCATTTTATAATGGATGGATTTTTCCAAAAAATATGGAATATTATAACAATTTTGTAGATTTAAAAAATCTTTCTAATAATACAATCAATAATTTTAAAAAAATCTATCTTTATTATCTAAAAAAATTAACTTATTTTTACGATGGAAAACAGCTTATTATAAAAAATCCTTCAAATACATCAAGAATTAAATTTCTTCTTGAACTATTTCCTGATGCTAAATTTATTAATATCATTAGAAATCCATATCATGTTTTTCTTTCCATGAAAAGAAATATTGAAAAAGAAATGGTATTATATACTATTCAGAAACCGCCTAAATGGGAATGTTTTGAAAAATCAATGGTAGATATGTATAAAAGAATGTTTACAAAATATTTTAACGAAAAGAAATTAATAAAAAAAGGAAATTTTATAGATATAAAATATGAAAATTTTATATCAAATCCATTTAATGAAATTGAGAGAGTTTATTCTGAGCTTAACTTAAAAAACTTTAATAAAAATAAGGAAATTTTTATGAATTATATTAAATCTCAATCAAAAATTAAAACACAAAAATATGAAATTGATGAAAAAACGAAAAACAAGATATATAATTATTTCAAATTTACCATTGATAAATGGCAATACGATATTTAGAAATAAAATACCCCCCCATTTTTTTTTAATTTATAGATTTTTTTTCAATTCAAATGATTAATTACTAAAATTTAAAAATATAAGAAGAATAATATTATTTAATTTCATAATCTTAAAAGGAGAGATAATATTGAGAATAAAAAATGCAGCTGGACGTATTATTGAAACAGAGACAACTGGAGGAAAATATAAACCATTTAATGGAGCAAAGAAATATAATTCGAATCCTAAGTTAACAAATTTATCAGATGCTTTAATTAAATGTGGTTTGCGTGATGGGTTAACTATTTCTTTTCATCATCAACTTAGAAATGGTGATAATGTTATCAATATGGTATTAAAAACAATTCAGGATTTAAAAATTAAGAATATTAGATTGGCACAAACTGCTATGTTTAATGTTCATGAGCCAGTAATTAATTTTATAAGTGAAGGCATTGTCAATAGAATAGAGGGTAGTATTAATGGTATTGTAGGTAATTATATTTCAAAAAATCCTTTACCTTATCCTGTTGTTTTACGTTCCCATGGTGGTAGATGGGCTGCAATTAAGTCGGATGAGTTACATATTGACATTGCAATAATTGCGGCATCAACTTCTGATGTTAAAGGGAATTGTACTGGAATTATTGGAAAAACCGCATTTGGTCCAATTGTCTACTCTCAAATTGATGCTTTAAAGGCAGATAGAGTCATTATTGTAACTGATAATATTGTAGAATATCCTTGCAGTTTTCAAGAAATAACTGAAGGTTTTGTTGATTTTGTTGTAAAAGTTGATTGTATTGGTTTCCCCGAAAATATTGTTTCAGGAACAACTAAGATTACATCTGATCCATTAAAACAAGGAATTGCATATAGATGTATTGAACTTATGGATGCTGCAGGTATTATAAAAAATGGAATGACATTTCAGTCTGGCGCGGGCGGTATCTCTCTAGCTGTGACAAAATATCTTGGAGAAATATTAGAAAAGAAAAAATTAACTGCAGATTTTGCTATTGGGGGGATTACAAAATATCTTACAGATATATATGAAAAAGGTAGGATTAATAAATTATATTTTGGTCAATGTTTTGATTCGCATTGCGTTTCTTTTTTATCAAAAAATCCAGGAATCCCAATACTTAATGTAGGGCATTATGCTGATCCGACCTCAAAAGGAAGAAGTATAGATAATTTAGATGTTGTAGTACTTGGTGCAACTGAAGTTGATATTGATTTTAATGTAAATGTTAACACTCACAGTGATGGTCGTATGTTACATGGCATCGGTGGTCATCAAGATACTGCTGCGGGGGCAAGATTTACAATTGTTACAGTTCCATTATATAGGAAAAAAAATCCAATAGTGAGAGAAAAAGTAACAACAATCACGACACCAGGGGATGTTGTAGATGCTATTGTGACAAATGAGGGTATTGCAATAAATCCTAATAGGCGAGACATAATTAAAAAAATTAAAAGAAAAATTGATATTAGAACAATAGAAGAATTAAAAGATATGGCGTATAATTCTGCAGGTATTCCAGAGAAATTAAATTTTGGAGAAAAAATTGTAGGTATCATTAAATGGATTGATGGAACAGTATTAGATAATATTAAGATAATTGAGAATTAAGCGAATATATACTAATATTAATTAATCCATGTTTTATAATAATCTCGGGTCAACATTACCGGATCCACCACATTCTGGCGTATAACAGGTAACATTATGAAAATCGCATTTTTCCTTACATGAAGGACATATATTTGGCGGAATTGTAGCCTTTATCAGAAATCCACATTTTCCACATTTCCAATATGTAAGCCCACATTTTGGACAAATATCACTAGAAAATTTGACATTAGAGGAGTATCCACAGTTTTTACATTCATATTTAACATTTTTAGAATTCATTTATATTACCTAATTATGTGATGTAATTTTTATTTATAAATATATTAATGATGTTTTTTAATAAATCTCATCAATCTAATACATTCTTTTAGAGAAATAAACATGGGCTCGGCAGTACTAAAAAATATTAATCTAAGAAATTTAAACCAAGATTTTACAGCTTTTACAGTATCTTAAAATTTTTTTAATCAAACATATTTCTTACTAAATCCCTTCTTTTTTCTTTTTTTAAAAATCAATTCAATAAAAAAACTATATTTTGAAGTCACCTAAATGATAAAAAATTAGAAGATCTTTGGCTTTATTCACAATTTATGTTATATGTCTTTCACTTATTGATTTTAGAAATGTTTGTAAAACAACAGAAATGTTATGAACAACTATAATACTTTGTTAAATCTAGTTAATAATCTCAATATTTTTGTAATCTCTTTTTATCATCAAGATACCATAATTTATAAACAAGATAATATTCAGATTATATATATTATATGAAAAGCCCCTGTATTGATTTAGATTGTATTCAATGTTGTAAAAATACAAAGATGATCCTTTCAGAAAAAGACATTGATAGAATACAAAGTTTAGGCTTCTCTTATGAATTTTTTATTAATATAAATAATGGATGGTTAGAGTTAAAAAATAAAAATGGGATATGTGTATTTAATAATATAAGAAAATGTATAATCTATGAAAATAGACCTGAAGGATGTGAATTATATCCTCTAATATATAATAATGATAATAAATGCACAATTTTTGATGAAGAATGCCCTCACCAATCAAAATTTTTAATTTCTGAAAGCCTAAAAAACAAATTATATAATCTTGTTACAAGAGTTTTTTACGAAAGATACAAAAGAATGAATAATGATAAAGATTAATTAACTATCCTCAAGGGAGTTGTTAAATAATTACTTAGTTTTGAGGCTTCATAATAGATAGAATTGAAAATGTTGATTATCATATATATTCAAGAATTGGAAATTGTTGGATTAATCTGAATATCCCAAATGGAGTTTTATTAATATTAGATAATATATCATCATTATTCAATACAAAAAACCAATAAATACTCCCGCCAGAAAAGACATATGAAAGACTATCTATACTACTCTTATTAAAACCATTTTTTTCAGCAAGTATTACACATTGATGGATTCCATAATATTCATGTGGAGGGAAGGAAACCTCAGAAGGATATGGTGTAATGTACATAGAGAAATTTCCATCTTCATCTGTCTTAGTTGTTACATTCATACAACTTATTGTAACATTGGATGCTCCATTAAACATATTTTTCATTACTCGACCATATACATATATCTGATCTTTCCAAGGTTCATCACTAAACCATGATATAAAATCAGATATATCATTAATGAAACTACGAATATCGCCAAAAAGAACTCCTAAATCATATGCAATTGTACTTATTGATTCAACTATATCCGTTACATCATTAATGAAAACAAGAGGAGACCAATCCCTTAGAAATCTAAAATATTTTCCTTCAACTAACAAGGTCATTAAGCTTTCCAATTCATTTAATTTATCTATTATAATTTTAATTTCATTTTTTATCTCACGTGGAATTGCCCTATCATTCCATAAATCTCTAGCGTCATCAATAATTTCAGAGGTTTTATCAAAGAGTTCATTTAACCAACCAAGTCTTTCAATAATTAACTGAAAAATATAATCATATAAATCATCTAAAACATCAGAGGCATCTTTTATTTCATATAAACCTATAATACCTTCTTCACTTAAAATATTGAAAAATTTATTGATTAATAACTCACCATCCTTAGTCAATATATTATTAATAATTGTTACAGCAATATTTCTATATATTTCATCTTCAATTTTTGTTATAATTAGATATATTTGGTTTATTGATTCATCCGACAATTTTATTTTAAATACATAAGATGAATTATAGTTTAAATCGTTATTTTCAAAAAATTTTGATTCAACTGATGAGGATAATGGTGCTAATACTATAATAAATATAAAAAAGATGCTAATTAATAATTTATTCAATTAAATATGCCTCCTAAGTAATTAATAATTTAATATAAGTATATAATCGTTTTTCATTAAATATCATTACAAAACAGTTAATTCTATGTAATTTTTTATCAAATCAACTGATTTTAATTATTTCTTGCTGATTATTATGTTGATAAACATCATATTTTGAATCCAACCACTGGGGAGACAAAAATCAATAATCATAGTATAACAATTTTATTAAAATAGGCTCTGCTAATGGTCAATAATGCCACATGTTCGAAATTTCTATTATAGATCAATTAAGTGTCCCTTATGTAAAAAGAAAATTAGTAAAAATAATGATAATTGGTTTTGTAGTAAAGAATGTCAGAATGAATGGGAACTACTTAATGGAGAATTAAGTCGAGATGACAATAATAAAATAAGAGGAAGGGACACAAGCGGATAAAGCTAAATTTTTAATTTGTAGTAGTATTACATGCTGATTATGATTTTCATGGTAAGATTAGAAATTCTAGAGTTGGAAATCTTTGAATTAATCTTGAGATCCATAGATCAATATTGTTGAACGATTTGTTTTTCGGCATCCTTACTTCTAAAGTTGCCCATTCGCTTTCTTTACCATAAATATCTTTTGATTTTACTTTTAATAGATATAATCCATCATTTTGATAAGTATAGTTGATAAAAATCACTTCTCCACTCTCATATGGTCCATTCCAAGTTACTCCTGGATAACCTGAATACCATAAAATCCAATAATAAACATTATCCCCATTAGGGTCACTTGTTGATATCTTATAGGAATATTCTTCACCCGTTTTACCTCTTGTTGGGCCATTAATAATTGGTTTATTCGGTGGAAAATTCTCAGATGTGATCATCTTTTTAATTTTTATATTGTTATCTTGATTTTCATCATTTATATGAATTGCTGTAATTGTTATATTATATAATGCCCCTAATTCATCATCAATTTTAAATGGTGAAAAAATTTGTTCTTTTGTCTCTCCGCCCATTATTTCAATATTTTGTATATCTGAATATATTATATTTCCATATTTTTCAATTTCACATTTTACATTAAAATTTTGGACATTTTCTCTATAATTTCGTAATGTTGTTTTTGGATTAATTACAATTCCTGGAGGTAAATAGGTTGGTGTATTTATTTTTTCAACTCCGACATCTGGACCTCCTGTTCCAATACAATAAAAATATCCATCAAAACTTCCTATATATAAATAACCTTGCGCATCTATTGAAGGCGAGGATTCAAAACCATCTTCTGCTTTAAACTTCCATTTTAAAGATCCATTTTGATATAATGCATACAAATATGAATCTCTAGATGCAAAATAGATAATTCCATCCCCATCAACAATTGGCGACCCATCAATAGAATCATTTGTTTTATATTTCCAGTTTAATGCTCCTTGATTGATATCATCTTTAACTGAATAAAGATAGCCATCATATGATCCGAAATAAATTGTATCATCTGGACCTATTGCTGGTGAGGATTCTACTCCGTCCTCAGTTTCAAAAACCCATTTTAATGTACCATTTGGATTTACTGCCCAAAAATTTGTAGTAACTTGGATAGGATCCCGCCCCATAGCCCCATATTGATCTGTTCCAAAATATATTGTACCATCATTTCCAATTGTCGGGGATGAATCTACTAGATGACCATCATAAAAAACTCCTACTGAAAATTTCCATTTTAATTTTTTTTCATTTTCTGAAAAAGCATATAAATTATGGTCTTTCGAACCAATATATACTGTACCATATTCATCAATTGCTGGAGAGGAAATTATGCACCAATCAGTTTTATAACTCCATTTTATTGTTCCATCAGGATTCACTTGAAAATAATTGTAACTGGGACATCCAACATGAATAGTTCCATCATATCCAATTGCCGGTGAAGATAAGCCAAAAAAATATTCTAATCTTGTTTTCCAATTTAAATTTGCGTGAGTGCCGACATCCTCAAGTGAATAGAGAAAATCTCCATTGCTAACACAATAAATTGAATCATCAGGACCAATTGCAGGCGATGAAAAAAAACCATGAACCCCATCAAATTTCCATTTAAGAGATCCATCAGAGTTAAAAGCATATAAATATCTATCTTTTAAATCAAATTTATTAAATCCTGCACCTACATATATTGTTCCATCTGAATGAATTGCAGCGGAAGATACTATTCCATCTTCTGTTTTATATTTCCATGATAAATCAGGTGATGGTGGTCCAGTATATTTTGTTCGTGATGTATGTTTTAGATCATGTCTAAACATTGGCCAAGGATGTTCACTATTTTAAAATTCTTTTACTTGATTGTTATTTGTTGTATTTAAACCAGTTAAACTATTTGATAAAAATATAATTATAAGCATTATAAAAATAATTTGAAAGGAAATTATTTTTTTCTTTTTCATTATAACTCCTTGAACATAATTTTTTTTTAATATTTTTATATAATTAATTATTAAAGTTATTCAATAGGATATCCGGCAACAATCCATGCCTGATAGTTCCCCTCAAGTCTATATATAATAGTAAACCCAGCATCAACTAACTTCTTAGCACCACCAATTGAGGTACTATCAACATTACAATAAACTAAATATTCCTTGTTTTTATCTAAGGAATGTATTGCATTATCTAATGATCCATCTCCAATATAATAATTTATAGCATTAGGAATATGACCATTATCATGATTTGGTGATACATCAATAATGATCAATTATGGTTTTGTATCAATTAACTCTTTAGCTTCCATCGCACTTACATCGATTTAACCTGTTTGTCCTCCAGGTTGTTTATCAATACATCCAGTAATTAATATTAATCCAATTATAACAAATCCAAGAATAGTAATAACTTTCTCCATATATAATCCCTAAAAAATAACAATTGTTAATATTGTAAAGCATTACCTCTATATAATTTTTTTCTTTCTTTTTTATAAATTTTAATTATTACTTGCTGATTATAATATTGATGGATAGGGTGATTAAAGCAAAATAATCTAGCATTAATTGACTCTATTGCTTCAATATGTTCATCGAGGATAGAGATAGTAAAAAATAATAATTACCTCTATCATTCAATAAGCCTTTGATCATAGGGCTCATATTGAATATTTAAATTTTATTTAGATGAATCTTTGCTCCAATCTTTTTATTGTTCCAATTCCCGGTATACTAAGTTTTTTCTCTACTCTATCAATAATCTCAGTAAAAATAAATGTTAAAACAAGATAGATTATTGCTATAATTGCAAATATTTCTATATATCTAAATGAATGGGCAGCAATAAATTTACCCTCAGCAGTGAGCTCTCTTACTTGTATTATATATGCTATACTTGTATATTTTACAAGATAAATTAATTCATTTGACCATGCGGGAATTGAAATCCTCAATGCTTGAGGAAGAATTATGTTTCTAATTGCTTTTATTTTTGTCATACCAAGAGATCTTGCTGCCACCATCTGACCAGATTCAATGGATTGAATTGATCCTCGCAGATATTCAGCTTGATAAGCACCACTATTCAACGATAAACCTATAAGTGCTGCTGTAAGAGGTTCTAAAGATATACCTGCTTGCGGAAAACCAAAATATATTATGAAGAGCTGAACAAGAAGAGGGGTCCCTCTTATTATTTCTATATATCCTGCACAGATTCCTGAGATTATTGTTTTTCCATAGACTCTTCCAAGAGCTAATAATAATCCTAATATTAAACCTAATGCTAAAGAAATAAAAGTCAATAATATTGTTAGATATAATCCATCTAGGAGTTTAGGCAAGGATTCTATGAAAAAACCAATAAAATCTGACAGTTTTTTTATTCCTCCATTATTCTTCACCATAAAGACTTGATATTTTACCAAGAAATTCCTTAGTTCTTTTTTTCTCAGGGTTTTTGAACATTTTATCAGGATTTCCACATTCTGCAATTACTCCATGTTCCATGAATATTATTTCATCTGCTACATTTCTCGCAAAACCCATTTCATGAGTTACTACTAGCATACTTATTTCTCCAGCAAGTGACTTCATTACTTCAAGTACATCTCCTATTAGCTCAGGGTCAAGCGCAGAGGTGGGTTCATCAAAAAGAATTATTACAGGATTCATAGCAAGTGCTCTTGCTATACCAACTCTTTGTTTCTGTCCACCGCTAAGCTGCGAAGGATATTGATCTGCTTGATCCTTTAATCCTACTCTTTTTAATTCATTCATTGCTTCTTTGTGTGCTTCTTCTTTTTCCATTTTTTTTACTTTTTCAAGAGCTATACTAACATTCTTTACAGCGGTTAGATGATTAAAAAGGTTGAATTCTTGAAAAACAAAACCAATTTTTTGACGTATAAGATTAATATCTGTTTTTTTATCTGTTACTTCAATTCCTTCTAGCCATACTCTTCCTTTATCTGGTGGGCTTAGTTGATTTATGCATCTAAGAAGCGTGCTCTTTCCTGTACCACTAGGTCCTATTATTACTTTAGTTTCCCCTTTCTCCATGGTAAAGGATACTCCCGCAAGTACCTTTGTTTTACCATAGATTTTGTGAATATTTTCAACTTTTAGCATATTCATAATTTTTTACCACCATTATATCAATTTTTATCTTTCGATTTCAATTTCAAAACCTGTCATTTTATATTTTTTTTCCAGATAATTTAGACCTTTATTTATTGAAAATACCAATGCAAAATAAATTAATGCAATTATTAGTAATACCTGTAATACTAGCTCATGATTAACTGAATAAATATATCGACCTTGCCTCATAAGATCAATAACACCTATGCTAAAAGCTATCGATGTGTCTTTAAGTACAATTGTGAGTTCATTAGACCATCCGGGTATAGATAATCTAAGAACCTGAGGTAAGATGATATATCGTATTGCTTTTAATTTGCTCATACCCATTGATCGAGCAGCAATCATTTGACCAGTTGGAATTGAATTTATAGCACTTCGATATATTTGTGCTTGATAAGCTGTACTTCTAAGCCCAAGTCCTAATACTGCTGCTGTAAATGGATCAAAGTTAATTCCTATTTGTGATAATCCAAAATAAATCAGGAAAAAAATTACAAGAAGAGGTATACCTCTTAGAGTTTTTTCATATATATAAATAAAAAAAACAAGTGGTTTTTTACCATAGACACGTCCCACAGCCATTAGGATGCCTAGAACTGATCCAAGAAGCAGGCTTAATATTGTTAAACCTAAAGTTATTTTTAATCCTTCAAATAGTTGTGGAAGGGATTCAATTAACACATCTAATGCCAATAAACCACTACATCTCTAAATATATATTATTTTTTTATTCAAAGTATTTAGTTAAAAGAGCATTCCACTCTTCACTTCCTATCAACTTTTCTAGCTCTTCGTTTAATCCTTCAACTAACTCAATATTTCCTTCTTGTACCCCCAGGCCTAAAAATTCACCTGTTACTTCAGCATATGCTACTTCTCTGTCTTCATCTTCTGCAAAAGCGTATCCGACTGGTTTATCAAGGACTATGGCATCTATATTTCCATTATCAAGATCAAGAACCGCTAAGGTATATGTATCATAACGTTTCAGTTGATCATCAGTCATCGTTGCATTAGTAATATTAATTAGGTTATCCCATACCCATAGTTCACCTGTTGTTCCAGTTTGAACACCAACTTTTAGATTTGTTAGATCGTCTATACCTGATATTTCAAATCCAGAAACCACTAAGGTTAACACTGATTGGTCAGATTCATAATATGGATCTGAGAAATCTATCTGTTGGTCTCTTTCATCTGTAATTGTCATTGCAGCAGCTATAACATCTATTTTACCACTCTGCAATGAAGGTATTAATGAGTCGAAACCTATATCTTGAACTTCCACAGTATAATCCAGGTTTTCTAATAATGTTGTTACCATTTCAATATCGAATCCTACTATTTCTCCGCCTTCCACGTATTCAAATGGTGGATAATCTGCTGATGTTCCTATTATTATTTTATTTTCAGTTTCTTCTACGCATCCAGATAATGCAATAGAAATTATTAGAACAGCTGCTACTAAAATATTAATTATAAATCTTTTTCCCATAACCTTTCCTCGCCTTATATTTATAATAATCGTATTTATATTATGTTATTTAAATATTGCAATAAAAAACAGCTTTGTCTGTAAAATAAAAAAAAACTGGCGACTTTATAGAAAAATAAATTTGAATAGATGAAAAGTCAATAAAATTTAAGAATTTCCATTAAACACAAAAAACTTTATTTTGAAGAACCCTGATGGATAAAAATTAAATTTTTATGTTAAATGGTTGTTTTAATAGATGCCGATCAGAATCAAGCCTTAAAATTTGAAATAATAATAAATCATTTATTTTAAAATAACCTATAATATCAATAATATGTTCAAAAATATGATAGAATTTTTTATAAATATATATTTAATGATTAATATTAATGATAAAAAGTATAATAAGATACTACACTGTAATTTTAATTATAACACTAATTTCATCTTCTATTAATTTTAATGTTTTATCTGAACAAATTGATAATAATGAAAAATTATTATCTAAGTCAGATAATTGGGATATGGTTATTATAACTCCTCAAAAATTTGCTTTTGAAACTATATCATTAGTTAAACACAAAAGAAATTTTGGAATTAATACTACATTAAAAACAACTGAAGAGATATACTCGGAATATATCGGTATTGATAACATTGAAAAAATTAAATATTATATTAAAGATGCAATTGAGAGTCAGAATATATCTTATGTTTTACTGCTTGGTGATATAGATAAAGTTCCAATTAGAACATCTGGATTATCCTGGGATTATTTTGGAAACATTGCTGTTGAAAATGTTATTACTGATTTGTACTATGCTGATATCTATAATTCAGATGGATCATTTTCTAGTTGGGATACAAATCATGATGGTATCTTTAGTGAAATCCGAATGATTACCCGAGGTATAGAGGATAATGAAACATTTCAATTTATTGATATTATAGATGGTATTCCAGATATTGGTATAGGTAGAATTCCATGTAATACTAAACTTGATGTTGAAATTGCGATTGAGAAAATAATATCCTATGAAACTAATACACATAGTAAAGAATGGTTTAAAAGATTGATTCTGATGGGTGGAGATACCTTTCCAAATATAGGAAATATGAGTGAAGGTGAATTTGTAACCGATTATATATCTTCTATTATGTCAGATTTTATCCCAATTAAATTATATGCTTCTAAGAAAACTTTTAAACCATTTAACATTAATTTCGAAATTTCAAAGGGCGCTGGTTTTGTTTGTTATTCGGGTCATGGGTTTCAATATGGTTTTGGCACTTCAGAATATGATGATGAATCCTTGGTCAAATATTATACACCTTATATTGTAGGTATAAATAATTTTAATAAATATCCAATTTTTTACTTTGATGCATGTTGGACTGGTGCTTTAGATTATTCTATGGGGCATATTCAATTACCTAGTTTTGCTTGGGCTTTAATGAAAAAGCCATTTAGTGGAGCAATTGCATGTATTGCCTCTACGAGAGTCGGATATGGTGGTTTTGAAGGTGACCCGCTGGGCGCCGGTTCTCCTTGTTTGCATGCTTGTTTTTTTGAATCATATAAAACCGGCATATTTCTCTCTGATATGTTTGTTCAAGCTCAAAAAAATTACATATCAAAGATTTGGAATAATGTATTTGATGATTGTTTAACCATACAGGAATTCATTTTACTTGGTGATCCCAGTCTTAAAATTGGCGGATATTATTAATTTATATTCATTATTTTAAATTTGTAATGAATGAGAAAAGTTATTAGTAGCATTATCCCTTACTATTTATGATTTTAAATTGTCGAAATGATAATCATAAAAATAAAACTCTTGGTTATTAGTATTTTTACAGATTAAACAGATAACATATTTCGTTATATTTATAAGAAAATACAAATTTCTCACAAATCTATGGTTATAAAGTTTTCCAAGAGATAAAATCAGAAATTAACGAAGGTTATTTATTTGAAGTAATAATCTATTTATTTTATATATGAAGAAGCTTCCATGCGAGAAAGCAATATGGGATACGCTACCAATTATCAGAAAAGAAATTGCATGCTGTATGGTTCATGATTTTGGTTTAAATCAAAAAGAGGCGGCAGAAATTCTGAATATTACAGCAGCGGCAGTCAGTCAATATAAATGTAATAAAAGAGCTGATAAGGAAATAAAAAATCCTTCAATATTAAAGGAGATAAAAAAAGCAACAGAATTAATAATAAATAATGGAAGTACAGTTTTGGAAACAGAGTTATGCAGACTATGCAGATTAATGAATAAAAATGATCCTTGCCCAATTTGAAAATATAGGCTGATCCAATATTTTTATGTTTTATTCCCAATTTCTATATTAATATTAACTTAATTAATATTATCTTTGATAATATTACTAAAATAGATGCCAACTACCCTTTTTATATTTATTTTTTATCTTTATGTCTATTTAAAAAAAATTTTTTGTTTTATAATAGCTTATTATTATATGGATGATTAGATTAGAAATTCTAGAATTGGGAATCGTTGGATTAATCTAAAAATCCAGACATTATATTCATTTATTGATTTGTTTTTAGGCATCGTTATAATAAGTGGATCTGACCAATCACTTAAGGTACCAAGCTTATTTTTTGCTTTTACTCTTATGTCATAACTATCCTTATCGTTCCAAATATGTTCAGCAACTACTTCTTTACCGGATTCTATAGGACCAATCCAAGGGCTTTTACTCCCATCACCCCAGTCAAACATATAAAAAAGATCGTATCCATCCGTATCTGTAGTAGAACTTGAATATGAATATTTTTCCCCTATTTTTCCGGAAGTTGGACCATTTGGTGTGCTTGGTTTCTCAAGTGAACCATTGACATATAGTTCAGATAACTCAACAAGTGTTGCTAAACAAAGCTTGGATACTTTTGTCGCATACTCTGGATTCATATTTTCAAATGTGTCTCTGCTTGAATGAAGATATGGATTAACTTCATATTCAAAATATGCAATTGAATCATAACCCATCTGATAAAAACTCGTATGGGCGCTATGCCATTGATGACCACCTCGAACAATTTCTAGATCAATATATTCATATAATTGTTCAGCTACATTTACAGTAAAATCAGTGATCCATTCAGATTCTTCATAGTCGAAAACAGTAACCTTATTTTTACCGTCCTCTATTACTGCATATCCAGTTGCATCAGGGTCAAAAACTGCAATAATATTATCATTATTACTAGCACATTCCTCAGAATAGTAGGAACTTCCAATCCAACCTTGTTCTTCGCCTGAAAATAATACAAAAAGAACTGTTTGAAGAAAATTATATTGACTCATGATTTTTGCTGCTGAGAGAACTGCAGCCACACCTGCAGCATTATCATCTGCTCCAGGACTACTTGGATATGTATTATAATGTGCACAGAAAATATAGATTTCATCATTTGAAGTGTCTAAACCGGGTAATGTTGCTTCGATGTTACTACCATGTAAATCATTATCCGACCAGTTCTGATAATCTACATCCAACCCCATGTTTTTAAGCGAATAATAAATATAATTTGCAACATCATTACACGCAGATGAACCTGTTTCTCTTAGTCCAAAAGATGTTAGATTTTCAATATAATTATAAACCATTAGCAAATCCAACTGTTGTAACATAGTTACTATGTCATTCTGATAAGATATCTCTAATAAATCATTTGATGATAAATAATTCCGAAATTTTAAAATTGTATTATTATTACAAGGATTCTCACTAATATTAATCATTATTGAATTTTCACTTGAAACTGAATAGGGTAGTATAGTCAATAGCATAATAACAGCGATTCCAATTATTCCCGTATATTTTTTTTCATTTTATTTCAATCCAATCAATAAAATTAAAAATATTATTAATAAAATTATTTATAATAAAATTAGTCGATTTTAATATTTATGATATAATTGTAACCATTTTGTACCAATATTCAAATAATAAAAATTAAATACAAATAATCTTATTTTAATTAAAAAGGAAGTAATAATTTGAAGAAAATAATTGGAATAATTATAATATCTCTATTCATTGGCGTATCTTTAAATTCAGTAAGTAGTCTAGAAACAGAAGCGATAAATATCCAAACGCAAGATGATGCTTTTGATAGAATAATTGAACGTATAATGGATTTTGGTCATTTCCCATCAATTTCTGCTTGTATCATTAAAGGAGACGAAATTGTTTGGTCAAAAGGATATGGTTTAAGTAACATTGAAAGTAGTATATCTGCAACAGATGAAACAGTTTATAGTATTTGTTCAATAACCAAAACGATTACTGGAACAGCTTTAATGCAATTATATGATCAAGGATTATTTGAACTTGACGACGATGTTAATGAATACCTCCCCTTTAGTTTAAGAAATCCTAATTTTCCTGAGGTCCCGATAACATTCAGGATGTTACTTTCTCATTCATCAAGTCTTCGCACACCTTTTTCATATTGGAATATTCAGTTCTATACTTATGGAGGTCCACCATTTCAAGATTATCCCATGCCTTGGTTGGAAGAAAGTTTAACCCCGGAGGGTGATATTTATGTTTCTGCATACTGGGATACAGAAAATATGCCAGGTCAATCCAGCGTCTATGCTAATGTTAATTTTGATCTTATTGGATACTTAGTTGAACTGCTTTCAAATGAACCTTTTTATGAATATTGTGATGAACATATATTCAAACCATTAGAAATGTATGATTCTGGCTTCAATCTTTCTATATATCCTCTAGACAAAATAGCAATACCTTATAATTGGAATGATGCAAATGAAGTATATAGAACAAGCTACAATCAGGTACATAATCATTATCCTGCTGGAGGATTGTTTTCATCAGTAAAGGACATGTCTCATTTCATGATTGCCCATATGAACGGAGGTGTATTCAATGGCACTCGAATTCTTGAAGAATCAACAATTGCAGAGATGCATACAATTCAGCCAAATGGTTCTGGATATGGACGTGCTTTTGGTTTAGCCTGGATGTATGAATCTCGTTCATTAAACTTAGGTTCAAATACTATATATCTGCCAAGAAATATTTATGGGGGTCATGGGGGAGCAGTTACTTTTGGTTTTAGAACAACCATGCAAATGAAACTTTCTGAGAATGTAGCAATAATATTTTTTATAAATTCAGACTCATTTATTTATCAAGATGGTTGGAATGGATTACAATTTTTAAGAGAACTTTTATTCTTGAAAGCAAATGATTATTAGTTTTTTTAAATATAATCTTCTATTCGTGAACATCATAATCAGTAAGTAATAATGTAACATGAATAATAGTAAATAATTTAAACAAAAAAAAAAGAATTAGAAAGTAATCAAATTTCTTTTTTTTAAGTATTTTTTAATAAATAGAATATAAGATTTTGAAGAAAATTAAATTTTTGATTAAACACAAATTCTAAAGTATTAATCTTGGGGGATTCTGACCAACCGCTTTGTATTCCATGCTCATCCTTTACTTTTACTCGAATTTTATATTCTCCTTGTTTCGTCCACATATGACTTGCGTGAGCAATTTCACCTGAATTGAGTGGTCCAACCCATTTACTGTTACTGCCATCCCCCCAGTCAAACAAATAATAAATTTGATCACCATCAGAGTCCAATGCTGATGTTGTAAAGGTATGTACCTCATTAATTTTTATACTATCTGGCCCATTTGGTGAATGAGGTTTATCTGGGGGAGAATTTGAAATTACTGGTGATGATGCCCAAGATGCAATTATTCCCATTGAAAGTCTCGCTACTCTTGTTGCATAATTAATATCAATATTGTCAATTGAATCTCCAGATGTATCTTTCTCTTCATTCCAGGTATATTCATGAATAAAAATTGCGTCATGAGAGTACTTGCAGAAACTTCCTTGATCGCTTTTATGACCAGAATCATCTTCTGAGGGGATAACTTTTAAATCGAGATATGAGGAATATTCAGGGTTTTCACTTACATCTATTGTAGTTCCAATTAGTCTATCTGAGCATGTTTCATATACCATAACTTTATTTTCATCATTTTCAATTTCATCAGATGTAAACCCTATCATATCCAAATTAATAGTAGCTATTAAATTATCATTATTTTCGTATTTTTCATATGCATAGGCATTACTTCCAAGAAGTCCTTGTTCTTCACCAGACCAACATATAAAACGAATTTCATGATTAAAATTATATTGACTTAGGATTTTAGCAGCACAAAGAACAGCTGCAACACCAGCGCTATTATCATCTGCTGAAGGAGTTTTATAAACAGTATCGTAATGAGCACTAATAACATAAAACTTATCACTATTAGAAGTTCCTTTAAGTCTTGCTTCAACATTATAACTTGAAAATTCTATTAAATTGTATGGAAAGAAAGTACCAAACGCGGTCCAAGCATAGCTTCGAACATTCATGCCCATATTTGAAAATTCTTGAATAATAAAATTTCTCGCTTCTTCACAACCTTCTGTTCCAGTAAATCTTGATTCTTGATATTTTTCAGCGATAGCTACTATTTCTTCAACATAACCTAGAAACATTTCTTCTGTAAGTTGCGCAAGCATTAATGTAATATTATCTTCTTCATTATTAGGAGGTGATACAACTAGTTCATTATTGTTAATATGCATTCCAGTAACTATCAATGAGTTAATTAAAAAACAAAATATTACAACTAAAACAAATAATTTTTTTATCATATAATCTCTCCAAAAGTAAAATTATAACAATTCATATTAATGCCCCTATTAACAATCGTTAATTATCAATTTAGTAGTATATATAGTTTATTATTTATTTACGATTAATAATCGTCTCGCCAACCTCCATCATAGTCAGCAAAATTCCGAATTTATTTCTTCAAAATAACCTGTTTTTTTGTTTTTTATTACTCATAATATTCCCTCACCCAAGTTTCTAATAATATAGATGTTTTAAATTTTTTACCTGAATAATGAATTATGATTTAACTATCAATATTATAATGAGCATAAATCACGCTAAAAATTAACATTATATTCCTTTACGTTATAGCTTCCATATGGCTAAGCGAAAACTAGCTTTCAGCATCTATAAAGAGATAATAACTCATGCCAAAAACCATCAATCAAACACATTTTTTTTAAGAAAAAAAGTGGGTCCGGCAGGACTAAAAAGCATCAACAGGAGAATTTTTAATCAAGATTTTACAATTTTTGAATTATCTTGAAATCTTAGCAATCATACTTATTTCTTACTAAACCCATTCTTATTTCTTTTTTTAATAAATTTATTTTTTATGACCACTCACTCACCAAATAATAATGCTACATATGTAAAATTATTTAAGATATCATTAGTTGATAATGATTGGATGTGAGATGAAAGAAGTGAAAAATAGCGTGGAGAATTTTCTTTGATTATCGAAATGATGTTATCAGGTTTTCTTTTTCTGTTTATTTTGGTTTTAAATATTGTAATGGGCGCTCTCGGTTATCTAATGGAAAAAGATGATTATAATCCAGATACTGATCTCAAAAAGATAAACAAAGATCCAAAGAAATTTCAAATTGGAATTATGTTATCTATTATAGAACATGGAAGTGTTATTTTACTTGCTATATTGTTATTTATCGCTTTTAGTCCATATAACATTATACTTGGAATTATTTTGATCATCTCTCGAACTGGGGAAGGATTGATTCAATTCTATAATGAACCTAGTTATTGGAAACTTATCAATATATCAAGACAATACTTAGATGCTAATGGTACTGAAAAAGATTCATTGAGTGCTTCAGCTCTTACAATATTCAAAACTAAAGATTATAGATTCAAATTGACAATGATCTTATGGTCTATTGGCACACTTGCTTTTTCAATTTTATTAGTTACTTCTGAAGTAGTACCTCAGATTATTGGATGGATAGGAATCGCTTCCAGCATTCTAGTTGGTTTTGGCACCGGATTAAAACTTGTAAAACCTAAGGTTAAATACACAGAAATTGGTGCTTTATCAGCGATTTTATTTGAAATAATCATTGGAGGATGGCTTTTATTTAACTTCCTTTGAAATCTAAATAATTGAAACAATTTCCTTCATTTTCACCAAGTAATAATGCTACAAAACAGGTACAATCTATATAATAACACTGGTTTTATTAAGATAGAGATGATAAGTAATTATGATTCGTAGGAGGTAAAGAATTGGAGATTAAACAGTACAACATGATTAAATTGATGGATTTTATCTTCATTTGTTCTGCTATTATTTTTAATATTTCAGTGAGTCTAGTGTATCTTTCAACTAAATTTGATAACATGTTACTCTTGCAGGTGAGTGGCTCAATTGTCATTGTTTTAATAGTTCCTTTCAGCATTACTTTATATGGCTATTTAAAAAAGGATGCAAAAAGAAGGATTATCACACCACATATTGCTATTCTCTTTTATCTAATTCTGGAATTATTGTTAGATTATATTTTTATGATTCCATTCAGGGATATATTAGTGATTCATATCCCATATATTATAGTCTTTTATGCTGCTGAGTTCAGTATGGTTAGTATTTCTTTTGAAAGAAACCGGAAGATGGGTTTTGTGGTAATATTAACATTCTTGATTTTGATAGGTTGTTTGATCTACTTGTATATTGGTTAAATACTAACTATCAACATCATAATCAGTAAGAAATAATGTTATAAAAATTGAGAATATTGATTTATAATTCAGGTATCCAACTGAGTTTATGGTTTTCCAAAAAAGTAAAATATTTATAATAATTAATAATATTTGGAAATTTGTCAATAAGATCTTCTAAAATATGATAAAGATTTTTCGTATTTTCTACATTAAATTCAAGTTCGATATGAGCACGACCAATAGAGGTCATAATGCATAAAAGATATGGATTGTGCTTTATATAGTTAATAATCTTAGTTTTTTCATTATAGTTATTGAGAAAAAGATCTACTTTAACATTTTGATAACCCAACTTTGAAATATCAATATTTATTCGAAAACCTTGAATAATATCCGATTTTATTAATTTTTTAATCCTATATCGAGCTATATTTGTAGTTATGCCAAGCTTTTTTGCGATATTTACAATTGAAAGTCGAGCATCCGATGAAAGTAAATATAACAAGCGGTAATCTAGATCATCTATTTGAATTGTCGATTCATATCCCGTGATTTCACATTTTTCATTGTCTGGTTTCCTCTTATCAAAAAGAAGATATGACGGTCTATAAGATATTGCTTGGATTTGATAATAGAGGACCTGATCTCTAAAATATTTACCATATTTATTAAGTGTTTTATTCCAATAAGAATAGAATTGATTCATGTTTTTAATCCAAAAGATGACATCAAGATCAAATTCCCCTTCAACAGATGAGACTAGCCAGGTTATTTTACTTTTTACAAGGTAATTAACAATTTCTTTTTTAATGGCTGATGTTGCATTTTGATAGGATGTATAGAATTTTAGGACCATGTACCCAAGTTTATAAGAGTCAATTACGGTATAGTAATTTGTAATGATTCCTTGTTTTTCAAATCTTCTTATACGATATCTCAAAGCATTTTTATGTAATCCCACTTTTTTACTCAGTTGTGGTATGGACTGCCTTGAATTAGTATCAAGTTCATAAAGGATTTTTTTATCTTTTATATCCAATTTTACCATGATATTAGTATATAATGTTAATAATATTATAATTTTTCCAATTAAGTACAAAATTTCAAAAAATAATTTATTATATAGTTTTTAACATCATATATTAAAGATAAAATCAAATCTAAATAAAAAAAATAAAGTTAGGTGAAATATATGAAAAATAATATCCTTAAAAAAGTATCAATGATGTGTATAATAATTTTTTTTATAAGTTCAGGGTTTGTATCAGGATATCAAAGCAATAATAACAACGGCTATTTATCAAATTACATTGACAATAATCATGAATATAAAATTATTGAAAATCGTTATGATCATAAAAATATTTTTTCTAATGATTTTCCTGTTATGGAAAACCCTATATCAATTAGAAAATCAGGAGGAGATGATAATAGATTTTCTGTTGAGTTGATAGAAACACCAGCAGAATTCAGTTGGTATGAAGTAGATGGGAAAGATTGGACAACAAGATCGAAAAATCAAGGAAATTGTGGAAGCTGTTGGCTATTTTCTGCAATGGGGGCTTTAGAAAGCGTAATTAAAATTCGGGAGGAATGTTCAGAGTTGAACCCTGATCTCTCTGAACAATATGTACTTTCATGTTTACCTAGTGCCGGAAGTTGTAATGGAGGAAATGTCAACAAATGTGTCTATTATTATATTAAAAACACATCTGCAGCAGGGAATTACAAAAATGGCATTATAACGGAGAATAGTTTTTTATACCAATCAAGTTTTGATTTCATCCCACAATGCTCAGATAAGACTCAGAATTGGGAGGATTATCTCATTCCAATTTTAGAATATGAAGAAAGTTGGACATATGCCAACGTCCCTGAATTAAGAGATACTATTAAATCACTTATTTTTCAAAAAGGTCCCATCATGGTATATTTTTGGGCCTCCGATCGTTTTATAAATTGGGGAACTTTTAATAAAGATCCTTCAGATTATTATCCTGATAATGATGAAGATTGCCCTAATTTTGTTAATCATGGGATAACCATTGTAGGCTGGAAAGACGATCCTTCCATAAAAAATGGAGGTTATTGGATATGTAAAAACACATGGGGGCCAAATTGGGGATATAAAGGATTTTTTAATATTGAATATGACTGTTTGAATGTTGGTGGTTTTATCGCATGGGTTGACTATGATCCAGATAGCTATGATTGGCCACCAGTTGCCGATGCAGGAGATTTTTATTATGGTGAAGTAGATCACGAAATTATTTTTGACGGTAGCAGAAGCATCGATTCTGAAGGAGAAATAAATTCATACCAATGGGATTTTGGTGATGGAACCACGGGAAATGGAATAAAATTATCACATGTATATTCTGAAATTGGGGTATATCCTGTATCATTAACAGTTATAGATTCTAGTGGACAAGAATCTACTCATACTACTCTTGTTGGAATAGATGAAGAACCATTAAAAGTTGAAATATCGGGTGGTATGGGGATAGAAATAGCGTTTAACAACCCGGTTGATGTTGAGATATTAGATTGGGAGTACAACGTTGATATAAGTGGTTTGGTAATACCCAATAGAATATCTGGAATATATGAATCAATGTCAGGTGATAGTAGGATAGTTACAACAATTTCTTTAATTGGCATAGGTTTTGGATCAATAAATATATTAATAGAAAATTTTTCAAAAACCACAAATTTTTTTTCCTTTGGACCTATAATCATATTGTTTAATTAAAGAATTTTATTTCTTTAAGAATTCAAAAATATATTTTATATATTGACTCGTCTATTTAAAATAGGTATTATTCTTAATCTATCTCATTTTTTGTCTCTCAGGAGACTTCAAAATATGATGTTTATTTTCATCATAATCACCAAGTAATAATGCTACAAATGCAGTAATACGGGATATACGAGATTTGAATACACTTTTACCGGTAAAGAATATGAAATTTTAATTAAAAAGTACTTTTCAAAGAAAAGTTAATAAAGGACCAAGTACATACTATAGGTATGGAGAAATAATATGGTACAAAAAATGAATCTGGCAAAAATAGAAAAGAAAATTTACAGCTCCATGTTCAATGACGGAGCATTGGACATACTCGTAGGTTTATGGTTTTTGGGCTTAGGATTGTCAATGTTGTTTGAAGATTTGGGTTTTGGGATTTCTGAAGTACTGATGCTTTATATGGTCATTCCTGCCTTCGTGGTATACTTCGCTTTGATATTTTTTGTAACAAACCCTCGAAAGGGAGTTATGAGATTACCAGAAAAAGTAAAAAGAAGTAAAACCAAACTTCTTTTAATACAAATGATTTGGCTAATTTTGGCTTTAATAGTAGGTATATACTTTTTCATGCAACCTATCAATACGAGTATTTGGAATGATATATCTGTTTCCTTGTTTTGGATTATTGGTTCTATAATATTATTCAGCATAATCGCTTATACTCAAAAAGTAGACCGATTCTATATATACGGTTTATTGTTTGCAATCCCTTTTCCATTTAGAGTGTTTACAAAGAATATTTTCTTTAGTATCAGTTCAAGTATGTTCATTGTTGTATCGATAATACTATTATTTTGGGGAGTAATAATCCTGACTCAGTTTATAAAAAACACTCCTAAAGCTGGTAAAGTATGAAAAAAAAATTTAAGAGTAATAATGAACCAAATATCCCAATTGAAGAAATTGATAAAGTAATCCATGAGCCAGCAAGAATGAAAATAATGGTACATCTGTATTTTGTAGAAAGCATGGATGCAATTTTTTTATTGAGACAAACTGGTCTTACTTGGGGTAATCTAGCTACCCATACAAAAAAATTGGAAGCAGCGGGTTATATTAAAGTTAAAAAGGAGTTTATAAGGAGAAAACCCCATACAATGTTCAGATTAACGAAAAAGGGACGAGATGCTTTTGAAGAATATAGAATGAACATGAAGAAAATTATTGATGAAATACTTGAATAAATAAAA
>JAHWGJ010000042.1 GCA_020054475.1 Thermoplasmata archaeon | reverse complement strand
ACATTTAGAGGATGCCCCCGTGATTGTAGAAAATATGAAGATAAGTAAATTCTGGAGATGTTATATTAATGATATATAAATCTGAAGTAATCTAAATGATTATAATTTTATGTAAAAGAACATTTTTACTTGCTGATTATGATGCTAATTGATAGATTTAATAAAATTATCACTTATTTATAAGTTTCAACGATTTTAGATAGAGATTTTTAACACCATTGTTTTTTCCCCATTTTAGTATATCATTAATTTTTTGGATAAGTTCATCCCGTATTTCAAAGTTATATTTCAGAAAATATAATAATTATTTTCATTTAGTTTTTACCAAAGTCATTACCCATTCTTTATTAACATTTTTTCTTTACCACAATGATAGGATGAAATTAAAAAAATATTTGATAATTGTTATACTGCTATTACTCTCAACATTATTCAGTGGTTGTATCATTGAACAAACAGAAAATGATGATATAAATCAGAATGGTTTTCAAGATAACCAAAAAGAAACTGCCAGTAACATATCTATTGCCTGTTGGAATCTTCAAATATTTGGACAAAGCAAGGCATCTAATAGCACTCTTCTTAATTACTATACTGATAAACTTGATGATTATGATATCTTCATCGTGCAGGAGATTCGTGATATATCTGGAACTGCAATAGAAATCCTTGCAGGGAAGTTCCCCGATTATGATTATATTATCAGTGAACGTGCTGGTCAGAGTTCTTCAAAAGAGCAATATGCTGTTTTTTACAATGAACAGGCAACCTTGATAAATTCTTATGATTATCAGGCAGAATATCAACAGGATATGCAACGCCCACCATTGAAAGCAACTTTCACATCAAACAACTGGACTTTCACAATTTATACTATTCATACACAACCAGATAATGTAACAGGTGAACTAAAAATTTTAGAAACTATAGTTGGTAATCCTTTAGGTAATACAATCATTCTTGGTGATTTGAATGCTGATGGTAGTTACTATAATGAAGACAATATTACTCATTTCACTAATTGGAACTGGATAGTCACAAATGATATTGATACCACTGTTGCAACTAGCGATAATACATATGATAGGATAATAATCAATGATGCAACAGAGAATAACTTCATCAGTTTTGGCGTAATGGATGATGCGACGAAGGAGCAATCAGACCATTATCTTGTATATGCCATTTTTAATAATATGGTTGATTAATATTACAAAATAATTCAATCGGAAGAATCTGGGCATAATACATTAAAAAATAATTGGATATGTATATTGTTTTACTCAAAACTAGATTATTGGTCGATATGATATAAATATCCCCTAGATTAAATTATATAAAACTCGATGAAAACATTATTATTCATAATAAATATTTTTCATTTTTTATACTTAATTAGATATACGTATATGTTAATAATGAATATATAATTAAGAATTTTTTGATTCTTATAATAATTTTTCTTTCTCTCATTGTTTTTTATATTATTAAGCTATATCGTATTTACATTATAATGAATTAATAAAAGTGAAAATATGTGGGTGGTAAAATATTGAATATAATTACAACAAATAATCTTACTAAGAAATATACCGATCTGATTGCTGTTGATAATGTTTCATTCTCCGTACTAAAAGGTGAAATATTTGGTTTTTTAGGTCCAAATGGTGCGGGTAAAACGACTACTATTAAAATGTTAACGACACTTCTTAATCCTTCTAAAGGTTCAGCGAAAATTTTGGATTTTGATATAATAAAAGATCGAGATAACGTTAGAAAAAATATAGGTGTGGTTTTTCAAGAACCTGCATTGGATACTGAACTAACCGGTGGTGAAAATCTTGATTATCATGCAAGAATGTATGCAATTGGTAGAGATAAAAGAAAAGAGAGAATTAATGCGGTATTAAAACTTGTGGATTTAGAAGATAAAAGGGACATTATTGTAAAAAATTATTCTGGTGGAATGAAGAGAAGACTGGAAATTGCAAGGGGTTTAATGCATTACCCGAATGTTTTATTTTTAGATGAACCAACACTTGGATTAGATGCTCAAACTAGAAGAGCAATCTGGAAATATGTTAAAAAAATGAATAAAGAAGAGGGTACTACTATTTTTTTAACAACGCATTACATGGATGAAGCTGATTATTTGTGTGATCGAGTGGGTATAATTGATAGGGGAAAAATATTGATTATTGATACTATAGAAAATCTAAAAAATTCTATTGGAAATGATGTGATAACTCTTACTTGTTCTAATATTAATACTCTTGAAAAAAGATTGGTTAATGAAAAATGGATTCATAATATAAAAATTCATGATTCTAAGTTGACTTTGGGTGTTGAAAAAGGAGACGAGAAAATACCTTTGATTATTGAGATTTCACAATCTGAGAAAATTAAAATTAAATCAATAAGTGTTAGGAAACCAACTCTTGATGATGTATTTTTACATTTTACTGGAAAAACAATTAGAGATCATGACAATAAAAATAATGTGGAATCACAACCAAGATTTCGGATGAGAGGTGGTAGAAAATGAAAGCAACTGAAATTCAAGCTATTTATGTCATGTGGCTTAGACAAATGAAAAGATTTATTAGATCAAAAAGTCGTCTTGTATCATCAATAGTTCAACCCTTGTTTTTTTTATTCATTCTAGGATCAGGATTTAGAGTTGCAATATTTGAGGGGGTTGGTGATTATTTATCATTTTTAGCACCAGGGATAATTGCCATGGCGATTTTATTTTCTTCAATGTTTACGGGGATTTCAGTTCTATGGGATAAACAATTTGGTTTTCTGCAGGAGGTATTAGTTGCTCCGATAAGTCGAATATCAATAATTATTGGTAGGACTCTAGGGGGAGCTACAGTAGCTTTAATACAAGGAGTTATTATATTGCTTATAGCACTTATAATGGGGGTTCATATTTCTGGAACTGTTGGATTAATTTTTACTTTATTTTTTATGATTCTTATCGCATTTACAGCAGTGGGATTTGGTTTGGTTATTGCATCAAAAATGGAGGATTTTCAAGGTTTTCAATTGATTATGAGTCTTGTGATAATGCCTTTATTGTTCCTTTCCTCAGCTTTTTTTCCAGTTACATCTAATCCGACGATGAAAGCTATTGCATTATTTAATCCATTATTCTATATGGTTGATGGACTTAGGGGTAGTTTAATTGTTGGTGTTGAAACTGTAAATTCTCCTTTATTTAATCTTGTTATTGTTGTTATTATTTGCATATTTATGATGAGTCTTGGGAGCTATCTTTTTAGTAAAACTGAAACCTGATTATATTTAATTGTTAATAAAAAAATGAAAAATAGGTAAGAGGGATATATTTTGAGCATGGTTTTACCTCCCTTTGAGTAAATGGCTATTTTTTTCTTACCTATTTATTATACATTATTTTAAATATATATTCTCATATTTAAATTTAATCGTGTTAATATGTAACATTTGTAATAATTTTTTAAAAAATGTTTAAAGTATACTTTAGTCAAGATAACTTAGAGAAAGAGATTAATTGAAAAATATCAAATATTTTTCAATATTCCCCCATTGATGATAGCTAATAAATAACTTCATCTATGCTCTAAGCATAAATAATATCTGAACCATTATTTATATATTTATCGTTTATATATTAATTAATTATATAAAATGGAACAGATCAATAAATTGTTTAAAGATTTGGATGCTGATAAAATATTGTATAATATTGTTAGGCGGATTTGTTTCTCATTTATATTATTTTATTGATATTATTTTAAATATAAATATATTTATATGTGTTTAATTATTATTGTTGTTTATATTGGGGACAAATTTATGACTAGATATTTATGTATGGATTGTAATAGAACTTTATGGCTTAATAGAGGTATATGTGAACATTGTGGTTCAAAAAAAATACATTTTTGTGCATTATAGATACATAAAATAACTAGTAATTTTTTAATTCTAATAAATTTCTATATGTTTGTATCATATTTTTTATTGAACATGCAACAGTAATTGGTCCTACTCCTCCAGGTACAGGTGTTATTTTATTTATTTTATCTTTTACAGAATTAAAATCAACATCTCCAGTAATGCCATTTTTATTCTTTGATATTCCAACATCAATAATAAAAGATCCCTCTTTTACAAAATCTTTTGTAATCATATTTGGAATTCCAATTGCAGTTATTAAAATATCAGCTTTAATGGTATAATCTTTCAAATTTTTTGTAAAAATGTGACATATAGATGTTGTAGCATTTCTATTTAGTAAAAGAATAGCTAAGGGTTTTCCAACAATATTACTATGGTTTATAATAACAATATTTTTTCCCTCAATTTTTTCTTTTTCATATTCTAGAATTTTTAAAACAGCTAATGGCGTACAAGGGATTATAGAGTTATCTCCAATAAGAGTTTTTCCAATATTATAGGGATTGAGTCCTTCAATATCTTTATTGGAATCTATAGTCTTAAATAATTTATTTGCAGAGATATGATCAGGAATTGGAAATTGTAGTAATATGCCATGTATTCTTTCATCAGAATTTAATTTTTTTATAGATCTAATTATTTCTCTTTCTGTAACATCATCAGAAAATTCTAGATGATTGGAGAGTATACCTATTTCTTTGCATGCTTTATCTCTAAGTTTTAGATATAAATCTGATGAAGGATTATTTCCAATTTTTATTGTTGTAATATTTGCTTTGATATTGTATTTAGTATATAGTTTTTCTAATTCATTAGATGCTTCTTTTTTTATTATTTCAGCAATTTTTCTTCCATCAATTATTTTCGCGGTCATTTTTTCACATTATATATATCTTGAATTATTAATCATTATTTTTTTTTTATTCCAATTGCATAAAATTGTGGAAAGAAATTTAATTGTATGCCGTCATCTAATGATTTTAAATATTCATATTCCCATTTATCAATTTCTTCTTCTGATAATCCTACGTCTTTCATTGTTTTTATATAAAAATCTCTTGAATGTAGATAATATGCTTTGTCCTCTTCGCAAGTCCAAATTCTATTGTTTCCTATTCCAATTTTTGTTAATAATCCTGCTTTTACAAACAATAACCTTAGTTTTCTGCCAATATGTGGATCCCCACCTTTTTTTCTTATTGCTTTTCCGGCAAATATTGGATCGATTTTAGGGTTTTCAGGATAATGTAATTTTCCACCATAATCTGGTTCTAATGATGCTAAAACTGTTCCGCCGGGTTTAACAACTCGGGTCATTTCATTTACTACTATTTGTGGATTATTTGCCCACATTAGTAATAGATTACAGGTGATTATATCAAAAACATTATTTTCAAAGGGTAAGGATTCTGCACTGCTAATTAGTAATACTACATTCTTATTATTTTTTAAAACCTTAGATGCAACATTTATCATATATTTTGAACCATCAACACTGACTACTTTTCCCTTTGAATAATTTGCAATATCTCTTGTGACTGTACCTGAACCACAACCAACATCTAATATTAGATTTGCATTTTTTAATCCTATTTCGTTATATAAAGGAATTCTTTCTTCAGATGTTTCTAATGCTTGTAATTCAAGTTTTTTTATGAAATCGTTTAACTGACTTAAAGGTATCTTTGGCTTAAAATCCATATTTTACCGATTTTATCATAGTATTTAAACTTAACCCATAATGTTTATTCATAATTATTTTGAAGATTATTATGATAATTCCAACTATAATTAATGATTTTATCAGCACATTTTTGACAAAACCAAGTTTTATCATCAGATGGTTTATTCCGACCACATTTAATACAGAGTTCTCTAGTATTCATAACTAATGTTAATACAATAAATAATATTAAGATAAATACAAAAGATAAATGAAAGTATTGAGTAGCTTTGTCTCAAAAGTACTCCTCCTCAACGATTTTTCTAGCTAAAATCATCAAATTATATACAATTATTTTCAATGCAATTTCAACATGTTGAATACCTCGTTTTATAGAGGTTACATAACCTCCAAGTTTTCTCTTCAAAGAGGAGAAAACGGCCTCAATATTTGATCTTTGATGATAATTTTTCATCCAATCCTCTTTATTTTCTTTATATCGTTCTATCATTTCCGTAAATGCG
>JAHWGJ010000025.1 GCA_020054475.1 Thermoplasmata archaeon | reverse complement strand
ATTGAAATAAATAAATTTCGTTGTAAGCACCTATATAAATTTGTAACATCTAAAACAAAACGAATTAATTTATTTGATTTTTCTCCAATTTTTATCTATTTTTAATAAACTTAAAATAATGATTATATTTAGAAATTAAAAAAATTCTTTACACTTTACAAAAACTTTACAGAAATCTTTACGAACATACAGTAGAATTTGAATTTTTTATGTGGGTTTTTTTTGTAATTCAATTATTTATTATAACATTGGTTCTGCCTGATTTCAATATCTATAGGAATATGTTTAAAATTGATAAAATGACTAAGTTTTGCAATTTTAAAAAATAACCTTACAAATACGCGGGATTAGGCTTATTGAAAACTTAATAAAAATAAATATCAACCTATTAATAATATTGTATCTATCAATATCATCCATAGCAATATTTTTTATATTGCGCTTTGGTTTTAAGTTTTTGGTTTAAAATGAATCTTGGCATTATTGGATGTGGGGCGATAGGTACAGATGTTGCTATTGCTGCAGATAAAATGAAGAAAATTAATAAGATTTATTTGTATGATATTGATAAAAAAAAGCAGGAAAAATTATCAGATATCATTGAAAAATCTGAAATTAAATATATATTTGATTTCTTAGAAGATGTTGATGTAGTATTTGAAGCTGCATCTCAAAAGGCTGTTGAGCAATATTCTGAGAAAATTCTTGATGCGGGTAAAGATTTAATTATTATGAGTATTGGATGTTTTTATGATGATGAATTTAAAGATAGGTTAGAAAAAATTGCAGAAAAGAATCATTGTAAAATATTTATTCCTTCAGGTGCCGTTTGTGGTATTGATGGTGTTTTATCCGCAAGTGTAGATACTATTGATGAGGTGACCTTAGTTACTACAAAACCTCCAAGTTCTTTAGATAAAAAATATAATAAGAGAACGGTGATATTCAGTGGTAATGCTGCTGAAGCAGTAAAGAAATTTCCTGAAAATATTAATGTTGCTGCAAGTCTTTCTATCGCAGGTGTTGGATTTATAAAAACAAAGGTGGAAATAGTAGCCGATCCTGTTGCAACAAGAAATAGTCATAAAATTTTAGCGCATGGAAAATTTGGTAGATTACGAGCGGAGGTTGAAAATATGCCGAATCCAAATAATCCTAAATCAAGTTATATGGCATCTTTATCTGCTGTTGCAACTCTTAAAAAAATTGTGAATCCTATTCAAATAGGTTCTTAATTATTAAATTAAAAAAAAATTTGAAATTATTTTGATTGATACACAAAGATAAATAACCCGTTTTTTTCTTACTTTAAATTGATTTTAAGATGAAATTTGAAATAAAAAAAAGAGATGCTGCGGGTAGAATATGTAATTTTACTACAAAACACGGTATCATAAAAACTCCAACTCTACTACCAGTAATCAATCCAAATAAGGTAATAATATCACCAAAAGAGATGAAAAGATTATTTGGAGTTGAGATGGTGATAACTAATTCATATATAATTAAAAATAATGAAAAACTAAGATCTAGGGCTGTTGAGGAAGGAGTACATGGTCTGTTAGATTTTGATGGTCCTATTATGACTGATTCTGGAACATTTCAATCTTATGTATATGGTAATGTAAAAGTTGATCCTTTAGAAATTGTTGAATTTCAAAGAGAAATTGAAAGTGATGTTGGTACTATTCTTGATATCTTTGGTACCCCCGATCAAACAAGAATTCAAGCTAAACGTGGAGTTATTGAGACAATTAATAGAGCTAAGCAAAGTATGAAAATTAAAGGTGACATGGTTCTTGCTTGTACCATACAGGGATCCGTTTATCCTGAATTAAGAGAGTTTTGTGCATCTAAATTAAGTGAAATAAATACGGATTTTTTCCCCATAGGCGGGGTAGTACCTTTAATGGAAAATCAAAGATATTCAGATCTTCTTAGATGCATTATTGCTTCAAAGAGAGGTGTTAATCATAGTAAACCAATTCATTTATTTGGAGCAGGTCATCCAATTATTTTTCCTTTAGCTGTAGCTCTGGGTTGTGATTTTTTTGATTCCTCAGCTTATGTAAAATATGCGAATGATAATAGATTGATATTTCCAGATAATACCATAAAATTAGATGATTTAGATGAACTTCCTTGTTCATGTCCAATTTGCTCGAAATATACGGCTAGAGAATTAAAAAAGGAAGAAAAATCAACTCGTATTTTACAAATAGCAAAACATAATTTATATATCAGTTTTTCTGAAATAAAAAAAATAAGAACTGCCATTATGAATGGGAATTTATGGGAATTAGTTGAACGAAGAGCAAATTCAAATCCATACTTAATTGATGCAGTGCAAGAATTAAGGAAAAAGAATAATAAAAAATGGCTGGAACAATTTGAAATAATTAGTAAAAATAAAGCATTATTTTATACAGGTAACCAGACAATACATAGACCATTAATATTTAGAATTCAAAAAAGACTAAAAGAAAGATACAACTTTTTATCAAATAAATATATTTTATTACCTGAAACAAAAAAACCTTATTCTAAATATTATAATAAAGAAATATTAAAAATATTTTCAAATAAAAAGGATATTCAGATTCTTGTTAAATCTCCTTTAGGTCCAATTCCAATAGAACTAGATGAAATGTATCCTTTTGCACAATCCATTTTTCCAAATAAAATTGATTCCCATACAAGGCATATTGTTAAAGAAAATTCAAAAAAATTTTTGGATGGAAAAAACGAAATACCATATACAGACGAAGAGGTTAATGTGGAAGAATCTGAAACATATAATAAAATATTTCAATATTTTGATATTAGAAAAATTTCTTCTATCGCAGATATGCAGTTTGGTAAAAATGCTTTCAAAGCTTTATTTAATGGCGATATTAAAATCGTGAAATCAAAGAAAACAGGTAAAATTCGTAATATCTATTGTAATGATAAACATATATTATCAATGCGGGCAGGTGATGGAATGTTTACTTTAAAGCTGGATGGTGCTTTAAAATTACATGAATATTTTAAATATCCTTATCTTAGAGTTATAATACAAAAAGATGCTGTTCCTTTTATTATTGACGGTAAAAGTGTATTTGCAAAATTTGTTGTTGATTGTGATGATAATCTAAGACCTTATGATGAATGTATTATTGTTGATGAGAAGGACACTTTGTTAGGCATAGGTAGATGTCTTCTTAATAAGATTGAAATGTTATCCTTTGACTCGGGGATGGCTGTTAAAGTAAGAGAACATATAAAATAGGTTGTTAAATTATTTAGATTTAAAGAAGGAATGCTGGCCAAAAAAGGATGGAATGGGATGCACAAACTACCAGCACGATTCCTTCTATTTTTTAGAAATATAAATGTATTTAAGTACCTTTTTCGCATCTGAATATGTAACTAAATGTGCATATTCTTTGGAAATCCTACCTTAAAAAATGGGGAAGATAAAAAATCTTATTTCAAACATTATTAAGTCAATATTTGAAGGAATAAATATAAAAGGAACAATATGTATCCATGACAAATAGGAGGTTATTTTGTATGTCAAATCATAAAAAAACATCAAAAATTTCTGGTTTCTATAAATTATCAATAAAAGAAAGAATTGAATTTATAAAAAATTTTTCAGATTTATCTGAAGAAGAAGTAAGTATTCTCTCCTCTTCCCTTGATATAAATACTGCTGATAGAATGATAGAAAATGTTCTTGGAACTTTTGAGTTACCTATTGGATTGGCTTTAAATTTTCTTATTAATGGCAAGGATTATATAATTCCTATGGTAACTGAAGAATCAAGTGTTGTAGCTGCTGCAAGTAATGCTGCAAAAATTGCTAGGGTTAAAGGTGGTTTTATAGCTGATTGTTCAGATCCTTTAATGATCGGTCAAATCCAGATTTTAAAACTAAATGATATAGCATCCTCTGTTAAAGAATTATTAAATCATAAAAAAGAAATTTTAAAAATTGCAAATGCTCAAGATAAAATTCTAAATGATCTTGGAGGGGGCGCTAAAGATTTTGAATTAAGAATATTAGATAGTCCAATTGGAAAAATGATTGTTATGCACCTTATAGTTGATGTTAGGGATGCAATGGGTGCTAATGCTGTAAATACTATGGTTGAAGCTTTAGCTCCAATAGTTGAGGATTTAACTGGTGGAAAAGTAAGACTTAAAATTCTATCAAATCTCGCTGATAAAAGAATTGTTAAAGTAAAAGCTATTTTTGATAAGGAAAAGATGGGTGGAGAAAATAATGTTGATGCGTTTCTAGAATCATATACATTGGCTTCAATCGATCCATATAGAGCAACTACACATAATAAAGGTATTATGAATGGTATTGATTCCTTAATAATTGCAACAGGTAATGATTTCAGAGCAATTGAAGCAGGTGCTCATGCATATGCTTCAATAGATGGTCGATATACATCATTAACAAAATATCATAAAAATAAAAATGGAGATTTAGTTGGTGAAATTGAAATTCCAATGGCAATTGGTATTGTAGGGGGTGCAGGAAATATTCATCCTAAAGCTAAATTATGTAAAAAAATTCTTGGAATAAAATCAGCTCAGGAACTCTCAGAGGTTACTGCGAGTCTTGGTCTGGCACAAAATTTTGCAGCAGTCTTCGCACTTTCAACAGTTGGAATACAAAAAGGACATATGTCCCTACATGCGAAAAACATTGCAGTTATGGCCGGAGCAAAAGAAAATCAGATCGATAAAATAGCTGATCAAATGATAAAGGAAGGAAATATTAAACTTGATCGTGCAAAAGAAATTATTAATGAAATCAAATGATTCTCTCAGAAATATCTTCAGGTTCTCTTTCACAATAATAACAAATAATTTGAGGTGGGTCTTTATTTATTACTTTAAATCTACTCTTTACAGGTTCATTATAATTTGAAACACAGGTTGGATTTGAACAATTAACAATTCCAATTATTTCACTAGGAAGTTCAACTTTATGCTTTTCTGCAACTTCATAATTTCTAATTATATTGATAGTAGCTTTTGGTGCAATTAGCGCGATTTTATCAACTTCAGATGTTTCTAATTCTCGGTTTTCAACTTTTACAATATCTTTATTTCCAAGATGACTCTTTACATTAATTGCAACACTTACGGTAGACGATAAATTTTCCGGAATTCCTAGAATTCTTAAAACCTTGAGGGCGTTTCCAGATGTAATATGATCTATTACAGTACCATTATTAATTAGAGGGATTTTTAATTCTTTCATTTTTTTCCCCCCAAAACTAAGGATAATAATGCCATTCTAACTGGAACACCATTAAATGCCTGTTTAAAATATAGGGCATGTGTGGTTTTATCAATTTCTGGATTAATTTCTGTAACTCTTGGTAAAGGATGCATAATTACTAAATCTCTTCGAGAATTTTTTAATAGATTTTTATCAACCTTATATGCACCGACAACTTGATTGTATTCCTCAGCATCAGGAAATCTTTCCTTTTGAATTCTTGTAACATACAAAACATCAGCATTTTTTATTGATTTCTCAAGGTTGGAGGTATTTCTTGGTTGAGCACCTAATTCCTCGCATTCGTTAAGGACTTCTGTAGGCATTTTTAGACTGTCAGGTGATACAAAAGTTAAATTTGCCCCATATAGAGATAGGGCGTAAGCTAATGAATGTACTGTTCGCCCATATTTTAAATCTCCCAGTAAGACAATATTTTTTCCTTCTATTTTTTTTTTCTCAGATTTAATTGTAAACAAATCTAATAAACATTGAGTTGGGTGTCTACCTGCTCCATCTCCTGCATTTAACACAGGAGCTTCAGCAAATTCCGCGGCGAGTCTTGCTGCTCCTTCTTGAGGGTGTCTTATTACGATTACATCACTATATGAATCTGCCATTCGTATAGTATCTGCTAGACTTTCCCCTTTTTTTTGTGATGTTGCAGTTGGATCAGCAAAACCTATAACTCGACCTCCTAATCTATTCATTGAACTCTCAAAACTTAGTCTTGTTCTTGTACTTGGTTCAAAAAATAATGATGATAATATTTTTCCTTTTAGGATATCTATATAATTTTTACCTTTTGCATATTCAACCATTTTTTCAGCATTTTTTAAAATAAAATTTATTTCATTTTTACTAAAATCTTTTATTGATATAATATCTCTACCCTGAAAATTCATTGAAATCAAAAAATATGGATATATGAACGGCTTAATAAACTTTTTTTTTATCAATGGATGTCTAAAATATAGAAAATATATTAATATTATATATCCTTTATTCAAATGATTTGAAATTTATGTATGGCGGATATCATGCAGGATG
The DNA here is from genome assembly GCA_020054475.1 of Thermoplasmata archaeon. Classification (GTDB taxonomy): domain Archaea; phylum Thermoplasmatota; class E2; order DHVEG-1; family DHVEG-1; genus JAJISJ01. The sequence goes on along the minus strand of JAHWGJ010000025.1, from coordinate 20,280 downwards.
ATAAAAAACTAAATAAGGAAACAATTGAAAAATTGCGCATGATTCTAGATGACCCTCATATTCAAGATGGATCTATTAAAAATAAATATCTTATAAAATTACAGAGAAAATTAATTAAACCTACAAATGTAAATATAATTTCTTCTAAAAAAGATATTGAACAGTCAGAAACTGTTGATCCTTTAAAAGCATCTGTAAGGATTCATAGAAAGGAGAAAATACCTGCATTTCTGGAAGAAAAAGAAGTTGTTCAAAAAGTGGTTTATAGCGAAATTGATGAAGATCTTTTCAAAAATGAGGAATTATATGAAATTGAAAAAATTGAGGATAATTACCCTGAATTTACTGAAATAAAAGATGAAGATGGAATAACTAAAGAAGTATCAAAGGATGAAATTATCGGAACAGAGCAAAAATCAGAATTTGAAGATAATTTGCCTGAATGGGAAACAGTTGAATCTGAAACAGTATTTTCTGAAATTAAAAAAGAGGAAAAAGAATCGTTAAAAAATATCCCTGAATGGGAGCCAATAACAAATGAGCAATTTAGAGAGAAAATCCCAAAAATTAAACAAAAAAAGATAAAAAAGAATGAGGATGAAAAGGAATCTAAAATTGAGTTAGAAAAAATCAATGCCTTTGATGATATAAAAAGTATAGATGATAAAATTGCTGAAATTCTTTTTAATAATGGATATAACTCAATAGATGCTTTAAAAGAAATTACGATTAAAGATTTAACAAAAATTAGTGGAATAAAAAGAAAAATAGCAAAAAACATTAAAAAGGATATAAAAAAATATTATGAAAATCTGGATAATCCAGAATTTGAAATAATTAAAGATGAAATATCTGATGATGATTTTGAAAAATCTGATTTTACGGACAATAAAGAAAAAAAAGTTGATTATAAAAAACAAGAAGATGGCGTTTTTAGATATGGTGAGTATACTTTATACCGTAAGGAAATTAAACTTCAATCAGATAAAAAGAGAATTATTCATTTTTTTAGTAAAGAGAAACCTGATGATGGTAAAAAGGTAGATTTGCCCGGAGATTATGAAGTTAAAACAAATAAAAAAACCGGAGTGCCTTATATAAGTAAAAAAAAATAGTGCTATTTTTTTTAACGTTAAGACTTATAAATCATTTATTAATATTAAATATAAATTTTGATTAGTGTTGATAATGAAATGGAATGGACCTTTAAATAAGATTGATAAGTATAAATATGAGATTCCTTCTGATTATAGAGGGGAACAGAATAATTTAAAAATGAAAACATCGGCATTAATCTATGCTGATGAGAAAATGATTTCTTCAGTTAAAAATGATTATGCTCCTGAACAAACTGCTAATATGACAATGTTGCCTGGTATTGTTGGTAAGGCAATGGCTATGCCTGATATTCATTGGGGTTATGGTTTTCCAATTGGGGGTGTTGCTGCTACAGATGTTGAGCATGGTGTTCTTTCACCAGGTGGTGTTGGATTTGATATTAACTGTGGGGTAAGATTACTTAGAACTAATCTTAATGTAAGAGATTTTGACTATAATAAAATTCATTTAATTATTGATGAGATGTTTAAAAATGTTCCTTCTGGTCTTGGGTCGAAGGCTAAAATCCGGCTTAGTTTAAGTGAAATTGAAGATGTTTTAAGACTTGGAGCTCATTGGGGGGTTGAAAACAATTATGGTTGGGATAGAGATATTAAATTTTTAGAGGAAGAGGGATGTCTTAGTAATGCTGATTTATCTACTATATCTCAAAAAGCTAAACATCGTGGTGCATCTCAGTTGGGGTCTCTTGGTGCAGGTAATCATTTTCTTGAAATTCAAAAAGTCGCTGAAATTTTTGAACCTGAAATTGCTAATAAATATGGTATAAAAAATATTGGTCAAATAGTAGTAATGATTCATACGGGATCAAGGGGTTTTGGGCATCAGGTTTGTACCGATCATCTTAGAGTATTAGATCAGGCTGTTAGAAAATATCACATATCACTTCCTGATAGACAGCTTGCTTGTGCTCCTGTAAATTCCATTGAGGGGATTAATTATTTTAATGCAATGGCTTGTGCTGCAAATTTTGCCTGGTGTAACAGGCAAATGATAGTTCATTGGGTTAGAGAGTCGTTTGAGCGGATTTTAAAGGAGAATTCTGAAGATCTTGAGATGGATATTGTTTATGATGTTTGTCATAACATTGCTAAATTAGAGGAACATATAGTTGATGGCACGAGAAGAAAATTATATGTTCATAGAAAAGGTGCAACTAGATCATTTGGTCCAGGTAGAAGAGAAATACCTCTAGAATATAGAGATGTTGGTCAACCTGTTTTAATTCCTGGCGATATGGGTACTGAGAGTTATCTTCTCGCTGGTACAAAAAAGGCTGAGGAAACTTTTGGTTCTACATGTCATGGTGCAGGTCGTGTTATATCAAGAAATGAAGCCGTAAGGAAATGGCGTGGAGAAGAAATTGTTAATCAGTTAAAAAATAAGGGGATTTATGTTCATCCAGCTAGTTTTAAGGTTGCTGCTGAGGAAGCTCCTGGTTCATATAAAGATATTAGAAATGTAGTTGATATTGCACATGGTGCGGGTATTTCAAAGAAGGTTGTAAGATTTATTCCCTTAGGTGTTGTGAAAGGATAAAGTTTTTTTTTTACCAATTGTTTTAAATGTTAGAATACATATTATGATTAAAAATTTTAATAATAAGAATAATGGTGGTATAAATTGCAGGATAAAGATATTGAAATAGTTGATTTTGAGGATATTAATCTTGAAGGTGCAACTGTTATTGCAGGTTTTCCTTCTATAGGTTTAGTTAGTACTATTGCTGCTAATTATTTGATTGATGCTTTAAATTTGAAGCAAGTTGGTGCAGTTAATTCACCACATTTCCCCGCTCTTTCAGTTGTTCATACTGGTGAGCCTTTATCCCCTGTTAGGATATATGCAGGTGAACAAAATAATGGTGAAAAAATTGTTGTTTTTGTATCTGAATTTAAGCCTAAACCTCAATTGATTAACTCAATATCATCAATAATTATGAAATGGGTTACTGAGAAAAAATGTAAAATGTTAATTTCTCCTGAAGGCATGGTCGTTGAGGGTAAGGATATTAGTAACGATGAGTTAGCTGGAGCATATGCAATTGGATCTACTGTGGATGTTAGAAGACATTTAGCTATGAAAAATATTTCTCAATTTAAAAATGGTATTATTGCTGGGGTATCTGGAGTTTTACTTAATAAAGGCAAACATTCAGATTTTGATGTAATATCTATTCTAACTGAAGCTCATCCTAATTATCCTGATGCAAAAGCTGCTGCTGCGGCTATTAACATAATTGCACTTATTACTGATATAAAAATTAATGTTGCTCCTTTATATGAAGAATCGGAAAGAATTGAAAAACAATTGCAAAAATTCCATAAGCAAGCTAAACCAATGGTTTCTACAACAGGTCAAGTTCCTCAGCCAAATATGTATGGATAAATAATCTTCTATCCTTCTTATTTTTACATTTTTTTTTATTTTTTACAAGATTAATTTAAATAAGTTGTTTGTTATAAGTTGTTTTAATTATGGAGGAAATACCTAAAAATCATCCACGATATGATTCATTAAAAATTAGGGAGAAATTATCTAATGCCGTTATTAATGGTATTACCCATCATACAGGTTTAATAGCTCATGGACGAGGAGAGGCTTTTGATTATATTTTAGGTGAAAAAACTAATAAATATACCTATGAGGCAGAGAAAATTTCAGCTGCTGCTTTATTATTAGCAGATGATCCTGTTGTATCGATAAATGGTAATGTTGCTGCATTAAATCCTGGAGATTGTATTAATCTTTCAAATGAAATACCTGCAAAATTAGAAATTAATCTTTTTCATAGATCCAATGAGCGTGTAAATAAGATATACGTTGAACTTAAAAAAAATGGTGCAGATAAAATTTATGGGTTAAAGGCTGATGCGAACATTTCTTTTTTAGATCATAATAGAGGACTTTGTGATAAAGATGGTATTTTTTCTTCAGATGTTGTTCTTGTTCCTCTTGAGGATGGAGACAGGTGTCAGGCTTTAAGAAAAATGGGTAAAAAAGTTATTGCGATAGATCTTAATCCATTATCGCGAACTGCAAGAGAAGCGGACATTTCAATTATTGATAATGTAATTAGAGCAATTCCAAATATAACATATTGGGTGGAAAAATATAGAAATTTTGACAGGGATGCTCTTAAAGAAATGGTTGATAATTGGAATAATAATTTAATGTTAAAAAATATTTGTACCTATATTTCAAAAAGACTAAATTCAATGTTTTAATTACAGGCTATTTATGGATAGACTCAGAAGTCATTATTCTATTGAAGTAAATGAAGAGGATTATGAAAAAAATATATTTTTAGCTGGCTGGATTGAAGATATTAGAAATATTGGATCAATAGCGTTTATAATAATCCGTGATAGGATGGGTACTTTTCAAATTACAGTTTTAAAAAAGAATGATCCTGATATTTTTGAAAAATTAGTTACGATTTCAAGAGAATCAGTTATATCAGTATATGGTTTATGTAAAAGAAGCGATAAGGCAAGAAATGGATATGAAATTATTCCGAAAGATATTGAAATTTTATCCATTGCTAAAACACCTCTACCATTAGGAGTTGTAGATAAGGTAGAGTCAGATTTAGATACTAGACTGGATAATAGATTTATCGATTTAAGAAAAAAGGAAATTCAAGCAATTTTTAAAATTAGAAATTCTATAATTCAGGCTGTTCATGAATATTTAAGATCTGAAAAATTTGTTGAAGTTCATACTCCAAATATTATAGCTAGTTCCTCAGAGGGAGGTACTGATGTTTTTAAATTGAAATATTTTGAAAAAGAGGCTTTTCTTGCTCAATCCCCTCAGTTGTATAAACAATCATTAATGGCAACAGGTTTAGATAGAGTATATGAAATAGCATGGTATTTCAGAGCTGAAGAACATAATACTAGCAGACATCTAAACGAATCAACTGCTGTTGATGTTGAAATGGCTTTTATTAATAGTGAAGAAGAAGTTATGAAAATACTTGAAAAACTTGTTTATAAAATGTGGGAAAAGGCAAAAGAAAATAAGATTGAACTTGAAGTATTAAATAAAGAAATCCATCTTCCAAGTTTTCCATTTAAAAGAATTACCTATGATAATGCAATTGATGAATTGAATAATGAAAATATTAATATTAAATGGGGCGAGGATCTTGGTTCTGACGAAGAAAAAGCTCTTGGTAAAATTATGAAAAAAGAGGGGCATGATTTTTATTTTATAACAAAATATCCGATAGAAGCTAAACCATTTTATACAATGTATGATAATAAATATTCAAGAGGTTTTGATTTAGAATGTAACGGGGTTGAATTAGCTTCAGGTAGTCAAAGAATTCATGATGTTGAAATGTTGGAAAAAAGGATTAAGGATTGTAATCTTAGTCTTAAGGGATTTGATTTTTATCTAAAGGCATTTCGTTATGGAATCCCACCTCATGGTGGTTTTGGTTTTGGCATTGAACGATTTTTGATGGAATTACTCGATATTAAAAATATTAGGGAATGCATATTATTTCCTAGAGATAGAACTAGATTAGTTCCATAAATTTTTTTTTAATCAAAATATTTTAATGATAATTCATTATTAGTCTTAACAAAAAATTGGTTTGATATTATTATTTGAGTATGAGGTAAAATTATGAAGAAGATTGGTGTTTTAACTGGTGGTGGAGATTGCCCTGGTTTAAATGCAGTTATTAGAGCTGTTGTAAGAGCTTCTATGCAATATGATTGGGAAATAATTGGTATAAAAAATGGTTGGAAAGGTTTAATTGATGGCGATATTGTTCTTTTAACTGATTATTCTGTATCTGGTATTTTACCGAAAGGTGGAACTATTATTGGTACTTCAAGAACTAATCCTTTCAAGAATCCTGAAGGCTTTCAAAAAGTTGAGGATAATATAAAAAAATTTGGTTTGGATGCAATTGTAGCAATTGGTGGTGATGATACTTTAAGTGTTGCATTAAAATTATATCAAAAGGGAATCCCAGTTGTTGGTGTTCCTAAAACAATTGATAATGATCTTTCTGGTACTGATTATACTTTTGGATTTGATACTGCAATTTCTATTGTAACTGAAGCGATTGACAGATTACATACTACCGCTGAGTCTCATCATAGAGTTATTGTTGTTGAGGTCATGGGTAGACATGCCGGGTGGATTGCTACTGTATCGGGCATTGCTGGTGGGGCTGATGAAATATTAATTCCTGAAGTGCCTTTTGATATTGAAGAAGTATGTAAAAATTTACGTGCGAGATATGAGCATGGAAAAAAATTTAGTATTGTTGTTGTTGCTGAAGGTGCTAAACCTATTGGGGATAAAATGGTTATTACTCAAAATGATGAGAAAGACGAATTTGGACATGTGAGGCTAGGTGGTATCGGGCATACTTTAGCTAGAGAGATCGAAAATAGAATGAATGTTGAAACAAGAGTTACGATACTTGGTCATGTTCAACGAGGGGGTACTCCAACTGCTCATGATCGTTTACTTGCTACCAGATTCGGTGTTGCAGCTATTGAACTAATTAAAAATGAGGAATATGGAAAAATGGTTGCACTTCATGGTGATAAAATATTATCAGTACCTCTTGAAGAAGCTGTTTCGAAGTTGAAAACTGTTAATATGGATCTTTATAATATTTCAAAATTATTTTTTGGTAAAGGTAGGGTTGAACATAAAAAGGATGAAAAACAGTTCTCAAAATTATATTAATCTTGAGTAATATCTTTATTAATATTTTTAATTATTTCAAGTCCAAAATTTGTGAGTCGATATAATTTAATATTATTATTCTCAGAGCATTCTTCAACAATATTTAATTCAATTAAAGATTCTTCTTTTCTATATCTAGAATGCATTCCTCTTATAGCGCCAATTACATTTGTTGGAGTTGTTTTAACGCTATAGGCTATTTCAGATGTATAACTACTACTAGGATTTATTTTAAAAAGATATTCAACAATTTTTTTCCTTATATTGCTTCTTCTCAATGATCTCATTACTAGTGGTCTATTTAATTTATATTTAAAATTTAAATTATCATTTTCAAGCATCCCATCAACCATCTTCCAAAATATAATCTCACAACGTATTTATAATTTAATCGATTTTTCTTTAATTAAAATATTATTATTTTATAAAATTTTGAAAAACGAAAAGTTTAATTCTATTTGTTATATTACATCGGAAAGCTGGGATGCTAAACAAAAAAATTAATATTAGATTGATTTGAGGTGTAATAATGTCATTAAAAAAAGAATTGTTGGGTGAATTAACAGAAAAACAATTGAAGAAGCTTGCTGAGAACAAAGGAATAAAATTTTCCATGAGTGAATCTCAAGAAAAATATTATGCAGATTGGAATGAAAAAGAAAAACTTGTAGATATAATGAATGATAAAGAGGATATTACTATTAAAGAAATTGAAGATTTAATTAAAAATTCTAATTCTAAAAAATAAATTTTTTTAATTATCTATGATTTTTTACATTAATTTTTTTACAATATTTTTCTATTGGACATTCTGAGCATAATGGTGAAATTGGTAAGCATATTATTTGGCCGAATTTTACAAATATTTTATTGAAATCATTCCAATATTTCTTTGGCATTATTTTTATTAGTTCTTGCTCTGTTTCTTCAGGGTTTCTAGTTTTAATCCATCCTATTCGATTAGGGATTCTATGACAATGCGTATCTATTGGTAAGTAATCATTTTTATTAAATCCATATACCATCACAATATTTGCTGTTTTTCTTCCAACACCTTTTAATTTCATTAGTTCATTGAAATTATTTGGTACTGATCCGTTATATTCTTCAATTAATTTTTTTGAGATTTCTTTTATTCTTTTTGACTTTGTTTTATAAAATCCTACAGGATAAATTAATTCTCTAATTTTATTCTCAGATATTTTTATAATTTTTTGTGGAGTATCATATTTATTTAATAATCTTATAGAAGCTTTTTCAGTTACTTCATCTTTTGTTCTTAAACTTAAAATACATGAAATTAGAGTTGTAAATGGAGTTCGATTTATATTTTCCCATTTACTCCTTGAGAGTATAGGATTCCGATTTTTATTTAATTTGTTGAGTAGTAAACTGATTATTTCATCAATATGTTTAATATTTGACATATTCAATCCTTGATAATAAATAGTCCATCAGCAGTATATTTGTTATTTAAAATGATTTGTATTTATTTAATTAATTTATATGATAAATATTGATATTTCTATATTAAAATAATTTTTTTTATTTCCCGATATATTTATATTATAAGATAACTATATTAAATTATTTAGAGGATTTATTTATGAAAAATTTGATTAAGAAATATTTGATTTTTCTTTTTATATTGTTTTTATTTATTGGTCTGATAATTCCTAATATTTACGCTTTTAATAATTCATTTAGTTATGAAATTCGTGAAATGAAAAAAGGGGATGTAGATATAAACTTAGGTTTTCAAATTGATCAATATCAAGATAATGAAGGAGGTTTTAATATGATTGTTGGCTCTTTTAAAATTGCACAATCATTTAAACCGAGTTTATCACCACTAGTTAAAATCGATTTATTTGGTTATAGTATAGATGATGGAAATAGTCTTGAGGTTAGTATTAGAGATAATGTAAATGAACAAGATCTTGCGTTTATTTCTATTCCTTCAGATGATATTCCTAGGCAACTGTCTTGGTTTGAATGTGATTTTCCAGATATTGAGGTTCAACTCGATAAAACATATTATATCATAATTAATCAAATGGGTGATGGTAAATTCATTTGGTATGGCAATTATCAAAACGATTATTATCCTAGTGGATATTGTTATAGCAATCAGGAAAACACGCAGAATTGGGTTAATTTAAGTGAAATATTTCAGAATTTAGATTTTTGTTTTAAGACCTATTCATATGGTGATAATTTACCTCCGGATCCCCCAATAATCAATGGATCTGATTCAGGGAAAATCGATGAAACATATGATTATGATTTTTATTCAATAGATCCTGAAGGTAATGATGTATTGTTTAGAATTGATTGGGGTGATAATATTAATAGTCAATGGTTTGGCCCCTATGAAAGTGGAGAGGCTGTAAGGGTTAGTCACAGTTGGGGGGAAAATGGTGATTTTGTAATTAAGGTTCAATCTAAAGATATTTATGGTGATAAGAGTGAATGGTCTTTATTTGAAATTGCTATAGCAAAAAATAATTTATTAATCAAAAATTCGTCATTATTTAAATTATTTAAAAATCATCCAATTTTATCTATTATTTTAAAGGATGTTATCTAAATATTTTTGATAATTATTAATTATCTGGCTAATGAAGCTTAGTAAAATAATCATCTAAATCAACGTTTCCACCGCTTATGATCATTCCAATTTTTTTATTTTTATGAGTTTTTCCAAATTTTATGATCCCAGCTAATGGTACAGCTCCTGAAGGTTCAACAACTATTTTCATTCTTGTCCAAAGAAATTTCATAGCTTCGATTATTTCCTTTTCACTTACGGTAATTATATCATCTACATTTTTTCTTATAATTTTGAATGTTCTTTCACTTAAAGAAGTTCGAAGTCCATCTGCAATTGTATCGGGATAATTGCTGGGATATAATTTCCCATTTTTAAATGAACGGTAAGCATCATCAGCTTTTTCAGGCTCTACTGCAATAACTTGTGAATTTGAGGATAAACCCTTTGTTGCAATTGAAGTTCCGCTTAACAATCCTCCTCCGCCAACTGGGCAAAAAATATAATCAACAATCCCAATTTCTTTAATTAATTCATATGCAGATGTTCCAGCACCTGCTATAATATGATCATCATCATATGGATGTATCAAAGTATAGCCATATTTTTTCATTAATTTTTTACAATTTTCTTCTCGATCTTTAACAGAATTTTTACAAAATATTATATCAGCACCATAATTTCTTGTAGCTTCAACTTTAACTTTTGGTGCATTTTCGGGCATTACTATAACAGATTTTATGCCCATTATTGATGATGCAAGAGCTACTGCTTGAGCATGATTGCCACTAGAATGAGTTACTACTCCTTTTTGTCTTTCCATTTGATTTAATAATAGTATTTTATTACATACTCCTCTGAATTTAAAGACACCTACTCTTTGAAAATTTTCACATTTAAAAAATATTTCAGATTCTAATTTTTTATTTAACGTACGTGATTTCATAACGCATGTTTTGTTTATCATATGTTTAATTCTAGTATGAGCATTTTTAATGTCAGTAAGATTTACCATTAGTTTTCAATAGTATTTTTGACTATATGAATCTTTTTTTTAAAAATAATTTTTTTAAGTCTTTAAAATCAGAATTAAATATTAATCATTCAAATGAATGATTAAGTTCAACATTGAATTAAACAATGTGTAGTATATCTCAATATATTAGTATCCAAATGGATGATCCATTACAATATATTATGTACAAATGTTCAATTGAAATTCTCAGAATGTATGATATTTTATAATATGAATAATATCATTATTAAGAATATTATTTTATTTTTTATGTCAAAATAATTGTTGAATATAAGATAATCTTAATCTAATTATTTAAATCATTTTTTATCTATATTTTCTCCTTATAAAGTTATTAAAAAGAGTTTAAATATTAAATTAAAAGTTGATTGCAGAGAGAGATGCTTTTTTAATTGGAGAAAGAGGGAGAGAACAACAATTAAAAAAAAAATTCTCTCTCTCCTTAAAAAAATTAAAATTATATATGTCATAAAAAAAAAAATCATTATAAGTGAATTTCAATGCAATTTAATAATTATTAAAATGGATTAAATGCTTATGATTTTTAACTTATGTTACATATTACATTTTTTCTATAGGAATTTTTTTATATTTATACTAGCCAACTTATTGTAATAATAATAGTATAAATTATTACTCCAATAATAAAAGATGTAGGTTTTCCATCTTTTCCAATAGGAATTGAGTGACGTATAACTGAAAAAAATAAACCTCCGATTACTATTCCAAGTAGTGAAATTTTTATTTCTATTGAAATATTTGTGTAAATTATGCCTGCAAATAATACACCTAACAAGGTTGATAAAGACGCTATTAATTTATTTTTATTTGATGCTGGCTTACTCATAGGCAGACTACTAATTGCTGTGTATATGGCTATTGGTATAAAAAAAATTATTACTTCTTTTAATCCTTGTATTGAGAAATCTAATATAATTATACCAATTATAAAATGATATAAAAATGATCCGATTTGGTTTTCGTTTCCTAATCTATTTTCAATTAATCCTTCCTTTGTATGTTGGTATAAGTATTTTTCTACTAAATGGAAAATTACAAATCCTATTAGAAGAAAAATGAATAAAAATCTATTTGTATTATTTACTTCAAAGCTAAAAAATGGGAAGAGATCTAGGAATAGATAAGTAATTGCAACTCCAGCTGAGAATGAAATAGCATGTTTATAGTATCGGCCACATGTTTTAGATATTTTTTCTCCAAGAAATTGAACAACTCCTAGAATAATAGCTAATATTATTGCAATTGCTACTAGTTCCATATTTTCCACCTATTATTAAATAACATTTTTTAATAAATGTCTGTAGATTTATTTATCTTCAAGAATCATTTTTGTTTCAGTTTTATATGATTCTACATTTGGTTGGTTAAATGGATTAATTTTTAATAGATGTCCTAGATAAATTATTTCCATTTCTTTAAATTGCATAAATTGGCCTATTGAAAAAGCTGATTTATCTGGCAATGTGATTTCAATATATGGTCTTTTTCCTTTCTTAAATGCGCGTTTTACTCCATTCAGTATAGCATCCATAATATAATTTAATGGTTTTGATTGTATGCCCTTAACTAAATCTGAATATTCAGGTTGGTTAGGAGTATTTACAATTTCTCGGTTTTTTTTTATTTTCACAAATGTAGTAAATTTATCATAAGGTCCGCCAAGATATAACTGAGCCATTGAGTGTAAATCAGTTGAACCAATAGAAATAGTTGGGGTGATGCCTTCAAATACTCTGTTATTATTTATATCGTATTCCTTTCCAATGCTTTCCCCCATTAATTGACGATACCATTTCCCCATGGATTCTAGATCAGAGTTGAATAAAAATAGATCATGGATGTTAATTCCTTTTAATCTATGTTGATATATTAAAGCTGCGCTTAAAGCGGCAGGATTTTTTTCTATACTTTGATTTAGACATTTATTTTTTTTTAATTTTGCACCTTGTAACAATTGATCTAGATCTATACCTAGCATACCCAATGGAAATAACCCTACAGATGAAAAAACTGAGTATCTACCGCCAATTTTTTTAGGTATTTCAAGAGTTTCAAATCCTTTACTTAAAGCTAAATTCCAAAGTTTTGAATCTTTATCTGTGGTAACTACGATATATTTTTCATATTGTGTTTTATATTTTTTTAAAACACCCTCTAAGATTTCGAAATTTGCTATTGTCTCAGTTGTACCTCCAGATTTACTTACAATATTTATTATGATATTTTCTCCATTTTTCAAAGTGTTTTCAATAATTGAATTTATATCATATACTGTATCAGTATCGACGGTATCAGTATATAGTATTTTGAGTGGGGGATTTTTTAAATTATATAATTTACCTAACACAGCTTCTTGAATGGCTATTGTACCTAGATTACTACCACCAATACCTATTAGGATAATATATTTTGGATTAAGTTTTTGCTTTTTGTTGATTAGAGTTTTAACTTTTTCCAGATTTTCCATATCGTTTGGTAGATTTATTGATGATCTATCATCTTGATATCCTTTATTTGATGCTAATATCATTTTTTTTATTTCATTTTGTATTTTTTTTTCTAATTGAATAATTTCGGTTTTAGAAATTAAACTTGCAGAATAATTAAAATCCATTTCCTTCATAAAAAAAAACACCTAATTAAATGATTTTTTTTTGTTTTTTATATAGTTGATGCATTGCAACATAACATGCACCATAAAGACCTAAATCATAATTTAATATTATATTTATTGGAATTTTTTTTAAGATGCCGGTTCGTTTATGAGATTTTTCAAATTCATTGATAAACTCCTTGGATGTAAATATTTCTTTATTTTTTGCAGCTATACCGCCATATATATATAATCCACCCTCTGCAAGAGTATCAAGAACAAAATTCTTTGCACATCTTGCATAAAAACGTGTGTAAATTCTAAATGTCTCTTCGCATGTTTTATCTAATTCTTTATATTTTGAAATAAGAGGAGGTTTTTCAAACGATTTATCTATTTCTTTTGTATAAATTGTATCTTCTATTTCTTGTTTATTTCTAAAATATAAATATATATTCTCTATACCGCCCCCTGAAAGAACTTCTTCATAGCTAATGGGTTGTGATATCCCTTTTAAATTCTTGATATATTCTACTATTTGCATCTCTATTTGATCATAAACAGGAAGATCTCCATGTCCACCTTCACTTTTTATTGGTAAATATGTGTTAAGATTTTTATTATAAATCAAAATACTTTTTCCAAGTCCTGTTCCTGCGCCAATTACTGCTTTTGTTGCTTCTGAAGATATGACATTATCATTTCTGCCTCTAACTTGAAAAACATCTTTTTTATTATTTGAATCAAGAAGATTTATACCGTAGCCGATAGTTTGAAAGTCGTTAATAATATAAACAGATTTTAATGATGATTTATTTGTCAATTCTTTTGAATTTAAATTCCATTCAATATTAGTTAATTCCGCTGAATCATTTGATGATGATATTATCCCTGCAGCTCCAATGCAGGTAAAATCAATTTTAATGTCATATTTTTTTTTTGCATAGTTTATGGTGTTTTCAATAGCAGGTAAGATTGACTCTAATTCCTTAGTTTTAAAATTTAATGAGAATAATATTATCGGTTTTGAATTATTAACACCAGCAATACCAAGATTTGTATTTGTTCCACCTATATCTACGCCTAATACGTAGTATGGGTAAATTTCATTTAGTCCTTTTTCATTGAAATTCTTTATGTAATATTCCATCTTTATCCTCTATATTTTTTTAAATTATTTTATATATTCGTGGTATATTGTTATTTGAAATTTCATTTATCTTACTAAAAGATTTGTTATTGAAATTTATTATTCTTTAACTTCTATACCTTTCCAAAAAGCTATATAGTTTTTAATTTTAATTGCAGCTGGTTTTGGATCTGGATAATACCATGCTGCATCTTTATTTACGTCATTATTGATTACTATATCATAATAGTTTGCATAGCCTTTCCAAGGGCAAGTTGAATGAGTATTACTTTCTTTTAAAAATTCTTTTTTAACTGATTCTGGTGGGAAATAGTAATTATCTTCTACTATTTCGAATTTATCAGATTCTGCTATTACTTTATCTTTCCAAATTGCTTTTACCATAAATACAACCTCATTATATGATTTTCAATATTATAATAAGACTTATAAAGAATATTGTTTGAGTTAAAAATTAATTATTAAAATTTTTTAAATTGTATTTTTTTTGGTTTTTCCCAAACTTATTAATATTATTTATATACAATTTATGTTTATACATATAATTGGTGAAGTAGTGTGAAAAATAAAAAAATATTTGGTATAAGTTTAACTTTCATATTGGTTATAGTTGTTTTAATTGCTGCTTTTTATTCTGGATTATTTACTCCATCAATTATCATACAGGCGAAAGCTATTGACACTTTTGCAACCGTTGAAAGTGTTGAATCTCTCTCTGATTCTATGAATGATTTTAGTTTGAATATATATAAATATATATCTGATGAGTCGAAAGGTAATGTTTTCTTTTCACCTTATAGTATATTTGTTGCACTTTCAATGACCTATGAAGGTGCTAGAGGTGATACTGCCGATCAAATGAAAAATATTTTAGGTTTTGAACAAAATAATGAAGTAAGTTTATGTTCTTTTGGTCGAATTTATAATTTATTAAATATTGATGCAGATTATATTCTAAATACTGCTAATGCCCTATGGACAAAAAAAGATTATCCTTTTTTGGAGGAATATCTGAGTTTCATTGATAATTACTATATGGGTAAAGCAACTGATCTTGATTTCTCAGATCCAGCTAAAGCTGCAGAAATTATTAATGAATGGGTTGAGGAAAACACAGGTAGTAAAATCGAGGATATGCTTTCATCTCAAGATATAAGCCCAGGTACTGTTTTGATTCTTTCAAATGCTATTTATTTCAAAGGTTTATGGCTTACACAATTTGATGTTAAAGATACAGTTGATAGAGAATTTAAAATATCATCAGATGAAACAATTGATGTTTCAACTATGGCTTCAACTAATTCAGAAGTATTTTTTAATTATTCTGAAAATGAATATCTGCAATTACTAGAATTACCTTATAAGGGTGATGATGTTTCTATGGTTATTCTTCTTCCAAAAGAAAATAATATAGATATTATTGAAAATAAATTAAGTAAAGAGAATCTAACTAATTGGTTGAA
This sequence comes from Thermoplasmata archaeon, assembly GCA_020054475.1. Taxonomy (GTDB): domain Archaea; phylum Thermoplasmatota; class E2; order DHVEG-1; family DHVEG-1; genus JAJISJ01. Next base: position 4,626 of record JAHWGJ010000025.1, on the reverse strand, counting down.
TTCAATGTATCCAACAAAAATTGATATTTTTTTACCTAAATTTAATTTTAAAACTGAATATAACCTGAAGAATATACTTATTGACATAGGTTTGGACATTATATTCAGCTATAATGCTGATTTTTCAGGTATGAATGGTTTTGGAGGACTGTTTATAGGAAAAGTATTACATAAAGCGTTTGTTGAAGTAAATGAAGAGGGATCTGAGGCTGCTGCTGCTACAACAGTTCATGTTTTAGAAACGGCAATACCTGACCCAGCAACAGTTTTTAATGCGGATCATCCATTTCTTTTCTTAATTCAACATAATGAATCAGGCACAATATTGTTTATTGGAAAAATTGAAAATCCTATTGGATAATAGTATTATATTATCAATGTATTGAAATCATTAAAAGAAATTAAGATAGATTTAGAATAATATTAGTATATGAATAGGTGTGGCTTTTTTGTCTTACAATGTTATATTTGTATTTTAGTTCTCTTGTTCTTATTTATTGAGTTTGAGAATATGGGATATAATATATCGAGTTTTTCAAGCATATCTAGAAATTCATCTGTTTTATTTAGTATTAAAGTTAGATTGAATGGTTTTTCTTCGTTCATATTATTATGATGTTGTTTTATATTTAATAAGGATTTTAAAAGAATATTGTAAGTATTTTAATAGCTATATTTAAATAATGAATTGGTGATTTTAAATATTGGAGGTAAATATATTGAGAAGAATATTAATGATAGTTTTTGCAATATTTTCAGTTTTCTTGATGATTTCTACGGTATCAGCCGTTCCAAAGATCAATAGTGATCCTTTAATGGATAAAATTAAGGAAATTGAGGAATATAAGAAAACAATTGATGAAAAGTTAAGCGATTTAACTTTAAATGTTGAAAGTGAGGGTATAATTGATATTATAAAGCAAATAATTCAATGGCTTATAGATTTTGTTAGAGAGTTAATTGTTCTTGTATTACAGGCATTTAAGCTTGTTGAATTAATAACATATCTTATTGGGTTGTTAGTTACTCTTTATGAGTTAATAATGGCTGTTGTGAATTATATTTTAGATTTATTTTCACCTAGTTTTAGGTTAAATTAAAATTAATATTTTTTTCTTTTTTTTCTTTTTAATTTTTTCTAGCTATATTTATTTCAATAAAAAAAAAAATAGATTTTATTATAAAAAAGATTTAAGGTGATAATTCGATTGATTATTTATTAAAGAAAATTTATTTTTCTAATTAATAATAAGAAAAGGAATATTACCTGTGATATTCCTTTTATTGTTTTTAAATTAGAGATATTTTATTTATTTCATTTAAGTTATCTATATCATTCATTTTAATCATTGAATCTGAAATAGTATAGATCACATTTTCAATAAACAATGATCTTTTTATTGAATAGCCATAATCTCCTCTCAAATAATCGCTTTCCCATGGCTCATGTGGATCTTCTAAATCATTTTCTGATTCATGTGATATTATTCCTTTTAACGAAATATCATTATTTGTTATATTGAATATATAAGCAGATTCTTTGTAATCTATTGAAATGGGTATTATTAAAAGGTTTTTAGATCTATCAAATAAGAATGCTTTATGTTCATATAGAGCTGATGAGTATGACCAGTAATATTCTTCAGTTTTTTGCTTTACTTGATAGGTTGATAATTCCTTAGGGTTAAATACATCTTCGACATCGAATAGACTTATTTTTATATTATTTCCCTCTTGACCTATTCCAATAATATTACTTTGATCATATGGATGTAAATAAGTTGAATAACCTGGTATTTTTAATTCCCCCAATATTTTTGGGTTTGTAGGATCTTGTAAATCTATTACAAAGAAAGGATCTATTTGTTTGAAGGTTACTAGATAACATTTTTCTTCAAGAAATCTTACTGAATATATTTCTTCTCCAACTGCAATATTTTCAATATATCCTATTATTTCAAGTGTTTCATCAAGAATATATACATTATTGTATGATTCAATTGAGGTAAGGTAGGGTCTCATCATCCATCCATTTACAGTTGTTGCAATTCTTAAATTATTATTATATTCACTTACAGAAAATTGATTTCGTACATAACCTGGTACTGAGCCCTGTGATTGATATTTTATTTCACCGTTATTGATATAAATTTTATGAATTATGGTTTTTTCAAAATGCATGATAAGTTGTCTTGCAATGTCTTGTCTTTGTTTTTCATCCATTTTTTCTACATAATTTTGTATTATCCATTCTGATATAGTTATTTTCTGATAATCTTCAATTGTTAAGGAATTGAGTGTATTCAATTCATTTGTTGCTTCGTCTGGTAAATATGGTAAAACATATTCTATTATTAAATCATAAATTGTGTTATAATCATAAGTATTAGAGATGCTTGTAATAAAGATATTTTCAGTTGAAACATAGATTGTTGATGGGGTTCCTAAAATATAAACTTCAGCTGTTAAATCAATTGTCTCTTCTTTTATATTAAATGATACAATGTTTGTCATAGTTTTTGATACATCTGGTGAGTTAATATAATAAATATCATTTAAACCTATTTTTTGTTCATTATTATTTACTCTTATTTTTGGAATATATGTTGAATCTTCAGCTATATATAAAAGTGGTTCATAGGCATATTGGGTTGTGATAATATAGACATAATCATCTATCATTCTTGAGTTTGAATAATATCCTTCGATTTCAATATCTTGAATTTCTTTTGGTTTATTTATATCTGATAAGTCATAGATAAAAACTTGCGTAGTTGTTGTATCCTGCCAGATTTTTTCTTCATCCATTAATTTTTCATCCAATTCATCATAAATTCGGTAGATGTATGATTGAGTTATTACTGCTAATTTATCATCATTAATGAATAGATTATTTGGCCTATCTGATTCATTAAAAGTAATTGATGATATAATTTCCGAATTCTCAGCAGGGTATGCATATATTATATATAGATTTAAATTTGAGATAACATAAAGATATTTTCCATCTGTTTTAATTATATCTGGTTCGTCAACGCCAAGTTCTTGAATATTTGTATCAGAATAATAATTATCATAGTCCTCAGTTGCTTTTATATCTTGATTTCCTTCATCTAATGCGTCTGACCTAAGTCCTGTAATAAAACTTGAACCTGGGGAATAATAATTAGTATTATATGACTCAAAATTATTTTGCAGATAAGTGTTAAAATCATCATAGGTTTCAAAATTTGAGATATCATATTCAGGATATCCTGAAATTAGATTTATACTTGGATTTGTTGTTAATAAAACATATGTACCTGATGCGATAACAACCATCACAAAAGATACTGCAATTATTTTAGATAATATAGTACTCATTTTTTATTCACCTTATTTTTTAATATACATTATTATTGATAGAATATATAAAAGGTAATATTTAGTTCGGTGAAAACCTAATATTATAAATTTTTCATTTATCAAAATTAAGATTTATCATAAATATTGTAACTGAATCAGTTGCTGTATTGTTATTTTGATCTATTGCAATAGTTTTATTGTTTTTTTTCCAATTATTTTTTTTAATGTAAAAAGACGCTGGGGAAGGGACATTATCATAATTTTTACCCGTAAATATGACCTTGGGGTTAAACATAGATCTTGACCAAATTTGTACAATAAAATCAGATCCAAACAGAAGGAAAAAAAGATTTTATCTAGAAAAAAATGTTGGAGAAGAGAATTAATCTAAAAGTTAAGTTTAAGACCTTTTTACAGATCATTCAAAACAAAAAACTTTGTGTTGAAGCCTCCTGAGAGACAAAATCAAATATTGATAATAAAAAAATGAAAGAAGAAAAAAAGGAAAATAAATTATCTTCCCTTAAAAATCCATACCCCAAGCAAATGGAGTTGTGCCTATGAAAAACTCTAAATTCTCAAGGCCAGGTATCCAATCAGGTATATAAACATAAATTCCTTTGAAACCAATCATAAATCCAATTTGTCTACCCTGAAGAAGATGCGAAGGAATAGATATAATTGAATCCATAATAATAGTTGTACTCCAATCACTTGAATATTTCCACATATGGAAAAATTTACTAAACTTAATTTTAGGAATATATGTTGGTCTAAGATGGTTTTCAGTTCCGAAACTAACAACAATGGAATCTGAGAATATGCCATCAGATAAAAATCCTAAATTTAAACCTCTATTTTCAAAAAATGATAAGAGTCTATCTATTAAGACATCTAATTCTTTATCATTTGATGTACTTTCAATTGACGAAATTATTTCCTTTAAAATTGTAATATCTTCTACAGAGAGTTTTTGATCATAAGAAAAAATATTTTCATTCAGTTGACTAATATTAATTTCCATTGTTTTTTCATTTTCTTGCAAAGAGTTACTACTTATCATTGGCGATAAGGTGGTTCCAACTAAAAGTATTATCAAACTTATTGCAAATATTTTATTAATTTTTTTCATATTTATTCTTCCAATAATTGTTTATATATCTATTGTTAGATAAGAGTTTTCTAGAGATTTTTGTACATATCCAATAAATAAAGATGTTGAATTCATTTTATATGCAAAATATTCCATTTGTAGCATTATTACTTGGTGATTATGATGTT
>JAHWGJ010000024.1 GCA_020054475.1 Thermoplasmata archaeon | reverse complement strand
CCTCTAAATGTATTTACTCCAGCTAAACATCTAAAACCTACTGCTTTTTCATCACCCGATTTGGGAATTGTTATTTTATAATATTTGCAATTTCCGTTTGGCATATAAAATTAATATTTTATTAAAGATTTAAAATTTTACCATTGTTAATTATTAAATTGTACATTAAATACCCTTTTTGTACAATAAATAATTTAGTTATTTATACATCAATATAATCATGATGGATTTATAATTAAGTTAGTTTTTTCTCCTATATTCTACCTAAAAGTGATTCATGATAAATTCCCTAATCTTTTTATGATTACCCAAACGTCTAACGATATATTTTGTGATTCTGACTATTTGTGTATCAAATAATCTTGTTACAATCAACCCAACGATAAATATAAGCATGCCCATGGCAACTGCCAAAACAACACCTATCTGACCAAAGAACGATACGTAAAGGAATGCAACAACCCCGCCTAGGGCCGACATAATAGCGGATCTGATAATAAAATAAAACCGCTGCAACCATGTAGAAAGCAACAATGCCTTTATCACCGCTCTTTTTTCGATAACATATTTAGATCCAGATGGGATACTTTCTATCTCTTGAAATATGTTTTTTGTATAATTAAGATCTGATAATTGTAATATCTTTTTTGCATATTTAGCTTCAGATAAATCCTCAGAACTTGCGGTTTCAAGCTCCATCATAATCCTTTGAGATATTAAATCTATGTCTTTGTCTATCATGGATAATTGTTTCCCCATTTTTCCTCCTCGCCAGTTTTTTTTTTCAACTAGTAATTAATTTATTTTTATAAATTTTTTTAACATTTTATGAAAGTATTTTTATCAATTTATAATAAATGTTTACATCTATCTGCTGATGACTATATTTATCTGCAATATTTTTTGATTCATGTAAAGATTCTTGAGCCTTAATTGTTAATTTATCAAGTCTAATTTTACCATCATCCTACTATATTCTATAAATGATCCTTATTACTAAAAAATTTAAAATAAAAAGCATTATCTCTACTAAAAGTTAAATAACAACCTTTTCCAAATTTCTTTACTACTTTATCAATAAATTCTGAATTCATCTTATCCGAATAAATATCTATACGCCCTACAAACTCAAATTTATCACCAGTTTGAAAACTTGCATCTTCAGAAGTAGCTAATTTTTTTAAAACATAATATTCTACCATTAAATATTTAATTAATTTGTAACTTAAAAAATTAACTAAAAAAAAATGTGAAAGCCGATTACAAAAAACCGTATATTCATCTATGTTATGCTTTTTGGATCATAATTACAATTTTATTCTTTGCACCAATTATTTATTATATTAATGCAGTACTAGGCGGATTATTCTTATAATTGACAACCTCAAAAATATTGTTTATGGAATATACCGCCTCTCCACTAATATCTTAATCAGCAAGTAATAATGATAGAGATTATATAAACCAACATTCTAGTTTGGGATTCTAAATTTAGTACCATGAATTTTGTTAGTATGCTCTTTCATTTTATGTTGTTTCATCTGTGCTTTTGTTGTAAAATGTTTATGACAAATATCACATTTAGACATTTATTTTACCTTCTTTAACTCACAACCTTTACAACATAACTCTCTGTTTCAAGTCCTGTAATATATTCATATAGTTCATAAAACCTTCGTAGGGATTATCATATGGGCTAAAATAGGCATGGACATTTCCATCAGCTAGACCTTTTGTTGAACAGTAATACAAATGATCTGATGTTTGAAGACAACGCCATGTTTTGAGTAACATCTCATTACCCTTTTCCTTAAGTCTTCTACCAATGTTTTTTAATTCATTAAAACAAGCAATTTGCATATCATTTCCAAGCCATGTAGATACATTACGATCTTCATCAGCCCATGAAATAGCCCATGGAACATCTATTTCTCCAACAGGTTGATATCGCTCAACTGCTTCGCTAACCGTTACAAAATCCAAATGATTATGTTTCAATACTTCTCCAGGCAGATGTTTAAGGAATTCAAATATTCCTGTCTCTATCCATTGATGTTCTCCGAATGTTTCGTAATCTATAAATAAATTAACAAGATCTCCTTCACAATGAGATATCCATTTTGCATATTTATCTGCAGTCAAAGGGAATTCTGACCAATTATGTGTGGAGAATCTAAAACCTATGTCATCACTTAGTTTATAATTCCTTAATAGCACTTTAATGTCTGTATCAAATGGTTTATACAGATAATTAGGTGAACGTCTTCCTAAGATCTTATCTGCTCCTTCGGTGATAATTCCTTTGTATCCCAACTCGTTGATTTTTCTGGCTATTCGATTATCATATATTGTTTCTGTGTTTCTAAAAATCTTTGGTTTATAGTTAAATATTCTTTTTATTTTTTCTCGATGCATTTTTATTTGCTTTTCGAACTCATCAAGATCATCATACATACTTGAAAGTGAATGATAATATGTCTCCTCGATAAGGTCAACAGCACCTGTAGCAAATAATTCTTTAAAACTATCAAGAACTGAAGGCATATAACGTTCACAATATTCAATAAATGTGCCAGTCAGACTAAATGAAACCCGAAATTTACCATCATATCTATTGATTAAATCAAGCAATACTTTATTTGTTGGAAGATAACATTTTTTTGCAACTTTTTCAAAAATTTGTTGATTAAGTTTCTGATCAAAATAATCAGAATTTCGATCATGGTTCGCCCCTATGTTGAATACCGAAAAATGATTTAATCTCATCGGTTGATGTACCTCGAAATATAAACAAATTGATGTCATTATATACCCCCTTTATAAACTTCTATTGTTTGATTTTTTAATATATTTCTGCTAATTTTTATCATATTTTTTCCTCCTAAAAAAGAGATTTGGATGATATAATCTTCCTTAATATTTCAATCATCTCACTTTCTTAGTCTTAGGGCCCAGAGATAAAGATAAGTCATAGTCTCTGGAAGCAAGTTTTTGATTCCATTTATAAATCTTTTCTCTCCCCTTAAGCTGTTTTTTTAATCTTTCAACATCAATACCATTGTATACATCTATTGTTTTTCCAGCAACGTTATCCCAAGTGAAAAGTTCAATTTCTTTTTTTCCGTTTTCAGCTAGCGATGTCCTTAAAGATTCATATCTTAACAATGATATAATCTTGGTTGCAATCTCATCAGTATCCCAGAAATCAACCTTTAAACAGTTATTGAAAGTCTCGCATACACCCGAGGTTTTAGAAGCAATTGTTGGAGTGCCTGCAGAAATAGCCTCAAGAGCAGTTATGCCAAAAGGTTCACTTACACTAGGCATAATATATACACTTGAAATTCCATAAATATGTTTAACCTCCTCTTCAGTTAAACGCCCTGTGAAAATAACTCGGTTTGAAATACCTAAATCTACAGCCTGATCAATCAAGCATGGTAGCATATCCCCTATGCCTGCGACAACAAAACGAACATCGGGTTCATAATCTAACACCTTTCTAGCAGCTTTCAAGAAAAACTCAGCTCCTTTTTGAATTGTTAGACGACCTAAAAACAACACGATTTCTTGTTTTTTACCTTCAGGAATAGGATAAACTGCATTATGAACAACACTTATTTTATTAGGATTTATACCATATTTTTCAACAATCACACGTTTAGTAAAATGACTCACTGCAATTATTCTATCAGCTTTTTCCATACCCTTTCTTTCAATATCAATAAACCATTGATTTGGATTAAGCCAACCACTTCGATCATACTCAGTAGAATGAATAGTAAGAACCAAAGGTACACCCATTTCTTCTTTTAAAATCATAGATGCTTCCATTGTTAGCCAATCATGAGCATGAATAAAATCAAATCTACCTTCAGATTTTGCAACAGCTTTAACTTTTGCAACAACAAGTTTATTATATCTATGAACAGCTTCAAAAAATTTACCAGCTAATGCTTCATCTTCTGGATGATCATAAGGAAAAATCTCTGTTTCTCCTGCTTCTTTTATCACCAGATTTTGGTGGTCACTATTTGCTATATGTTTTGTTTTAGGCATAAAAAAATATACTTTAACGTTTTTATCAGCTAGACTTCGAGTAAGGCCATAGCAATGCGTAGCAAGACCGCCTGCTTTGAACGGTGGATATTCCCAGCCAATCATTGCTATTTTCATTTTCATATTTATCATCAATCCATTGAGGTTACTTATTCAGGGGTAGAATATCACTTCTCATCTCATTCAAATTCTTACAAATTTTTCTTTAAATTTCCCGATTATCAAAATATTGATCCTTTGTTCTCTAATTTTTGATATGAAATTATATCAATAGAGCAATTGATGACTATATATCAATAGTAACATCATATGAATCCATCAATATTTTCCCCCCTAAAAAAGAGATTTGAATAATATAATCGTCATTACTTTTTATTTATATAATTATCTTAGTTTTAAGAGTTAATTACGTTAACTCATCCATCTATTCATGTAAATCTTGAACTTCGAAAATCATCTGTTTGTAATGATTGAAGCCGTTTTCTCTTCCTCCAATTCATATCGTTTTCAAATACCGTAAATTCTCTATATACATCCATTTGTTTTCATCTGTCCTTTCCGAAATTTGCCGGATAATAGCAGTATAAGGTAGATGCTATATATAGTTGTGTACATAGCTATATAAATGTGTATATTTATAACATATTTGTGTAAAATAATGGTAAAAGGAATACGAATGAATATATCTTTTTGTCATACTTTAAAATAAAATATATAAAACTCGACAAAATTGGTATTATTATGAATAAACTAAGTAAAATTAATAAAATATAATCTATAAAATAAATCAAATTTTAAGCTTAATTATATTTTTTTTATAACAAAGATTTTTATCCAATAATACTATGATGCCATTAGAATGACTTTATATTCTGATATAATTGATCTAATACTCTCAAATGAGATAAAATCAAAGGAGGAATTACATAAACAAAAAATCCGGCTCTGTAAAAAATATAAAATTGATAATATTCCACCAGATAGTGAGATACTAGCTAATATTCCTCATGATTTTTCAGATGAAAAACTTGAAATTCTTATTAAAATTTTACGTACAAAACCTATGAGAACAATATCAGGGGTCGCTATTGTTGCTGTCATGACATCACCAGAAAGTTGCCCACATGGCCAATGTATACCTTGCCCAGGTGGGCCAATAAACCAAACACCTCAAAGTTATACAGGTTTTGAACCCGCTGCCATGAGAGGAAAAATAAATAATTTTGATCCATTTATGCAAACAAAAAGTAGAATAGAACAATTAAAAGCAATAGGCCATGAAGTTGATAAAATTGATTTAATAATAATGGGCGGAACATTTACTTCGCGAGTACCATATTATCAGAATTGGTTTGTAAAAAGATGTTATGATGCATTAAATGATAAATCATCTCAATCATTGAAAAATGCGAAAAAAGAAAATGAAAAAGCATCTTCAAGATGCATTGGCCTTACAATAGAAACAAGGCCAGATTGGTTTAGAACTCAACATGCAGATCAGGCATTAAATCTAGGAGTAACTCGGGTTGAGCTAGGAGTTCAATCAGTATTTGATAAGATACTATTCAATATGAAAAGAGGACATTCAGTAACAGATACAATATTCGCCACAAGAATTGCAAAAGATTGTGGCTTAAAAGTTTGCTACCATATGATGCCCGGTTTACCCGGTTCAGATAATAATTCAGATATAGAATCCTTTAAAACAATTTTTCAAAATACAGATTTTAAACCAGACATGATCAAAATATATCCAACATTAGTAATTGAAGGTACAGAATTATATAAACTATGGAAATCCAAAATGTATAAACCCTTAGATAATTACGAAGCTTCTCAAATCATTTCAAAAATAAAAGAATACATTCCAGAATGGATTAGAATTCAAAGAATACAAAGAGACGTTCCAGCTCAATATATACTAGCCGGTGTTAATAAAAGTAATCTACGTCAAATTGTTGAAACAGAAATGAAAGAACATGGAAAACTTTGCAGATGTATTAGATGTAGAGAAATGGGCCATAAATCGCTTAAAGAAAACATAGAATTTAATGAATCTGAAGCAAAAATTAATATTATTAAATATAAATCAAATAATAGCGAAGAAATTTTCATATCCTTAATCGATAAAATTAATGATGGCATAATTGGATATCTCAGATTAAGAGATATTATACAATCTCATAGATATGAACTACAAAAAAAACCTTGCATGATTATCAGAGAATTAAAAATAGTTGGTTTAGAGCTGCCTATAGGTAAAAAAAACAAATCGGGTTTTCAACACATTGGATATGGAAAAAAATTAATGAAGGAAGCTGAGCGTATTTGCTATGAAGATTATAATAAAAAAATATTATTTGTATTAAGTGGGGTTGGAGTGAAAGAATATTATAAAAAACTTAGTTACAAAAATAAAGGGTTATATCTATTTAAAGAATTAAAATAAATCCAAATATTGAATTATTGATAAACCTAATAATAATTAATTTCGGCTTCAAATTGGAGAAATGTTGCTGATCACAGCAGGTAAATCAATTCTTACTTAGATCTTCTAGTACTTTTTTTGCTAATTTCAATGCATCATTATATCCTGTAATTTTTAAATCAGAGCTAGCCCTCTGAAATTTTTTTTGCTTTATACCTATTATTTCAAAAAATCTTTCTTTAATATCAAAATCATTATACTGTAATTTCCCAATTCGTTCTTCTTCTCTTAATTGCTTAACAATATCAGGTTCATTAATCATTTTTTGTAAATACCTCACCCAACTATCTTAATTAGATCACAAAAAAATAATACTGCAATATCAGATTTTTTAATCAATTTTTGAAATCCAATTTTTTCCTCATTCTATGAAAATACCAATTGTTTATTTATTTAAAAAATTAACCTAAAAAATACTATATAATTAGTCGTAAGACTATAATAATGATTTAGGATTCGTTTATTTTAATGAAAATTCAAACACAATGTGTACCTTGTTTAATAAAAAGAATTATTTTTGAAACTGAATTAACCACAAATAATCCAATCATTAAAGATAAAGCTATAAGAAACGCATGTAAAATCCTTCAAAAAAATTATTCTCATGAGATTAATAGTGCTGAAATTGCAACTAAAGTACATAAAATTGTATATGATACTCTCAGAAATGATGACCCTTATAAAAATTTAAAAAAACAGAGTAATGAAATCGCATTATCTTTAATTCCACAAATTAAAAAACTGATTCAAGAATCACAGGATCCTTTGAGAATGAGTATACTTTGTTCTATTGTTGGAAATAATCTAGATTTTGGTATTGATGGTGCAAGTTCACATCCAACTGATTTGAAAAAAATATTTAAAAAATCAGTAAAAGAAGGTTTAGGATATGATGATACTGAAAAATTTAAAACTTTATTAAAGAAATCAAAAAAAGTATTATTTTTCTCTGACAATTGTGGAGAGATAGTATTTGATAGAATTTTATGTGAAGAATTAAAAAAATATAACAAAGATATTAACATAACTCTAATTGTTAAAGGTAAACCAATTTTAAGTGATGCAACAATGAAGGATGCAGAAGATTTAAATTTTATAAAAATTGTAGATGAAATATTAACTACTGGTTGCTTTGCTGTAGGTGTTGATTTTAATGAAATTCCTATTGAACTTGAAAAAAAATTAAAAAACACTGATTTAATTATTTGCAAAGGAATGGCAAATTATGAATCTTTTTCAGATACAAATTATAAACCTATTTTATATTTATTAAGAACAAAATGTGATTCAATAGCAAATTCAATGAATATACCAATCAACATTAATGCAGTTAAATTATATCAATAAAATTTAAGATTTAAAAGAAATAAAATTAAATAAATGCATCATATACATCTAATTAAGTGATTAACAAGGAAATTATTTTACTACTCATTTTTGCTTTTCTTCCTGCAATTATTTATGTTATATGGATCAGAAATACTGAGAAATATAATAGGGAAAGATGGATTCCAATTTTTATATGTTTTTTATGGGGGGCATCAGTTGCTATAATTGCATCAATTATTTTAGAATTATTTTTAGAAGTATCACTTGTCATTTCAATAAATAGTGAAAACTTGTTTGGATTATCTACAGCAGTAGTAATAGCCCCATTTGCTGAGGAATTAGTTAAGCCATTTGCATTAAGAACAAGAATTGTAAAAAGAGAAATTAAAGAACTTGAAGATGGATTGATTTATGGTGCAGTTGCAGGACTTGGTTTTTCTGCAACTGAAAATCTATTTTATGGATTTAGTTTTTTATCTGAAGGTTTATTTGTTTTTATAATATTAATTATCTTAAGAAGTTTTGGAGGCTGTCTTTTACATGCTTCTGCTACAGCATTAACTGGTTATGGATATGGTAAAACAATTATTGGAAATAAGTCAAAATTTAGAATATTGCCCTTTTTTTTATTAGCAGTTTTTGCACATGCATTTTATAATTTTTTAGTATCTTATGATATTTTCGGAACAATATCAGGTTTATTCTTAGCATTAATATTTGTAGCATTATTTATTCATCTTATAAGAAATAAAATAAGAAAACTTGATTTATCGAATACATTATAATATTTGATAAAAAAAAATTTAGGAGGAAGGCTGGGGATTTTTTATTATATTGAAAGTAATTTTTTTATTTTTATTATTAAATTATTCCCCAACTGATAAGATTAAATATAATATTTAGTTAATAAATATGTCGTTTAATATTTCGACAATAACCGTAATTATATTTGATTTTGAATTAAATTAATACCAAATACTTCAATACTAATTAATTTGTTTTCATTTGTAATTTTTAAAATATTTTTTTTCTTAACAAATTGATTAAGTAGCCAAATATTTGTAGAGGAATGGCTACTTAAATTTTTAACTGAACAGATAGAAGGTTTATCATTATTTGCAAGAAACATATACGGAATTATTTGATCTATCATGTTTGTATCAATAGTAGCACCAGATTGTATTTCATTAATTAAGGCATATGCAGTATTTTCTCCAATGATCTCAGCAGAAACTCCTTTTTCCCCAATTTTTGTTTTTCCAAGAATTGTATCTTTTGATCTCGACCATAGTGTTATACCAGTACCAGAATCCAATGAATCTACTTTTTTAATTTCAATAGATGCATTATAACTATTTTCTATAATTTTTTTTATCGAAGAATGCTTCATTCTTGATGCTATATGATCCGGTAAATTTGATAAATTGATAATCCCCTGTATATCCTTGAATTCTTGCTTCTTATTGATATCAAAAGGGCGGATATTTTTGCAGGGTTCTATTGTCAAAATCGCTTCTCCACCGCCCTTAGGATAATATCCTCTTTTTATTAGTTTAGATTTAACGGATATACCCATTTTTTTTAATAATTCTAAAAAGACCTTTTCAAAATAATCCCATGAGGGCGACCATTTAACATCAGTTCCTCCTTTTAATTTAATTTCAATATTTTTTTTTGATTTTAAAAAAGAAAGTAGACAGGCTTGAAAAACAAGTACAATACTTCCAGCGGTCCCAATATCAAATTCATATGAGCCCTCATCAATTTCTGAAGATGAAAAAGATAAATTAGATGACCCAATTTTTAATCCATTTGTTTTAGCATTACTAATCTTTTTTATAATATCAATTACAGTATAATGTTGAGGTTTTATACCAGGGTTTGGACGATTAGATCGGATATTATTAATTTTAACATCCTGATTAAATAATATTGATAAGGCAATCGCATTTCGAAGTATTTGTCCTCCGCCTTCACCATAGGATCCATCAATATTTATCAAGTATAATCACCAGAATTATTAAATGTTATTTAAAAGAATTTTTAAAGCTGCATCACTCATTGATTTTTTATTCTTTATTCGATCACCCTTAAAAACAAATTTTTTTACATATGATTTATCTTCAAAGGAAATTCCAATAAAAACTAAACCAACGGGTTTTTCTTTTGTACCACCAGTTGGGCCCGCTATACCAGTTGTAGAAAGACCAATATTAACTCCATATTTTTTTCTTACACCTTCAGCCATAGCTATTGCAACTTCTTTACTTACTGCACCATATTCTTTTAAAATTTCTTCTGGTACATCTAATAAATCAATTTTTGATGTATTGCTATAAGATATAATTCCTCTATCAAAATAATTTGATATACCTGAAACATTTGTTAGCATATGACCAATTAATCCCCCTGTACATGATTCGGCAGTAGCGATTTTATAATTATTTTTGATTAATTTTAAATAAATTTTATTAAGGAGTTCTCCATCTACCACAGATATTACCTCAAATCAATACATAATATAATTTGTAATATTTAAAGGATTAATAATAAACAACATCAAAGGTTATATATAGTAATCGTTTTAACGTCAAAAGATTTATAACCTCTTTTTGCATTATTGATATTGGTAATTATATGTCTAATATCCAAAAAACCATTCAGACAATTCAAAACAATATTGATTCCATAAATAAAGAAAATGGGAAGATAGTATCAGAATATGTAAACATCCGAGAAAATATAGATGATGTCAGTCCATCAACAATAAGAACAGATATACAGGGGATTTACCAGTTATGTATTTTTTTAGAAGATAAAAAATTGGGTGAAGTAAAACAGGATGATCTAATAGAATGGATAAAATGGCTGAAAAAAAAATTCAAAGGTGGCACATCAGCCATCTATAAAATCAAGATCAAACAATTCTACAAATACCTCTCAGATAAAGAAAAATACAAAAAAGGATACCAAAAAACAATACCATATCCAGATACCGTAAATTGGATAACAACAACCAACAAGGACGAAGATGAACTACCAATCGATGTAATATTAAACCAGAAACAGATAAAAAAAATACTTAATTCATGCAGAGATGCAAGGGAACAAGGGATAATAGTTACTTTACTTGATGGAGGGCTTAGAAGCCAGGAGTTGAGAAACCTAAAATTGAGGAGTGTTGGATTCGATGATAAACTTGGAGCATATTTTATTTTACCTAAAAATGGGAAATACAAGACAAAGAAATCACAGAGGAAAGTACAATTATTCCTGATTCCATCATCAACAGCCTATATCAGAGATTATCTTAACCACCATATGTACAAAAGTAATCCTGATGCACCTTTATTCTATACCATGGATACAGGAGTATATACAAGCATTCTAAAGAGGATAAACAAAAAAGAAGACACACCAGAGGATTGGGAAAAACTAAAATTAACTGATATAGGATTATGGAATATCATAAATAGGATAATAAAAAGATCTGGGATAAATGTGAAAATCTCACCCCACACACTAAGACACAATAGTGCCACCATGTGTTCAAGAATGGGTTTTAATGAATTTATGCTTAGAGAACGATTTGGATGGAAAAATAGTAGTGTCATGCCGTCACGCTATTCTCATCTTGCAAGTAGAGATACAAATTCTTTCATTAAGAAAAAACTTGGAATAGAGGATGAAGAGGAATCTGAACAGAATAAGGAGTTACAACCGATTCTCTGTTGGAACTGTGAATTTGAGAATCCATGTACTAATAATTTCTGTGGAAGGTGTAGTGCTAATCTGAATCCAAAAAAAGAAGAGATTACTCCAACTGCTACTGAAACAGGTATTGCTACTCAGGAGATGCTTAAGGATCCTAAGTTCAGGGAATTCTATAACGACATGTTAGCTATGACTTGGGAAAAATATGCTAAAATGAAAGAAAAACAGGAAACCAATTAAGAATTTATCATGATGATCAATATAATTGTGGAGGCTTAATTAACATATTACTAACAACATCAAGATCCTTATTCAAACCTTCAATATTATTAAATGGAGGAAAACGAAAAGAAAACCTTTCTTCAGAAATTGGATCTTCAATTTTTTCTAATATTTCTTGATTTATATATACTAATTTACCTGGATTTCCTTTAATTATTGATAATTCCTTCAATACTTCTTCAAAACCATAAAAGAATGCATTATCAGAAAAGAAGGTTGATGATTTATTATTCATTCCGGGTATATAACATCCTTTATATTTTCCCATTTTAATAGATAATTGCAAAAATGGTGATTTTTCAATTTGTTTATCAAATTCATGTTTTCTTGGCTCCTTATGCAATATTTTTTTTAACCTTAAATCACTTTCTTTTTTATTGTTTTTTTCTTCCCTATTTATTGTTTTATATGATAAACTTCTATTTAGAAAAGAGAAAGTATTTAGTAAAATATTTTGATTATCTTCAATTTCCCTTGATCTAATTTTTGGAATATAATCAATAACAGTTGTACATGTAGAATCATTCCATATTAAATTCATTAGTTTATCTATTGTTTTATTGATATTTTTTTTATTTCCATCATTTATTTCAATTAAATTGGGAAAATCAATATTTAATGGAGGATTGATTCTATTTATATATCTTACAATTGCTTTCAAAATAGTATCTTTAAGAAGTGAATCCCAATAATTTATTCTTAATTTTAAATCTTTTTTTAAAAGCTTGATATTTTTTTTATATTTATCAAATTTATTTTTATTAAATATAATATATTGATTTAAATTATTGATAGCATAATGTGAATAAAATAAGAGATATATCCATATAAAAAATAGAGCTAGGTTTGGTAAAGATGAATTCTTTTGTATATTAATCCATGTATTGTATATATTTTTATTTCTAATACCATGCATCATTAGATCCATTGGCTTTTGAACCCCATTATATACATGATCTCTTATTTCAAAAAATAGATCATTTAACTCTGAAACATTTAGTATTTCTTTTTCTTCTATTCCATTAAAATAAAAAGTACAATTATTTAATGGAGTAATACTTGCTACTTTAGTATTTCCTATAATATTTTCATGAAATAATCTAATAGAATTATATTTGTAAGCATCTGATAGGTAATATTTATCTTTAATTTTTTCTATTATTCCAAACTTTATCCAATTACTAAAATGAAATTCATAAAAATCAGATCTGCTTTTACCACTTACATTTAACATTTCAGTATACGTAAGACCACGTGAAATGTTGTATTTATCAATTAATTTTTTAATTTGATTGACTTTATTATCTAAAGATATCTCTTTATTTTTTTTAATTTTTTTTATTTCGTTGTTTAATCTTATATATTTATCATTTTTTTTTATGAATTTATTATTAATTCTAGAAAAAACATCTCTATATTTTTCTTTTTCATATATATCTTTATAATTTTTAATATTTGAATATCCAGTATCTTTTTTCTCTTTTCTCCATTTTAGTGTACGAAGTATTGCTATTTCTCGCCTACATTTATCTGAACAATATTTATCATTTCTTCTTTTCGATTTGAATTTTTCATTGCACTGTTTACAACTTTTTTTATACATTTTTTAAGGACATAACATGCTATAACGTACTAGTATTTAATATGTTGTTTTTGCTATTGCTTTTCAAATATTCAATTATGAGGTGATTTGAATTCCCCATGTTAATAATAGAAAGCTTATTAGAATTGGAAACAGTAGTTTAGCAGTGATTATACCTAGGGCATGGCTACGTTATTATAATCTAGATTATGGTGATGAATTACAAATTATAACAAATGGATCAATTGAAATTAAACCTCTAAATCAAATTAAAATTGAGGATGATATTTTTGAATGATGCGCTTAAAAAATTCATCGAGTCGAATTGCCCAAACATAGATGATCCTAAAAGTGAACGTTTAACTTTTCTCCTTTTAGAAGAAATTGCTAAATTAAGGGATGCAAGGTGATGACAATCTAAATTAAGTTTCAAATGAGGTGAATGGAGTTGAGCCGAGAAGATTTAAAAGAATTTTTAAATGAATATGTTACAATCGCAATACCACACCTAGTATTGGATCGACCTTTTTTCCATACTGGAATCTTAACAGAAGTCGATGATTACTATATTACAATAAAAATCAAGGATGGTTACAAACAGATCAGCATAAATGATATTCTTGAGATAAGGAGACTACAATGAGTGAAAAACAAGAAATAATTGAAACAAGTAAGATAATCTACCATGACAATCTATATGAACAAATATACAACCCAAAAAGAAAAACAAGTTACTATTTAGGATGGGATAAAAGAAAAGAAGAAATCATAGAACATATTGATTATATTGAAGATGGTTTTAGGAAATATCTACCAATAAATGATGAATTACTAGAAAAAGGAGCAGTAATACTCCCTAAAGAAGCAATAGACTATGGAACAGAAGAAGAACTGGAGAAAGAAATAAGCAAATTCATAGAAGTATGGGTGGATATAAGCAAGGAACATAGACAACAAGCATCCTGGTATTCAATGCTATCATTTGTAATAGACAAACTAAATACAATACCCTACCTTAGATCATTAGGAGACTATGGAACAGGTAAAACAAGATACCTAGATGTAATAGGTGGGATATGCTATAAACCTATGTTTATAGGTGGAAGCGTAAGATCACCACCCATTTATAGAGTAATAGATAAATGGAGAGGTACTGCAATTTTTGATGAGTTCACACTACATAAAAGCGATGAAACAGAGGATATAATACAAATACTAAACAATGGCTTTCAACGTGGAAAACCTGTACTAAGATGTTCAAGTACTAATTTCGATAATGTAAAAGTATTTGATCCATTCGGAGCAAAGATTCTAGCAAGTAGAATGGAGTTTAAAGATAAAGCACTTGAAAGCAGATGTATAACAGAGATTATGACTCAAACTGGTAGAGATGATATACCAATTGATCTTACAAGTCATTTCTTCAAACAGAGAAATGAACTACAAAATAAGCTCCTAATGTATCGTTTCAAGAATTGGGATAAAATAAAACCTGATGAAATAATAAGCATAGATTTTGGTAATATACTACCAAGAATAAAGCAATCATTTATCCCCTTCACAGTACTATTTCAATATGATAAGGATAAGCTAAACCGTTTCATAGGATATGCAAGTCAATATAATCAAAATATTATAGAAGAAAATAGTACAAGTTTTGATGGAGTAATTATAAATCATTACTTACAGCTTTTAGAAAATCATAATCAAGAATGTATAGATGATTATAAAAAACATACAATCACTTCAAGCATCATCAGAGAATCTATGATAAATGACGGCTGGGAGGCAGATAAACTTAAAGCTGCAACTATTGGGAAAAGATTAAGATCACTCGGTTTTAGTAGTACACCTAAAAAGATTGAAGGAAAAACACATCGTATTATTGATATTGATAAATTAAAATTGAAGTCTCTGAGGTTGAAATATGTACCAAAAATTGATAATTAGAGGTTACACGAGTTACAGAAGTTACGGCAGTAATGGGAACAAGTCTTTTAAGTATAAGGAGAAAAAGAACTGCCGAAACTCATTAGCTATAGTACCCGTAACGTCTGTAACTTCTGTAACCGCTGTAACCACTTTAGGAGTTTGAATAATGAAAAAAACGTGATAAAAAATGATTGAAAAAACAATGCCCAGAATTTGCCCTTTATTTTACATTCTACACGGCAGTTTTTCATATTGCGGTTGTATAGGAGCACTTGATCAAGGTAAAGGTGAAAAATGGAACAGAGGCAAGTACTATCTAAAAATTTGTAAAGAAAATATTGTAAAAACTAGATCAAAACCGTATTGTCTTTGGTGCCCCCTTTTTTCAGCGTGGTATTGGCAAAACCAAGAAAAATGTGAAAACAAGATTCTGAACAATATTGAGGAATTATAATGATCACATATATATTTACATTAAAATCAATTATATGGTATTATAAAGTCAATTATAGAGGTTTTCTTAATTCATTGCTACTAATATATTGGCAGAAAATCCCACTTTCACATTTTTTTAGGAGTAAAAATAAATATGAGCAATATTAAACATAGAGAAAAATTTGAGAAAATGGATAATCAAATATGGAAAAAATCAAAAATAGATTGTAAAGGAAGATGTGTTTTACCTAAAAAACTACGTCAAAAACTTTGTTTGAATGATCGTAGTTTAATATTATGGATCTCAGCTAAAAGAAAAGAGAATAGAGATAATGAGTTTTTAATTGAAGTTGGAGTGAAAAAATGACGGAAAGAATGACAATAGGAGATGAAGGAGGATCTGGTCCTAAGACATCAATTAAGATGACAAGGGCAATGGGTGAAGGCATCGGTTGGATAGCACTTGATATTTTAAAAGAAATAGAAGCGGGAACTATTAACCTTTCATATACTCAATGGGAGTGGTTCATAGCAAATTTCTGGTTTGATGACACCTAGAAAAAGGTCCTAAGTAAAGTTATAAACAAGTCAAGGACAAATAAGCCAAAATTGGATCTAAATAAGAATGGTTATTTCCTGGATTTCATATTTGAGAATGTTGCAATAGAACTCCATAACGAGGCGAAGAAGGGTGCGCATCCTATCTTTAGGCAGAGTCTAATGGAGCTTGTAACAAAGGAGAAGCCAAAGAAGAAGCAACCGAAAACAATTAAGGATCTGTGGCCATAATGAGTTTTGTCGATAATTTTTTCAGAGCAGGAAGGATCAATACCCTCCTTGGAAACCCTGATGAGGGTAAAACTAATCTAGCTGTATATTTCGGACAGAATTTAATAAAATATGGATACACTATTTTAAGTAATATCGCTTTTTTTAAACCAGAAAATATAGCTAAAGCAAAAGAGTTGGGTTATCTTAAAAATGATATTAACTATGAACCAAAACCTGAACAATTTAAGTATATACCAGTTGCTAGTCAACTACTCTTAGAGGCTTGTAAAGGAGATAAAAACGTGGTTATAATTGATGAGGCCGGCGTAGTTATCAGCAGTTCAAGGGCGATGTCCGAATCTGTTCTTCAATTTAAATTCCTTGGATTCAGTATTAGAAAACTAGGTGCTTGTCCAATCCTTATTGCTCAGGATAAACAAAGCGTTGTACCATCTTTGAGAAAAACATTGGTGGATTATGAAGTTCAGGTTCACCGTAGGAGTGATGATCGTAGGGATATAACTTTTCTTAAAAGTCATAAGTTTTTTAATCAATCAACTGGTGATTATGAAATCAAATTTAAGCATCATGATGATGTTGTTAATGTTCCACCTGCGACTATACCCTTTGACAGCGTTCATCCTGGTGGTTTCACTTGGAATATTAATCTTGCTGAGTTTTATAACATGATTTCTCTATCTGGTTATGATTCTATTGAGATCAAGAAACATGCTCCTCGTCTTATTAATAATCTTGTTGCTGAACGGAAGATCGATGAATTTATGAAACGGAAGAAGTTCATGAGGACTGGTAGTGCTGCTGATTTCCTTAAAGTTAGTACGGTGACTATCAGAAACTGGGCGGATGAAGGTAAAATTAATTGTATAAAGGATGTTAAAGGGAATCGTCTTTTCTCACGGTCTGAAGTAACCAGGCTTGCTATTGAGAAAGGTTTAATTTAATATTTTTCGGTTGTTTCTAGATTAAATTTTCGTATTTTTTGTGTTTTTATTTTCAAAAAACTGGGAGAGAGAGAGAGGAAATTCAATAAAGTAATTGATGAGAATCATCGTTTTTCTTGGGGGGTATCTAATTTTAATCTTTATAAAGATCTACCTGTTCCAGATAATTGGTTAAAGAAAAGAAGGAGATAGTTATCAAAGAAAAAGAACCAAAAAACTGATATATAATTCTATATATCCATCATCATCTTTATCAAAATTACGTATTATTGACTCGATTTCAGCTACATCAAAACCTTCATTTTTCGCTCTTCATTTTTTATAGATTTTGATAAAATTTAGATTTTAAAGGAGGGCACGAAATCTCTTGTAACATGTCAACAAGATATACCATCTTGCCCGCGTCGCATACATCAAAACACTCTCTGCAAGAAGAACATCCATCAGATGCACCTGGAACTAAAGCAACAGTACGATCGACGCCACGACCGACAAAACATACGGCATTCTTCTTTTTAATATCCGTGCAATAACGAACACATAGACCGCATAAATCACAAGGAGCCTCAGGAGAACTTTCTAGCTTAAAACGCGATTCTTTGATACCATACTCTTTTGCCAACTCTATATGCGAGCCAGAGGGAGATACTGCCAATAATAGTTCAATAAGCATCTTCCGAATGTTTTCCACTTTTTCAGTCTTTGTATTAACTGCCAGTCCGTTTTCTACGGGATAACAACACGATGCAACAAGTTTTTTCCGACCATTCTTTTCAATTTCTACCATGCAAAATCGGCATGCTCCATAGGGTTCAAGCCTGTCATCGTGACATAAGTTTGGGATGGTAATACCTGCCTGTTGAGCAGCTTGAATGATTGTCATCCCCTTTTTTGCTTGAACATTCTTACCATTAATCTTTAACGATATATTTTCCATTATTTTCACCTTTTTTAATATTATTTTTTTATTAAATCATCATCAGTAAATTAAAGTTCAAGAAGGGAGAAAAATTTACCTCCTTCGCAAATATTTTCGCAGTCGCGGCAAAAGCCACAGTTTTCTTCTGGAACTAAAGATACTTTACGATCTACACCCCTGCCAATGAACCCGATTACATTTCCTTTTTTAATCTCTGCACAGTAACGTACACACAACCCACATAGAGTACAATAGGTCGGTTTTTCAGCAGGAAAACGTAACTCTTTTATCATCCTCCATTCACTTTCTTCATCGCTCTTTTTGACACACTCACACAGACCATACTTCTCAGCTAAAGCATACAACGTTCCAGTAGGTGCCAAAGGCAGCAATAACTCTAAAATTATTTTACGGATTTTATCTACCCTTTCAGAACAGGTTTTTACTATTAATCCCTCTTCTACTGGGTAACAACATGCTGCCACAAGCTTCGTTTTATCATTCTTTATTATCTCTACAGTACACAACCGACATGCACCATACGGCTCAAGATCCTCATGATGACACAGTATAGGGATTTCGATATCAGAGGACTGAGCAACCTGAAGAATGGTCATTCCCTCCTGTGCTTTAACATTCTTCTCGTCAATCGTTAATGATATATTTTTCATTGCTTCTAACCTTTTTTAGTTATATGTTAATTCTTTTAAATTACGCTCTTTACCAGATATTTTTGAAACTGCATCGAAGTTACATACCTCAAAGCATGCTCCACATTTTATGCACTTTCCAACATCAATTGTGTGAACACCTTTTTTCTCACCAGATATTGCACCTGTAGGACATTTATTCAGACAAAGACCGCAGCCTTTACATTTTTCAGGATCGATATAATATTGAATAAGCTCCTTACACACCTTTACAGGACATTCACCCTGAAGATGCGCATCATATTCATCTCTAAAGTATTTGAGAGTGCTAAGAACCGGATTCGGAGCGGTTTGACCAAGGGCACACAATGATGCTTCTTTGACAAACTCAGAGAGTTCCTCAAGACGTTTGATATCTTCTTCTGCAGCCTTTCCATCTGCAATATTATCTAGAATTCTGAGCATATGGCGTAATCCCTCTCTGCAGGGTGTACATTTTCCACAGGATTCCTGTGAGAGAAATTTGACAAAATACCGAGCGATATCCACCATGCAGGTATCCTCATCCATAACGATCATACCGCCGGAACCCATCATTGAACCAACTTTGTTAAGTTCATCAAAATCTACGGGGAGATCCAGTTGGGTCTCAGGAATGCATCCTCCAGATGGGCCACCATTTTGCACTGCTTTAAACTTTTTCCCATTTGGTATGCCACCGCCGATATTATATATGATCTCTCGTAATGTGATTCCCATGGGCACTTCAACTAGTCCTGTATTATTGACGTTTCCAACCAAAGAAAATATCTTGGTTCCTTTGCTGTTTTCAGTTCCAAAGGTTTTGAACCAATCTGCTCCTTTGTTGATGATAAATGGAACATTCGCCCACGTCTCAACATTGTTCAAACACGTTGGCTTATCCCACAATCCCTTTTCCGATGTATGGATATATTTTGGTCTTGGCTCTCCAACTTTTCCTTCGATTGCTGACATCAAGGCACTGGATTCACCAGAAACAAATGCACCGGCACCTCTGTGTATCTTGATAGTAAAATCAAACCCTGAGTTAAGGATATTTTTACCAAGCAGTCCATACTCCTCAGCCTGTTTTATCGCAAGTTCAGTGTTCTCTACGGCAAGAGGATACTCCTGGCGTACATAGATATATCCTTTATGTGAACCGATTGCGTAAGCACCAATAATCAGCCCTTCGATAACACTATGAGGATTCCCCTCCATTAAACTTCGATCCATGTAGGCACCAGGATCTCCTTCATCACAGTTAACGATAACATATTTAGGTTCACCAGGTGCATTACAGACACTCTCCCATTTCCTACCCGCTGGGAAACCACCACCGCCTCTACCTCGGAGATTAGCTTTTTTAATTTCATCAAGTACTTTTTTGGGAGTCATTTCAGAAAGAGCCTTTCCAAGAGCATTGTAACCATCAAGAGCAATGTAATCTTCTATGCTTTTAGATTCAATTTTACGATTGTTTCCAAAAATAAGTCTCGTTTGATTTTTATAAAATGGTATTTCAGACTCATGAACAACTTTACCAGTTTTTAGATCAGTATACAGCAAACGGTCAATTATTCTCCCTGCTTTTATTGTCCGAGAAACGATTTCTTTTACATCTTCTATTTTTACCTGAAGATAACATATCTCCTCGGGGTAGATAACAACAATAGGCCCTTTCTCACAGAATCCATGACAACCAGTCCTTTTAATCTCTACTTTTCCTTCTAATTTTTGTTTTTTAAGTTCATTTTCAAAGGCACTGACAACTTTTTCACTACCATATGCATGACAACCCGTTCCGGAACATATCGAAATACATGACTTGCTAGAATCCTGCTTCCGTAACAGCTCCTTTCTAAGTTTTTCCATATCGGATGTTGACTGTAATTTTCTCATGTATATTACCTACCTCGATTTGGGGGCTTGCTCTCATGTATAATCGGGGCTACTCCCTCCCTTTTGCCCTCGCTCCGTTCTATGTCTTTCATACGGTATTTTAAAAGAATTTCTCCTACCTTTGATGAATCAAGTTTTCCATAATGTTCATCATCCACCATCATCACTGGTCCTAAAGCACAGCAACCAAGACAATTCACACTCTCTAAAGTAAACTTAAGATCAGATGTTGTCTCGCCAGATTCAACTCCTAAAAATTGCTCTGCTGCATCCAAAATTTTTGGCCCCCCTCTTACATGACAAGCGGTTCCTAAGCATACTCTAACAAGGTGCTCTCCCCGGGGATCCAAGCTGAATGCCTTATAAAACGTGGCGATGTTAAGAATCTGAGACATCGGTATGTCTAATCTTTCTGAAACCCACATTAATGCAGGTTTAGGGAGCCAATGGTTCTTAGCCTGAATCTTGATAAGAATCTGAATCAAAGCACTTTTATCACCTTTATATTTATCTATAATCTTGTCAACATCTCGCAACTCTTGTACCATTTCTCTTACTGATTCTTCTCTCCGTTTGATCCGTTTTAACTCATGGAAATGGTGCATTGCTTCATTTTCAAGTTTTTTAAGTTCAACGCTCAATGGTGGACGGTCAAGACCTAATGAATAATATTCAGAAAGAAGTTCTAGACCTCGTAGTAAAATATCTGTTTTACTTAGGTCAGATGTTTTTTCTAACTTAGATAAAGCCTTCTTCTGCTCTTCTGTTAATCTTACGCCAACAAAATGGGATTTAGTTTTTTCTTTTTTCATATAACACCTCTTGTTTAACGGTTTAACACCATTTCATATCGAAAATTTGCTTGTTTGTTAAAAAGGTATTTGCGAATCAATAACAATATTTAATCATGTTTAATCGCTAAAAATATTCGTGGACATAAAAGATTATATAGTCCTCACATATCCAATAAAAAATGATATTATGGAACGATTAAGCGTGTCTTTAGACGAAAAATCCATATCAACTATTAAGAAATATCTAACAAAATATAATACTTCACAGGCAGACATAATTCGAAGGGCACTAAATTGTTTAGAATACATTGAAGATGCAACAGAAAAAGCACCCCTGCAAGATATTTTGACATATATAGATTACTTAGCAAATAAAGAGCATTTAATAATAGATATTGCACATTGGAAATCGATATTTACTGAGATTAAAGAAGGATCTAAAAAATTCTGGGATGAGGTTTATACGATTGGAAATGCTCATAGAGAAGAGTATTTTGATAAAGGCATCAGAGAAGTAAAACAAGTTTTAGGGTATGTTGAGAAAACAAACTGGTATAAATTAAACATCGATTCTAAACAGAGTTTTACACTTGTAATAGCAACCCTGGAATCTACAAAATTCATCAAAACCTTTTTTGAAGGATTTTTTAGCAAATATCCACAAAAAGTAAAAATAACAGAGGAGTACATGAAACTCAGGATTAATATTAGTTAGCAAATAGCATGCAAATCTCCATTTTTCCAAAGCGTAGTCCTTAAACCAGAATCATCATTTTTTCATTCTGAAAAACAGATTTTCTATGTTTTAGACGAGGAAAATATAAATTACCAGAAATGTTATATTATATTGGGAACCGAAAAATGGAACTTCTTGCTTGTCCTCAATGCGGTAGTAAAAATTTTTGTCAGACAACATTAAAATATGAAATGGTAACCGATGATAACAAAAAATGGGACTTAGCTTGCAAAGAGTGTGGGTATCAGGGCATTCCCATCATATTAGATAAGTATGAGGGCATATTTCAAGGAGCACAACCTTCCTCCCTTGGATTTATTGGGCTATGGATACTCAGAACACGTTTGGATAGCGGGGAAGAAAAAGTTTTAGAGGTACTCCGGGAAGATGCACAAGATTGCATACAGGCACTACAACTGAAGAGAGGAGATGAAATCAGAGTTATACTAGATCAAAAAGTGTGGTACATCGAAAGACTTCATGAATAGTAATGAATTGATGGCCGTTATAGATCCCAATCATGTTGCTCAATCTGACCTTCTTTATCTAAGGCATGCTGGTTCAACTATAGATCAAGCGATTCTTGCATATGGCACTCTACGTAATATGAAGAAAAATAATAATATATGGCAACCTGAAGATCTCTATATTATAGTTACCAAGTCTTATGAAGGTTTTTTGACTATAAACAATACTTTAGATTGGATATACATCAATTTTGGAAAAAGAAAAACAATACAAACTAATCCTCCTTTAAATCCATTGATTACGTTTAATGAGATTGAATGTTTAGGATTATGGAAAGAATAATTTTTCTTTGCATTATTACTTGTTGATTATGATGTTGATGGATAGATTTAAAATGATTATTTTGCTTAAAGACAATGTTTAATATGATGGAATTTGAGGTAAATACTGTTATCAATAAACCAATTAATATTGTGGTCGATGCTTTGATGAATCCAGATAATTTTGTTCATTGGCAAACAGATTTGGAAAAATTTGAAGTGATAGAAAGAACACCAGGTGAAGTCGGTTCAATTGCTCATTTGCATTATTCTCAAAAAGGTCGTTCATATATTATGGAAGATAAAATGATTTATTGTGAACCTGGTAAAAAATATGTATCGCAAGTTTCAGGAGATGTAATAACTGCTAAGGTTGAAACAACACTTCAATCAAGGGGTGATAAAACAAAAATCAATTTAAAATGGTCAGGTAAAGGGAAAATATTTATTCTGAAAATATTGCTCCCTTTTATGAAAGGAAAAATGATAAAACAATCCAAAAAAGAATTAGATGCATTTAAACATTTGATAGAAACAAGAGGGAGTAATTTTTCTGAGACATTAATTAATTCTAATCATTAATCCAATTGTAGCATTATTACTTGCTGATGATAATGTTGATTATTTCTATTTTCCAGATTTTGGAATACCAATCCATTTTGGAGTTCTTTTCATATATTCTTTATAGATTTTTCCATAATGTCCTAAAGTTATTACTTCTTCAAAAGGAGACAAATATACCGTAGTCAAGATAAATAACATGGTTAGCACCAGATACACCCAAGAGATACAAGCAATAGAGATACCGAAAAAACACAAAAAGAAACCAATAAACATTGGATTTCTCGAATAACGATATGCACCTTTTGTAACTGGTTTATCCAATGGAGTAGTAGCAAAATTTATCATTGAAATAATAATCAAAAAAATAGCTATAAGATAAATAAGTAATCCAATATAGAACCAAATCGTTCCAAGTTTAATAGGTACAAAAATACTATAAATAAATGAACCGAACATAGATATAACTAATATATTTGAAGCAATTTCTATTTTCTTCTTTTTTATTGGTGGGCTCTCAGGCATTCTTTTAGAAAACACAAACTTAATACCAACAAACCAATAAATTATAAAGGGAATAATAAAAATCCAAGCATTCCATATACCAATTTCAAAAGCAGGTATAAACGACATATTCTTCCCTCACCAATAATTACAAAGCAATTCAATGTTAATATATCTATTCCAAATTTCGTAGCATTATTACTTGCTGATTATGATGGAGATGGAGAAAATGATTATTGTATCCCAACAAATAAATCAAATCTTAGAAACAAAATCGGCAATAACTAGCATCTCAAAATCTTCCGTTGTAAGTTTATCCTTCCTTGAAAAAGCTCCAAGTTTTGCTCCATAAATATTAATCCTTTTAAAGTTGAGAGTCTTTAATAACCATGTAATTTCAGATGGAACATAATACCTTTCATTACATTCTAATTCCTTTTTATTCCCAAAGTCATCTTCAACTGTTGTAATATTATGATCTCTAAAAGTCATTAAATCAAAAGTATTACTTCTACAAGTAGCATTTCCTTCATCCGTTGTTGATGAGCAAAATTCTTCAACTGAATGATATAATGGAAATAATCCATTAAGTGTTGTAAAAATCAGCTTACCAGAATTCTTTAAAGATTTAGCAACATTTCTTAATATCTCAAAATTCATTTCATCTGTTTCCATCAAAGAAAATGCTCCTTCACAAAGCATTATTGCCAAATCAAAATCATCCTTGAAAGGTAATTTTCTTGCATCATGTTTCTGAAATTCTATTTCCAAATTTTGAGCTTTCGCTTTTTCTTTTGCTCGCTCTAGTTGTGAATCTGATAAATCTATTCCTATAACATTATAGCCCCTTTTTGTTAATTCAATCGAATGTCTACCCGTTCCACATCCCATATCTATTATTTTTAATGCTTTATCATAATCAATTTCCTTTTCAATGAAATCACATTCACCAACTGTTCCCTTTGTGTAACTTTCATCATCATATTTTTTACCATAATTCTCAAAAAGAGATTCATACCACTTTTTCAAATCGATATCACCATTCCAGTTTGCTCTTATAAAATTGCAATTAAGTCAATAAATGTTATTTAATAATTATATCGGATTTCTCCTTCGTAGACATTGTAGCATTATTACTTGCTGATTATGATGGAGATGGTTAGCATGGATTGCAGATAGATTTCTTGTCCACTAACTTTATCAGTTTTACAAGCTTTTTCTCGTCAATGTCATCTAGTGAATGAATCTTTATATGCCTCATTGTTTTGCCACTTCCCTCAAACAAACCTATCTCTTCTTTATTCAATCCATTGATTGCAAAGCCAACATGCACACGATCTTTGATTGCGCCGATATAAAACTTATCTTTTCCAAATACGACAACCCCCCAAGTCTTCTTCTCTTCACAATTCAGTAAAGTTTTAAGAAAAATATCTCTCACTTTAAGTATAATCTCTTCCTGAGGGGAACCTTGTTTTTCTATATACTCCTCTACTTGTTTATCCATCTTACATCACATTCCATAATTTTAATAAAGTAATATTTGAAAGATTAATCTTTACTAATAGTATCACATGAATAACATATCCTATTATGTACACATATTACTCCACCGCATTCCGGACATTGATACTTTTTTTTCTATTTTCTGAGAAACTTATCCATACCATTATCCCGTATGTATTCAAGATTTTCTATCATGCTCATATTGTATCTCTCGCGATACCCTTTATCAATTTTTTCTAAATGAAAACAGGGAAAATCAGAACATTCATAGCAATAGTCAACTTCTTTTTTTGTAAGCTTTTTGCAGTATTTTTTTAGAAATGCGCAGCTTTTGTCTCTTGGCTTGCAACCAATACACTTTATTTTCCTTTTTTTCCCACTCATAGTATATCCAAAATAACCAATACAAATTCGACAGTTCATCCCACAAGCCGCAATCAAATCTTCAGTATATTTATCATTTTTTACACTATCAATCTTACCTATAATATCCAAAACAATTCCTACAGGCATTAGGGATTTTTTTACTATTTGATTATGTGTTAAACCTTCATTATAAAGTCTTTCTATTACAACTGTCATCGGTTCTGCAAATTCAATAATGTGACTGTCAGGATCATAAATTCTAAAACATCTTTGTGCCCATGGTTGTTCAATTATATCATGTACAACTTTAATATTTTCACTTTTTAATTTTGCAAATAATGTATCTAAATCTTCAATTTCAAAATAAAGTTCTGCACCCTTTTTATTTGCTGAATTACCTTCTTCTTTTAAACCCATCATCTTATAAGCATAAGATCTTTTCCAAATTGAAAAACCACCAATAAATCCAACACATCTTCCAAAATCCATCTCAATTTTTTGTCCGAGAATTTCAGTATAAAATGTTTTTGATTTTTCAACATTATCAACAAAAAATACAACACCATTATATTTAGGAGTATCATTGTTATCCATTTAATCAACTTAGATAAGATAAGAATTGTTTATTTAGATATCTATAAGAATGTCAAGTGTAAGTATTAATTTTCACTGGTAGCATTATTACTTGCTTTACTATAACGCCTTCTGATAAGTTCGGCACCTTTAGCTAATATTACTACCTAATCACTATTTGATTTAATCAGAATAAATCTGAAGGCTTCTGATAGGTTATATTAAAAGTAGAAGGAAGGTAGATATAGTTTAGGTGAATATAATGTTAATGGTTAGCATGAATTTACTGTAAATTTATTCAGTATAAAGGAGATAAAACATTTATATAACATATCAACCCTTTTATTTATGGGGAAGTATTTGAATAAAAGAACTATAGTAGGAACATGCTTATTTTCCTGTGTTCTAATTTTGATGATTCCACATATATCTGCTATTGAATATCA
>JAHWGJ010000023.1 GCA_020054475.1 Thermoplasmata archaeon | reverse complement strand
ATCAATATCAACAGAAGTACTCCCTAAAACAATTTCATATTTAGCTCCATCTGATTTTAGGTGTTTATCGATAAGCAGATATGAAGGTCTTAATGAAAAAAGCTCAAGATATAACGAAAAAGTTTGTTCTCGTATAAAAAAATGATATTTTCTCAAGGTTTGTTTCCAAAACCGTTGAAATTCTTCAATATTTTTAACCCAAATTGCAGTTGAAAAATCATAGATGCCTTTTGTTGAGACTACCCACCATGTATTGTTATACTTTACAAAATGATTTATGATATCTGAAATTATTTCGTCATTTGTATTTTGAAAAAGTAAATTCAATCTATAACTTCTATAACCCAATTTTGAGGAATCTATTATAGTAAAATAGTTATTGATGATGCCTGATTCCTCTAGTTTTCTGATTCTATGCAATACAACATTTTTATGAAGATTTACTTTCCGCCCAATACTTTGAATTGATTGTCTTGAGTTCGCATCTAATTCATAAAGAATTTTTTTATCTTTACAATCAAATCTTCTCATTATGGTCCATATGCAATTAATTACTATAAAATATTTTCTCTTTGAACGTGTTTTTGAAGATAACATTAAAATATATTTATTTACATATTGTTATAATATAAAAAATAATTAATAATGGGAAAATAAATGAAAAAATACATTGCAATACTAACAGTGAGTTTACTAATATTATGCAGTATACCAACAAATTCAAAAGAAATAACTACAGAAGAATTCAATTTTTGGGACAAATGTCAATGATATTCTTTTTGCAGTTACTCTTTAAAAAAGGTGGTTACAACTTATTTTCCCATATTGATTTAAAAAATTCTAGAGGTGAAATAAAATATGAAGAAAAGAATGTCAATTGTGCTAGTAGGAATTTTATTACTTAGCGGATTCGGAGCTGTTGCAAATAGTAAAAATATCTGTGAAGGAATCTCAGATTTAAAAAACCTCAAAACACTTGTTACCCCATTAGCTCTCCCAGACATTACAGATTATCAGATCATAGATTCTGATAATGGTCAGAAAATCTATGTTGAAGGTTTTGGTCGATTATCGACACCTGGAGAACCGAACCTTCCATCAAAAATATTTTCTATTGCAATTCCACCTGGCGCTCAATTTGTTAATTTGTACTATGAAAACTCTGAGGAGATTATTATCCCTGGGAATCATATTATACGTCCTATTACTCCACCTCAATTAACTGGTAAAGATATCTCTAGTACATTGGATATATATAATCAGATTTTTGAAGATAATTATAACTCAATTTACAATTGCGATACTTCATATCCAGAGGATATTGTAGAGTTTGTCAGAACCTCGGGTTATAGAAAATATAATATTGTTGATGTGCGAGTTACCCCATTTACATACAATCCCTTATCTGGTCAATTGAAGTATCATCCAGAAATCACAGTATTTATAGAATATAATAACCCTCAGGAAAATCTCAATATAATGAGTGATGATTCTTTTAAAACTGAGAAAATCGCAAGGGAAATCATTGTAAATTATGAACAAGCCAAGCAGTGGTATCCAAGTAATAATTGTTCTAGTCAAGGTTTGTATGATTTTGTGATCATTACACTCGACACATTAACTTCAGCTGTTACACCATTAGTAGATTGGGAAACTGAAAAAGGTAGAACAGTCAAAGTAGTAACCACCTCCTGGATAGATTTGAATTATGAGGGATATGATCTTGCTGAAAAAATGAGGAATTTTCTAAGAGAAAAATATCCGACAGAAGAGTGGGGCATTGAAGATGTGCTGATTGTAGGTCATTGGGATGACGTGCCTATGCGAAAAACATCTCAAAAACTAGTTATTCCAGATGGTGAAAACGCTGAAACTGATTTTTATTATGCAGAACTTTCCCTGCCGGATAATGAATCATGGGATGCAGATGAGGATCATAAATATGGAGAAATTTTAGATTCAATTGATTTTTTCAGCGAGATAAATGTTGGAAGAATTCCTTGGAGTGACTTTGAAACAGTTCAACATATTTGTGAGAAATCAGTAGCCTATGAACAAAACAATGATACATCTTTTAAAAATAACATTCTTTTGCTATCAAATTTTATTAATCAAAACACAGACGGAGCGACATTCATGGAGTACTGCGTGAACGAAGAATTACATCCTTGGATGAGTTCTTGGATGAAAACAAGAATGTATGAAAGAAATTCAACATATAATTATGATTACATATCGAATCATCATAATGTATTAAATGTTTGGTCTGAAGGCACATATGGTATCGTAAGCTGGCATGCGCATGGAAATCCCTTTGGGTCAGGAAATTTCATTTCCATTGATGATTGTCAATATTTAAACGACGAATACCCGGCAATTATTAGCGCTGCTTCATGTAGCAATTCAGATACAGATTATCTTAATATTGGACAAGCTATGATGAAACAAGGAGCTGTTGGATTTCTTGGAGCAAATAAGGTGATACCATATCAAACAGAATGGGATGATGTAAATGATGGAAGTGATCAATCTTTCAAATATTTCTTTATATCTTCAATAACATCTGGAAAATTAACACAAGGACAAGCGCATCAATATGCATTAAGAGAGATGTATCAAAGAGGATTATGGGATCGTTTAAAATATGAGACCTTTGTTCATGGATCATTATTTGGGAATCCAAATTTAGGAATATCTTCGCCTTTTAAAAATAATCAACCAATGAAACCTATAAAACCTGATGGTCCAATTTCAGGAAGAACAAGAAGAGAACAATCATATTCAACTATTTCAACGGATCCAGATAATGATGATATCTACTATTGTTTTTCATGGGGTGATGGAAATATTGAATGGGTTGGGCCATACAGTTCAGGTCAAGAGATAAATGTATCACACAGATGGGTTGAACAAGGAAATTATGAAATTAAAGTAAAAGCAAAAGATATTCGTAATGGTGAAAGTGAATGGTCGGATCCATTGATTGTTAGTATGCCAAAGAAAAATCAAGATATAATAACATCATTATCTAATGGCGACCACTTTCGGTTTATTAGAGTTGGTGGACGTATTCGTTCATATAGAATTCATATTCCACCAAGCTATGATGGTGAAAATCCAGTACCTATTGTTTTTGTACTACATGGTTCTGGTGTTCCTGCTGTTAACTCTTTTACATTGAAGGACAACTGTGATATGGATGAGAAGGCGGATGACGAAGGGTTTATTGTTGTATATCCAAATGGAGGGATATTTCGTTTTACACCATATCTAAAACATCCAGCAGCACTACTATTGGACTTTTATGCTATTTTTTCTTTCTCCAGGATGTGGAATTGTTGGGATATAAATAATGTTGATGATGTTGGATTCATTGAAACCCTTATTGACCATCTGCAAACTATACTTAACGTCAACTCTTCAAGAATTTTTATCACAGGAGTTTCAGGTGGAGCAATGATGACGTATCGCCTTGGAGCAGAACTTTCAGACAGTATTGCTGCGATTGCCCCTATTGCAGGAGCAATTGGAGGTGAATGGTTAATTCCAGAGCCAGACGACTCACTATCACCTTATATCATCCCTGAACCAAAAAATCCTTTACCCGTCATTGTTTTTCATGGCATGCAAGATAGAGCAGTACCTTATGAGGGAGGATGGTTGAAGATTCTTACAATTGGTCAAGATGAATTATGGACATATTCAATATCTGTTAATGAGTCAGTATCCTTCTGGGTTGAGCATAATAATTGCAATCCAATCCCCCAGATAAATGTATCAGAAAGTGAGCGTATTATTACAAGAACTTATACAAATGGAAGTGACATCTCTGAAGTTGTCTTAATTACATATGTTGATGGAGGTCATGAATGGTTTAAAACTCCACAATATGAAATATCAACAACTGATCTTATGTGGGAGTTTTTTGAACAACATCCAAAGATATGATTAAATAATAATTTTTAGGTTATAATAAGATTTTTTCTAGTAAAATGGTGTTAAAATCCATTCCCTGCATTTTTTCACTTTTAGTCCATTATTGCTTGCTGATTATGATGGAGATGGATAACATTATTAGATATTGAATTTATATTTTAATCAATAAAAAAATGGTCATATCCTTGATTCTTCATCCTAATTTTTTTATCTTTTAACATAAGAAAAATATCCCTACTTGTTATCTCCCCAATACAAATACCAATAACATCATCTTTATTTTCTTTTGAAACAGAATATAACAACTCAAAATCCTCTCCACCATAAAGAGCATAATCAAAAGCATCTTCAGAAAGATGATTTGCTAAATTTCTAACTTCATCATCTATTGGAATTCTATCCTTATAAATAACCGCCCCACAATTACTATCATCACAAATATGTTTTATCTCAGATGCAAGACCATCAGAGATATCAATCATTGAATTTGCATAGAATGAAACTTTTTTTGAAAAATCAAGTTTTGCCTTTGGTTCAAGATACTTTTTTCTTAATTTCTTATAACCTTTTATTTCTTCCTGTAAAAGACGTAATCCTGCTCTACCATTACCAATAGCTCCAGATAAAAATAACAAATCACCATGTTTAGCACCAGAACGTAGTGTCAGATCCTCCTTATCAACAGTTCCAGTTATCATAATTGAAATCATGATCTGCCTGGAGCGAGATATATTACCACCAATGATATCTATATCATATTTTTCACATGACTGCCAAAAACCTTCATACATTTCATCAACAAAATCCACATCAAGATCTTTCGGAAGACAAAGAGATATCAAAGCATAATTAGGGATTCCACCCATAGATGCAACATCTGAAACATTGATTTCAATAGCTTTTTTCCCAATCTGCATTGGAGTAAACCAATCACATCGAAAATGATCCCCTTCAACAAGACAATCAGTGGTTAACACTTGCAAACCTTTTGTTTTAACTACCGCTGCATCATCACCAATACCAACAAGAACATCCTTCTTTTTAGATTTCTTAGAAATCCTTTCAATTAAACCAAATTCTCCAATATCTTTAATTTTCATATATATACTTACTTGTTTTTATAGAGCAAAACTTTCCACACATTGAACATACATCATCGTCAGTATCAAAACAACGATCCCTGATTTTTCTTGCAATAATTGGGTTAATTGATAACTCAAGCATTTTCTTCCAATCAAGATCAGACCTTGCTTTACTCATCTTATCATCCCATTCAATTGCATGAGGAAGGCCTTTTGCAATATCAGCAGCATGAGCTGCAATTCTTGAAGCTATAACTCCTTCTTTTACTTCCTCAACATTTGGAAGACCAAGATGCTCAGCGGGAGTAACATAACAGAGAAAATCAGCGCCATAATATGCTGCAAGGCATCCGCCAATAGCACTTGTTATATGATCATATCCCGGTGCAATATCTGTAACAAGTGGTCCTAAAACATAAAATGGTGCACCATCACATATCTCTTTTTCAAGTCGTATATTTTCCTTGATTTGATTAACTGGAATATGACCTGGCCCCTCTATCATTACTTGTACACCATAATCCCTCGCACGTTTAGTAAGGTCACCAAGAACTTTTAATTCTGAAATCTGTGCTTCATCTGTAGCATCCTTAATGCATCCTGGACGTAAACCATCACCAAAGCTAAGTGTTACATCATAATCCTTTGCTATTTCAAGAATTTTATCAAAATTACTATAAAACGGGTTTTCCCGTCCATTATGAATCATCCATTTAACTATAAGAGCGCCACCTCGACTTACTACACCCATAAGACGTTTTTTAATCAGTGGAATTGAACTTCTTAAAAGACCAGCATGTACAGTAATAAAATCAACGCCATCTTCAACATGATTCCTAATGCCATTGATAAAGTCATTCTCTGAAAGGTCAACTACATCATCAACTTTACAAGCTGCTTGATAAACAGGAACTGTTCCTAATGGTATGTTACTATTTTTAATAATCGACCTTCTGATGAGGTCAATATCTCCACCAGTACTCAGATCCATTACAGTATCTGCCTTAGCATCAACGCATACACGAAGCTTCTCAAGTTCATAATCAAGATCTGCTTTATATGGAGAGGAGCCAATATTTGCATTAACCTTTACTTTTAATCCATCCCCTATACCAATATAATCAAGATTTTTATGAAGAATCGAAGCAGGGATTACAACTTTCCCCTCTGCAATCTTGTTTATTAATATATCAACCTCAATGTTTTCTTTTCGTGCAGCAACTTCCATCTCCTCTGTAATCTCATGATCTCTAGCTTTCTCTAATTGAGTCATTAATTTTTTACCTCCTTAATAATTTTAATAAAACTCATAATGTTATCATAAACATTAACTGAATTCAACACAGAAGAAATCGCAACAACCCCATCAGCACCAGCACGAATGACATCAACTACGTTATCCTTTGTTATACCACCCACCGCGACAATTGGTATATTAACGCAATCATGTATTTTTTTAAGTATTTCAAGCCCACATGGAATACCAGAGTCTTCCTTAGTATTCGTTGCAAAAATAGGTGCAAGACTAATATAATCAACACCAAGTTTTTCTGCTTCAACTGCTTCTTTTTCATCATGAACAGTTAATCCAATTATCCTATCATCACCCAGGATTTTACGAGCATTACTGACTGAGGTATCATCTTGACCTATATGTACTCCATCTGCATTAACAGCAATTGTTACATCCGTAAAATCATTTATTAGAAAAACAACATTATCACTACATAGATTTTTTATTTTTTTTGCCTCGCGAATCATTTCTTTAAGAGTTTTATTTTTTTCACGATACTGAACAATATGACAACCTGCTTTCAATGCTTGTTTAACAGCAGAATAATTACCATTTCTACTAATATTATCATAGGTAATAAAATAATAATCTAAATTATTTAGTTTATTCAACTTGTATCATCTCTTCAACATTTGATTTACTCAAACGTTTTACTAGTATATCTGCAAGTTTTCTACCTGACAGAAGCATTCCACCAAATATAGGCCCCATACGATTCGAGCCGAAAGCAGCATTTGCAGCCATACCACAGACAAAAACATTCGGATAAATCTCCCTAGTGTTTTCCAAAACTGTTTTTTCACCTAAATCTGCATTCATTGATTTTTCACCAATAATTTTCCCAGTTTCAGTAAATAATTTACCATCAACCTTCTTCTCAAGAATTTTTAAAACTTCTAAAGGATGACCTGTTGCCTCAACAATAATTTTTGAACGAATAGACAATGGATCAACATGAAGACCAGATTTTTCAACACTACTCCAGTTAATAACAACACCACAGACACCCTGTTCGTCAATCATTACATCCTCTACAGACATACAATTAAAAATATGAGCCCCCATCTTCATTGCCTTTGAGCAAATCGTTGAAATAGCCTCCACGGAATCAGCGGTATAATAACCATTCAAATATTTCCTGTATGATACATCAAATTCATCAAGGATTTCTTTACCATCATCTCCAACAACGATTTCATTAAACATCATACCGCCACCCCACATACCTCCCCCAATGGAAAGTTTACGTTCATAAATTGATACGTTATAACCTTGTTTTGCTAGATAGTAAGCTGTTGTTAAACCAGCGGGCCCTGCTCCAGCAATGATTACATCCTGATTAAGATTTTTAATAAACTTTTCAGTAAATCTTTCTACTATTGCTTTAGTAATTATTTCATCTTTTAATCTCATTTTATTTTCTCCCCTATCTTTAAAACCTTTTTTGCCACATCAGCAGCATCTTCACCTATTACATATGAGCATGGTTCAATACCAAAATCACCATCATGTAATAGAATATCAGATGATGTGTACTTTTTTTCCAATTCGTATTCTTTTGTCAAATATCCAATTGATAAATCTGTTAAAGAAGGATTATTAACGTAAGCAATATTCATTATAGCATAAACTTTAAGATTCTCTCTTAATTTTAATAATAATTTTGATAGATGTTTACTACTCCCAAATCTTATACCGTTATATCCAACAATACTGTTATCAGCTATTATCAAACCGTTTGAAAATGAAGCAATATCTTCATTACAAGTAGGTTTTTCTTTTGACATTGCAATGTTAATTTTAATTTCTGGTATTAATCCAGATATATTTTTATTTTTAAGAATGTAGAATGCACGTGTTAAATTATCGACAATTTTACTGTTTTCTTTATTTATTATTTCATTTTTGTCAGCGATATAATATGTTCCCTCGTATTCATTATTTGAGAATGTTATACAGGTTTGAAATTTTATTGAGTTATCAACTATAATTTTTTTTGTGATATTTTCTGCTAGTATCTGGATATTTTTTGGTATTTTTTCAGTTGAACTGCAGTAGTTGCTTACCATGGGTTGAGTAATACCTAGAATTTTTGAGATTGTTAATTGTTCAAATTTATTTTTATATAGATTTTGAGCTAAAGATTTTTTCAGTAAAATGGTATTTTCTCCCCTAATAATAACTGTTTCCTCAGACATATTAATGATTTATAGTTATATATTAATCATTTATATTACTATTTGTTTTTCAACCTGCTGACTGACAGTCTCGTTGATTAAAAATACCCTGAAGAAATTCATTTTTCCATGACAAAAATTACCAATAAAAATAGAAAAATAAAACGATTTGAAAATGAAAAAATAATCAGACAACCAACAGATATAAACACTATAAATATGTCGTCATTTATGCATTTAAATCCCGATGCGGGCATAATATGATATCAAATGATGCAATTAATCAACTATTATTCATCCCAGTGGTGCTGAAAAACAATAAAGTCGATATCTATGAAATTATCTGAAAAAAGATTAAAACCTAACTAACTCAGGTATTTACCGGTAAAAAGGGGACTAAATCCCTTCCCCTGCATACTTAAGGCTTCAACATGAGAAACGCCTTATTTTTTACTGGTAAATTGCAGTTCCCTTCCCGAAATGAACTCAAGTCATAATTGGAAAAATTATTAAATTAATTATTTATTCCAAATTTGTGGGGGCATTATACTATTAACGTATATTCCCGACGGGAGCACTTATTCTTATCTAACAAGTGATCTATAAGACGGATTTCAAGAAAGCTGCTGAGGTTGATGTTTTAACTTTTAGCTTGAGTTATTATTTCTTTGTCTATGCTTAGAGTTAGTTTTTGCTTAGGCATAAACTAGTAACGGGTTAGGTGAATATAATGTTAATGGTTATCATGATTAAATAAGAAATCCAAATATTGGGAATCGTTGGTTTAATCTTAATATCCAGGGATTGAAATCATTGATTAATTTTGTTTTTGGCATACTTACTTCAAGAGTAGTCCAGTCGCTTTCAGCACCATTAATATCTCTAGCTTTAACTCGTATAATATAATCATCTTTTACATTCCATGAATGACTTATCTCAATAGATTCACCTGAATCAATGAAATCTGTCCACTCGTTATCATCACCCCAATCAATATAGAACTGTAATTTATCATTTTCTTGATCAACAGATGTACAAGTATAATTATACAACACCCCAGTTT
The DNA here is from genome assembly GCA_020054475.1 of Thermoplasmata archaeon. Lineage (GTDB taxonomy): Archaea > Thermoplasmatota > E2 > DHVEG-1 > DHVEG-1 > JAJISJ01. The sequence goes on along the minus strand of JAHWGJ010000023.1, from coordinate 19,925 downwards.
TACCTGAGGTTATACCATCAATAGTTGGCATATTTGGTGGATAATTGCTTGGTATAATAGTTATGATATATGCATCACCATCTTCAAAAGTATCTAATTCCAAAATTATCTCATTATTTAATACTGGAATTGATTCATTTGATAAAAGAATTGGTCCATCAGGCATTGGGATCATCTGAGGAGGGCTATCATAGAATGTAGGATCATTTGGTACTAATTCAATTTTAACAAATACATTTTCCTGAAAATATGAATAATTCAATATATGAATAGAAATATCATTTGGAGAGTTTTTAAAATATCTTCCAACTAATAGATGTATTTGATTTGAGGAATCGTTTTTTGTAGCAATAATATTCGTATTTTCATTTGATTCATAAACGTCAAGTTTTGTTTCACCTTCCATTTGAGTATGTTTTAAATTAATCCAATATACTCGTTGTGGAGTTTGACCATCACTCATGAACATCCCATTCAATCCATACCAACAATCAGAGCAATAATCATAAGGATCAAGAGAATAAGTATACCAACAAGCCCTCATAGCTTTATCAATATTTGCCTCCTCCAAGTATTTTAAAAAACCGACATTCCAACCAGGTGATAAATGTACTATTCCACCAAGATATTCATTAACATGTAATTCTGGTTGATACTCCGGAGGAAAATTTTCTTGTATTTGATCCCTCAAATATTGAGCCCTATATGGAATATCCTCTGGTTTTGTATCAGTCCATATTCCTCCATTTTCATGCCAAGATATTGCATCGAGTCTAACTCCATAAATTGTATCAAGATCAACTAAAAAATCAATTATACCTTTTACCTCAGGGAAACCTGGTCTAAACCACGATATACTTGGTCCAACTACTTTCGCATTAGGGTTATATGATTTTATAACAGTATATGCTCTGTAAAATAATTCTAATAATTGTTCATAAGTTCCATGCCAATAATATGGATGATCCGGTTCATTCCAAATATTATAAAAATCTACTGGATAATCATAGAAATAATCATCATATACTTGCATATTATAAAGAATATATTCTTCGAAATAACTCCAGTTTTCCCATGGATTTGCTTCAGGGAAACCTCCCTGCGACCAAGCATAATGATCAGATAACCCATATGTTATATTTGCTTTATGTCTCGCAGCTAGTATATATGAATTGGTTTTGTATAATTTCCATTCTTCTGGTTTAAGTTTTTCCAATAATGTTTCATTTATATCAGGTGAGTTTTCATCTCTTCCATGTAAAAATCCATTGTTTAACTTTAATATTCCTAGATTACTATTTGAATCAATCAAAATTGATTCATTCAAAAGATTAATTTGAAATTCCTCTTCCTCTTGGATAGAATTTACACTATTAAAGAAAAATATGAACAAACACAAAACCAATGGTATTATTTTTCTCTTCAAAACTTATTACTCCCTAGTAATAAATTACTTTATCAGATATAAAACTGTTTGTAGCAATATTACTTGCTGAATATGATGTATTTATGACTGTTTTTCAACCTTCTGACTGACAATCTAGTTGATTAAAAATACTCTGACGAAAATTCAAAATTGAATTATAATCGTTTTCAATTTTTTTTTTACCAATTAATCTTTCTTAAAAATTCAATAAAAAAAAAACCCAAAATTTTAATAATTAAATATTTTATTTGGATGGTTCAGGAAAAAATATTATGATAAAAAAATACTGGGATAAAGAAATTGAAACTATACCTTTGAATGAATTAAAAGATTTACAATTAAAAAGATTAAAAAATATGGTTAAATACATATATCAAAATAACAAATATTATCATGATGAATTTAAAGAATTGGAATTTAAACCATATGATTTGAAAAAATTAAGAGATATTGAAAAACTTCCTTTTTTAACGAAGCAGGATTTAAGAAAATTTTATCCTTTTGGTCTTGTTTGTACTGAAATTGATGAAATAGTTGAAGTTCACGCTTCTTCAGGAACTACAGGAAAACCTGTTGTTGGGCCATACACAAATAATGATATTGATTTATGGGGTGAAGTTATGGCTAGATCTTTATGGGCAAATGGCATTAGAAAAAATGATCGTCTTCAAAATTCTTACGGTTATGGTCTTTTTACTGGAGCTCATGGTTTTGAAAAAGGAGCTGAAAAAATTGGATCAATGGTTATAACTATTAGTTCCGGAAATACAAGAAGACAAGTTAATCTAATGAAAGATTTTTCTTCAACAGCTTTGGCTTGTACTCCTTCATATTCAATGTATATTGCTGAAGTTGCTGAGGAGATGGGTTATGATCCAATAAATGATTTTAATTTAAAAATTGGATGTTTTGGTGCTGAGTCCTGGAGTGATGAGATGAGAAAAAATATTGAAAATCGATGGGATATAACTGCACATGAACATTATGGATTAACAGAAATTATTGGACCAGGCATTATTTCTGAATGTGAAGAAAAAAAATTGCATATAAATGCAGATCATTTTTTGTGTGAGATTATCGATCCAGATACAAATGAGACTTTAAATCCTGGTGAAGAAGGTGAATTAGTATTCACTACATTAACAAAAGAAGCTTTTCCTATGTTAAGATTTCGCACCAGGGATCTTGCGATTTATATAGAAAATAAATGTAATTGTGGTAGAACGCTTCCAATTCAATCAAGAATTATTGGAAGAAGCGATGATATGATGAAAGTAAAGGGAGTTATTGTTTTTCCATCCCAAATAGAAGATGCTTTAATGAAAGTTAATGGTATGAGTGATAATTACCAGATCATTAAAACTACAAAGAGTAATATAACATCTTTATCAATTGAAGTTGAACCAACTGAAATAAGATATAGAGATGGCCATCTTGAAGATTTAGAAAAACTAGCTGAAAAAGAGATATTTGCAATATTAAATTTAAATATACCCGTAAAGGCAATTCAACCAAAAAGTATTCCTCGTAGTACTGGAAAAGCAAAGAGAATAATACAAAGATAAATCAATTAAGGAAAAAATATTATGATAGATACAATTAACTCGATTACACCTTATATAACAGGTTTATGGACTCTCCCATGGATTTTAGTAGGTTATTTTTCAACATTCATCCTATCTAAGATATTTGGCTACAATAAAGTTGATCATTATATGAAAAAAATTGGTATTATTTTATTGTTTTTCTTTATTCCTTTATTATTATTTAGAATTTTTTTGGATGTTGATTTTGGCGATAATGAAATTAAATTCTCTCTATTTTGTTTTTTAATTATTGGGTTAATGTATTTTATTTCATATATTTATGGAGAAATTAAGTTAAAAAAAATGAACATAAAAGAAGAAAATAGAAAAATATACATTAAAACATTATTAACGAATCAAGGTAGAAGTTCGGCATTTGTCGGAGGTGCAATGTTAGCAATTTCTGAATGGCAGATTCCTGCTGCAATTTATATGAGCATTGGAGCGATTTTCTTATTTGCAATAATACCTTATTTATTATCATATCTCCATAGCAAAGATCAAACTAAAAAAATTCAAGGTTTACCGGTATACCTTAAATTATTTCCATGGTATTTATTATTCTTTGCAATTACATCAATTATTTTACATAGTTCAACTGGTATTTATCTATCTGATTTAGGAGACACTGGCATATTATTCAAATTTATTACTGCCATTACTATACCTGCTGCATTATATTATGTTGGTTCAAGCATACATCCAAATGATTTAAAAAAAAATGAAATTAAAAAATTATTTAATATTAAATTTAAAAAAAATCTAAATCATTTATTATGGGTTAGACATATATTTTTTGTAAATATATTAATAATACCATTAATTACATTAATTATATTTTATTTATTACTTAATTTAAATATTATATCAAATGATTGGTTTGCTGTAATAATAATAAATTCATTTCTACCAATTACTAGCACAAATATGTTTCTTATACCTTATGGAATAGATAAACGAGTAACTGCTCTATCAATATCATGGTCAACGATTATTTGCGTTCCTATTGTTGTTCTATTAATTACTAATTTTAATTCTTATTTATGAATAAGTTAAAATAAAACACAAACGTTCATTAAGATAAATAAATATTACTTTAATTAGGGAATCATTATGGATTTTAGTTGGACTGAAGAACAAAATTTATGGAGAAAAACTGTTCGAGAATTTGCTAATAAAAATATTAAACCTATAGTAAGAGATATTGATTCAAATAAGAAAATTCCAATAGATTTAATTAATAAAATGGGGAAAATTGGTTTACTCGCCCCAACTGTTTCAAAAAAATATGGTGGTTCAAGTCTAAATTGGACTATGGCTTGTATAGCCGCTGAGGAATTAGGCAGAGCTGATATTAGTCTTGCCATTCCAGTTTTATACCTTGTTGAAGCTGCATGGGGGTTTATCCTAGATAAATATGGAACTGCAATATTAAAAGAAAAATATTTACCAAAAATTACCTCAGGTGATGCCTTTGTTGGAATAGCGGTCACTGAACCAGAAGGTGGATCAGATATTATTGGATCTCTTAAATCAAATGCTATAAAAAAAGAGGAAAGATGGATATTGAATGGCGAAAAGATTTTTATTAGTGGTATAACTGAATCTAAAAAAATGGGAGGCATACATTTAACATTAACAAGAACTGACGAATCTTTAGGACATAAAGGTTTTACTTTTTTTGCAGTACCTCTGAAAAATAATCCAAATATTAATACCTCCTTATTTGAGGATATGGGAAGAATGGGGATTTCCACTGGAGGTTTTTTAATGAAAAATGTCAATTTAACTAATAATAATCTTATCGGTATTGAAAATAAAGGTTTTTATTATGCAATGGAAGGCTTTTCAGCAGCACGAGTGTTAATTGGAGCCACTTGTGTAGGATCTGCTGAGGCAGCTTTAGAAATGGGGATTAATCATATAAAAAATCGAAAGTCATTTGGAAGATATCTTGGCTCTTATGAAGGAATTCAATTTCCCTTGGCTGAACATTATGCAAATCTTAAGGGAACGAAATTATTGACATATAATGCAGCTTGGATTATGGATAAAATGTATAATGAAGGAATTTTTTCAAACAATGATGTTGCTTTAGCTGCTGCAATAACAAAATTAAAAGCTCCAAAACATTCTTTTGAAATAATGAATGAAGTTGCTGATTGGTTTGGTGCCATTGGTTATACAAAAGAATATCCTATTGAGATGGGTATTAGAGGAGTTAGATCTTATTCAATTGGAGCTGAAGGTACTATGAACATTATGAAAATCATTATTGCCAGAGAGTTAATTGGCAAAGATTTTTTGCCGTATAAATAATAGGTTAATACTTTAAATTATGTCTTTAGATTACATTTTGTGTTTACGTTTAGGAAATTTAATCCAAAAGATATGTTTTCAGTAATTAAATTATCATCAGAGAATTTATCAGAGAGATATAATCCAAACTTATTTATTTACTTTTATGAAACTTTCCCAAAAGGATTTTGGGTTTGTGAGATTAATCATAAAATAGTTGGTTTTTTAGTAGGAGTGAAATTAAATAATGATATTGCAAAAATATTAATGTTATCTGTATCAAAATTATATCAAAAACGAGGCATTGGTGGTCATTTATTATCAAGTTTTTTAAGGGAAATAATTTTAGAAAACATTAAAAAAATTGAACTAGAGGTAAGAAAAAAAAATTATAATGGAATTAAATTTTATGAGAAATTTGGTTTTGAAATCGTAGATAGTATTGAAAAATTTTATGAAAATGAAGATGATGCATATATTATGAGATTAGTACTCTAATTGATATAATTTTTTTTCTCTATTTGTTTTAAATCTTTCAGACATTTGATCTAATCTATTAGATATTTTTTTTAAACCAGGACAATCATTATTTGAAAGAAGATCTGCAATGCCTTTACTTAATGTGAATACTGCTAACTTGTGCTCCCTTTTTGATTTATAAACTTGATAGGGCGTTATATCTAATTTCTCATATGATATAAAATCGTCTGAACCGTCATTTTCCACCATATCTTCTAAATGTGTTCTTAGTTGAAGTAAAAATGTATGTAATTGAATAAGTTCATCTTTCTGCATTATAATATTCCACCATCAAAATAACAAGATGAAATAATAAAGAGGGTTTTTATGATTTTCTATGTAGTATTTAAATAGTATTAGTATTAGTATTTAAACTATTAATGTTAACCACTTTTAGTAAAGATTTTTATCACACTTTTTTATATATTATTGTGGTAATAAATTATTTAAAAAAACTCCAATTTTATTAAAATTTTATCAGAAAATAAATTGAAAAATACTAAAAAATTAATTAACAAAATAGATAATAAAGTAATATTGATAATCTTGATATAAGTATTTGTATAAATGCAATATTGATTGTGGAATTAATTAAAAAGGATTTACAGAAAAATTGTTTTATACCAACTCATAACATAAATTTTATTAGGACTAAAAAGTCATTACCAATTGTTAAAGATTGATTAAATAAAAAAAGTTAACATCCATTAAGCATAAGTTTATTAGTTAAGATGCCTTTATTATATTTGGGAGAGGTTAAACTTGGAGAATAGCTTTGCAGAAATATTTAGTAGGCACAAAGATAAAAGAATAAGTGAAATGCGTCAAAGATGGAGAGAATCTAAATCTAGTTATAAGAGAAAATATAGAACTTAATTTGTAGATTTGAAAGGCTAGAACAAATGAGATACCAATCTAATAAAGGGAAAACTTGTCTAAAAGATGGATGCAACAATAAAGCAAAAGTAAAAGGATTGTGTACAAATTGTTATCTAGTTAAAAGAAACAAATTACAATAATAATAAGATTTATTAGATATGTTTTTGTTACAAAATCTGGGAGTATGTGTAAAATGGAACATCATTTTAAATGTTATATTGGAATAACACTTTTTTTTCTAGATTCATTATTAGATGGATATTATAACTTATGTAGTAATTGTGGAAGAGTAATTTCCTTTGAAAAAGATACCTGCCAATATTGTAGTAATATTCAAAGAAAGGAATCTGAAAATAAAGAGAAAGATTTAGAGGATTAGAATATGACTAAATGTGAAAATTGTGGAAAGGAAAATGATAAAGAAGCAAAATTCTGCAATAATTGTGGTATAAATTTAAAAACAAATAAATTTAATAATAAAAAATCCCAAAATTGTTGTGAATGTGGATACGCAATTATTGGAAATCCAAAATTTTGTAAAGAATGTGGAACAAAAATTAAGGAGAAATAAAGAATTTTTAGGATATATATAAGGATTTATAGGGGTAAATAATTGTAATTATATCTGGAATTGTTAGATGAGATAAAGATTATAAAATAAAATGAAGCGAATGATTTTATTAGATGATAAACAAGATACTTTTGATTGTCCTGTTTGTAATAAAGATAAATTTCATAGATACACACAAATGTTTTATCATATACATTGGTGTGAATCTTGTGGGAATTACTTTACAATTGAAAATAAATCTGGAAAAAGATATGTATATCTTTTAAATGAAAATGAAAGTAAACCAATAAAAAAAAATAAACCATCCAAATTAAAGGAAAAAACTAAAGATTTGAAATATATTATTGAGAAAAGAAATAGACAAACTCAAAAAAAGAAAATCAAATAATCATTCTAAAAGTTTTTATAACATTAACTTAACTTTTATATTAGGATTAGAATGAAAAAAATACTTGATTATTTACCAATTGATAATTTAGATACCTTAAAGAAACTTCGATTAATTGTTGGATTAATATTTACTTTTAGTACATTATCCATAATTTTAGTTTTTGTTAATTTTTTGATGGTTGCTATTTTGATACTATTAACCTATCTTCTAATTTTAATATTAACAATAAAATTATTCATGATAAAAAAACTATAAAAAAAATATTGAATAGGTAAGTCATGTTTCAAATTATGCTTAATTTTCAATGTTAATTTATATTATTATCTTCAATAAAAAAAACCAGTAGATTATGTTTAAGAAAAATGTTGATAAATAGTATTATCACAACTTATTTTTTCATTTCACCCAAAAACCATTAAATTCTGATAAAATCCTATATCATATCAATTTATTTTTCAATATTGAGAACGAATAAAGAAAATATTGCAGATGAATCGGCTTTAATAATCATTGAAAGAAGAGAAACATTAAAAAAGTAAATTAAGTTTGATGCAAGAATTAGAAAATTACATATTAAAATAGAAAAATTATATGAGGTGAAAACAAAATGAATGAAAGAAGTGAATACAAAGGTAATCCTATGATTGAATTAAAATGGAGTGAAGATGATTCTTATCCATTCCGTTTTGGCATTAGGAAGGCACAATTGATTTTACAGGAAATAGAAGCAATAAAAGAATTTGTAAAAGATAATGAGAAAAAAGAATAATCCCAAATTATTATCTAAAGATAAAAATTCATATACAATTTCCTTTTTTTGGTTATTGATATATTAGCAAGTTAAACCAAAAACTAATTTTTAAATTATTTTAATGTAACCTTACTTATAGTTAAATAGTATTAAATCTACTCTAATAATAAACATGTAAATTTAATGGAATTCTGAATTATGGCATATCTTTTCGTGTTAGAACTATAACAGATTTTGGTTTTTTTCCAACATTTCCTAACTTCATTCCAACAATTTTCTTAATATTTTTTATATTTGCAATATCAAGTAATCTTTGGGTAATAATTCCATCAAAAACAACTGTAGTAATGTTTTTGCTTTTCTTTAATTCATCTGTTAGTTCTCTAACTGGAATTTTTTTCATCTCATTATCATCTTTATCAAGTAAAACTGCCTTGAGAGATCCTGATACGTCATCTAATAGTGAGAAATAATGTTTTGTTTTATCAATTTTTGTTGGTTCTTTTTCTTGTTTTGATGTCTTTATATTTTCTTTAGATTTTTGTTCATTTTTTTGAATAGATTTGAAATTTTCTTTTTGTTCATCTTTTCCAAATTTTATATCATACATTTCAGCATATTGTTCTGCAGGTATTTTATTTTTCAATGATTTCATCACTAATTTTTGAGGTATTTCTTCAACCTCTCTTGTTTGTGGTGCACGAGAAACAAAATCAATATCCGCTGTTTGTAATAATTCTCTTAAAATTAATTCTCCGCCTCTATCTCCATCAACAAAAGCTGTTGATATTCGCTCCTTTGTCAATTCTATAACAGTTTTAGGTATATTAGTACCACCTACAGCAATTACATTTTTAATACCATACTTTAAAAGATTAAGAACATCTCTACGTCCTTCAACTATAATAATTGCATCGCTTTTATCAATATTTGGACCTGATGGACAATGATCTGGGCCAAAATTAGTTATCTCTTCAACTTGAACGGATTGCCGAACATTATCTGCTATGCTTTCCCCTTCTATTTTTCCATCTTCAATAACCTTATTTAATAATTGCTTAGCTCTTTCAATAACCTGTTTTCTTCTGACAACTCGTACATCTTCAACTTCATCTGAAGTAATTGTTGCCTTACATGGCCCAACTCTATCAATACTTTCAAATGCTGCTGCAAGAATTACCGTTTCAACTTTATCCAAAGACGTAGGTAAGGTTATTGTTCCTGAACTTTTTCCATTTTTAGATTCCAATTCAACTTCTATTCTACCAACCCTTGCAGAACGTTGTAATTCCCTTAAATCTAATTCAGTACCTAATAGACCTTCTGTTTGACCAAATATTGCACCGACTACATCAGATTTTTCAATTACACCATCTGCTTTAATTGTAGCTTTTATTAAATATTTTGTTGTTGCTGGATCAATCACCATTTATTTATCACCTCATTTTATTTTTATAGAAAAATAGCACCTTTATCCGCCTTTAGCAAATAATAGGTGGAAAGTCAAACATACTTATGATTTTTTAAATTAATATTTTGAAGCGGTTAAATTAAATTAATTACCAATTATGTTACATTTAATAAGTGCTACTTTTCGTTATTTATTTTAAGATTTTATGAAGTTATATTAAACTTGCGCCATATTTAAATGTTGTGCTTATATACGATGTTGTGATTTAGGATGAAAGAAGAAATATTCATAGGAGTCGCCTGGCCATATGCAAATGGCTCATTACATCTTGGACATATTGCAGGATGTTATCTACCAGCAGATATTTTTGCTAGATTTTGTAGAATGAACAATAAAAATGTATTGATGGTGTCTGGAAGCGATGAACATGGAACTCCTATTACTATTACAGCTGAAAAAGAAAAAACTACTCCAAAAAATATTGTTGATAGATATCACCAAGAACATATTGAAAATATGGAGCAATTTGGAATTTCTTTTGATCTTTTTACAAGAACAACAACAGAGAATCATAAAGAAGTAGTTCAAGAAATATTTAAGACTTTACATAAGAAAAATTATATTTATAGAAAAAGTGTTGAGGCTTATTTTTGTAAAAATTGTAATAGATTCTTACCTGATAGATATATAGAAGGTACCTGCCAAAATTGTTATCATGAAAATGCAAGAGGCGATCAATGTGATGAATGTGGAAATATACATGATCCACAGGATTTAGTTGAAGTTAAATGTAAGATATGTGGCAATTCTCCTGAAATTCGTACGAGTGATCATCTATTTCTTGCTTTAAGTAAATTTGAAAAAAAATTAAAAAAATGGATTGAAGATAAAAAATATTGGAAATCTAGTGTATTTAAATTTACCAAAAATTGGTTAAATCAAGGTTTACATGATAGAGCAATAACAAGAGATATGACTTGGGGTATAGATGTCCCTATAAAAGGTTTTGAAGATAAAAGAATTTATGTTTGGTTTGATGCTGTAATAGGTTATCTTGCTGCAAGTAAAGAATGGTCTAATAATTCTGATGATTCTGATAAATGGATAAAATGGTGGAAAAATAATAAATCTAAACATTATTACTTCCTAGCAAAAGACAATATACCATTTCATACATTAATTTGGCCTTCAATTCTTATGGGTTATGATGATTCTTTAAATCTACCATATGATGTTCCTGCTAATGAATATTTAAAGATAAAAGGCGAGCAGTTTTCAAAAAGTAAGGGTTTTGGAGTTTGGGTTCCAGAAGTTCTAAAAAAATTCGACGCTGATTCCATTAGATATTATTTATCTATAAACATGCCAGAAAATAAAGATAGTAACTGGTCTTGGAACGATTTTATCATAAAAAATAATGACGAATTAGTTGGAACTTATGGGAATTTCATACATAGAGTATTTACTTTTTCGTATAAAAATTTTGGAAAAATTCCAAAAAGATATAATCTTGATGATCTTGATAAAATTACATTAGATAAAATAAATAAAACATCTATTGAATTGAAAAAATCATTAAATAAATGTAATTTTAAAAAAGGACTAAGGATTGCAATGAATTTAGCTCAACATGGTAACTATTATTTTGATCAAAAACAACCTTGGAATTTAATAAAATCAGATGAAGAAAGATGCAGTACCTCTCTTAACATTTGTTTAAGCATAGTTAATGCCTTAGCTGTTTTTATGTCACCTTATTTACCATTTTCATCACAGAAAATATGGGAAATGTTAGGAAACACTACAAATATATCAGATTTAAATTGGGATGAATCTATATCAACTTTAAATGTAAATTATACTTTGGAAAAACCGAAAACATTATTTGATAAATTGTCAATTGAGGAAGGGATGATTGAAGAAGATTTATTTTCAAATGTTGATTTACGTGTAGCTAAAGTGATTGATGTAAAAGATCATCCAGATGCTGATAAGTTATTAATTTTGCAAATTGATTTAGGTGAACTAGGAAAAAGAGTTATTGTTGCTGGCATAAAAAAATTTTACACAAAGGAAGAAATTTTGGGGAAAAATATTATTATAGTAACAAATCTTAAACCTGCAAAAATAAGAGGTGTACAGTCTAACGGAATGCTTCTTGCTGCAAGTGATTCAACAGGACTTGTATCATTGTTGAATCCTGATAATTCAAATCCAGGTTCAAGAATATTTATAGATGGAATTAAGCATAACCCTGATTATATTCTCGAATTTGAAAAATTCAAGGAGATAAAAATGAAAGTTAACGAAAAGCAACAAATTGTATATAAAAATAAAATCTTAAAAAGTGAAAAAGGACCAGTTTTTTGTGATAAAAATGTTAAAAAAGGTGCTATTGTATCATAGGCGGGATTATTATGAGTATTATATCTGAAACAAATCTACCATTAAAAATCTTCAAAAAGGGAAAAGTAAGAGATGTATACGAGATAGAAGATAATCTTTTATTGATTGTAACTGATAGAATATCTGCTTTTGACTTTATATTAAGACAAGTTATTCCTCAAAAAGGTATTTGTTTAAATCAGATATCTAAATTTTGGTTTGATTTTTTTAAAAATGATGTTGGAAATCATATGATATCAACGGATGTTAATGAATTTCCAGATAAAATTAGAGAATTTGATAATATATTATTTGGAAGAAGTATGATAGTAAAAAAAGCCGAGGTTTTTCCAATTGAATGTATTGTGAGAGGCTATATTTCGGGTTCAGCATGGAAATCTTATCAAAAAGATAAGACTGTTTGTGGAATTAAACTTCAAAATGGGATGCAAGAATCTGAAAAATTTGATAGCCCTTTATTCACACCATCAACTAAAGAAGATTCTGGTCATGATATTAATATTTCATATGAAAAAATGGAAAAAATTATTGGGAAAAAAGATGCAGAAAAGATTAAGGAATTATCTCTATTAATGTATAATAAAGGCTCAGAATATGCTAGAAAAAAAGGTATAATAATTGCTGATACAAAATTTGAATTTGGTAAAATTAATGATGATATAATTATCCTAGATGAAGTTCTTACTCCAGATTCATCTCGTTTTTGGCCTTTAGATAAATATGATCCAGGTAAAAGTCAGCCCAGTTTTGATAAACAATATGTAAGAGATTACCTATCAACAACAGGTTGGGATAAAAATTCAAATCCTCCAGACCTACCTGCATATGTAATTAATGAAACAAAAAATAAATATATTGAAGCATATGAATCCTTAACTGGTAAATCTTTTCCTTTTAACGAAGCTATAACAAAAGAATATTAATTTATTTTAATTTATCCTATTTGTATTGGTGATCTCCAATCAAGTCCTGAAGTTCTTATTCCTAATTTTGGTATTAAAGGATTTCTTCGTTTATGTTGACTTTTCACTCTCATATTTTTTATTCGTTTAACCTCTGAAACTGTTACTTTAGCAATTTTTGAAATTGTTAAAATATCAATTTTTTTTTCAAGACCAAATAATATTATATCCAATTTTTTATAACTGATTTTTAATTCCTCTTCATCAGTTTGACCTTTTAATAATCCAGCAGTGGGAGGTTTATTAATTATTTCTTTTGGAATTTCTAAATATTTTGCTAATTCCAAATTTTGAGTTTTATATAAATCCCCAATTGGCATGATATCTACACCTCCATCCCCATATTTAGTAAAATAACCAATTAATATTTCAGATTTATTTGATGTCCCACAAACAATATTATTTGTCATATTTGCATATTGATAAATTATAATCATACGTAATCTCGCTTTAACATTTGCAAAAGCTAAATTATTTGATTTTTCTATAAACATAGTATTAATTTTTTTTAGATAATCATCAATATTTATTTTTTCACAATTTAAATCAAATTTATCCAGAATAATATCAACATCTTTAATATCTGTTTTTGGAGTTGCTCCATCTGGTAAAAAAATACAATGAGTATTCTTCTTACCTAAAATTTTTTTACATAAAACAGCAGTGACTACAGAGTCAATACCTCCAGATAGTCCAACAATAACACCTTTACATCCTGAATTTCTTACATATGTCTTAATAAAATCTTTTAATATAATTGATGTTTCTTTTGGATTTATTGACAAATCAATTTCCAAATATATCACCATATTCTCTTAATTATTGGGTAATTGGGTAAATATTATTTATATATAGAATTTCCTTTTGAATCCATTGCAACGACAAGGGGGCCAAAATCTTTTATCTTAAAAATCCAAACAGCTTCAGGCATACCTAATTTTTCAAGCCAAAGTACGGATATCACGTTCATAATTTTTTCAGCAGCTAATGCACCTGCCCCACCAGTATATGCAGTATATATTGCTTTATTATTTTTTAATGCATTTTTGGTTTTATTACCCATTCCACCTTTACCAATAATTATTTTTATTCCAAATTTTTCAATAAATTTATCTTCAAAAATCTCCATTCTACTACTTGTTGTAGGTCCTGCAGAAATTACCTGCCATTTATCTTTTACTTTTTTCATTAGTGGTCCACAGTGAAAAAGTGCCATTTTAGAAGGGTCAAATGGTATAGAATTTTTATCTTTTATTAGCATTAAATGATGTGCTTCATCTCTTGCTGTAAAAATATCTCCGGATAAATAGATAATATCTCCAACATTTAACTTTTTAATTTTTTCTTCAGTTATTGGTAAATGAATTTTATATTCCATTTTATTTTAACCTCCATTCACCTTCGGAACTAATTACAATTTTAGCTCTCCTATTAGCCCAACATTGTATTATAAGTCCAACTGGTAAACTAGCGGGATGTCTATGAGCTATTTCGATATGAACATCTAAAACTGTTGTTTTACCTCCAAGACCCATTGGTCCAATACCGCTTTCATTTATCTTATTGATTAATTCTTCTTCAATTAATGAAATTTCCTTAACCTGATGACGAATTCCAATTGGTCTAAGTAAAGATTTTTTTCCTAATTTTAATGCTAGATCTGCACCACCACCTATACCCACCCCTATTACAGTTGGTGGACAAGGATTTCCAGCTGCGTTTATTACTTCATCAACAACAAACTTTTTTACTCCTTCAATACCTACACCCGGTTTTAGCATTCCAAGCTTACTCATGTTTTCACTTCCACCTCCTTTTGGGAGAGCAGTTATCTGAACATTATTTCCCTTTGTAAAACTCCAAGTTATATATGGAATAAAATCACCAATATTGTCATTATGATTTTTTAATGTAAAGGGATCTACAGTGTTTGGTCGTAGAGGGATAGATTTTGTTGCTTTTTTAACAGCTTCAATTATTAAAGTTTCAATATTTCCAATATATGGAAAATCAATTCCAACATCAACAAAAAAGGTTTGAATTCCAGTATCTTGACACATAGGACGTTTTGATTTTTTTGCAAGCTCAATATTATCTAATATAGCTTTAATTTGTGTTTTGGCAATACCAGTTTCAATATTATATGCTTTTTTTAAAGATTTAATAACATCATCTGGGAGTTCAGTTTCAGCTTTCTTAATTAACTCAATAATTCCTTGTTCCACGTTATTGAAATCCATTTTAACACTTTCCTTTTTCTAAGAAAAAGATATATTTAAAGATAATTTTTTTTTAATGAAATCTATCATTCTTTATTTAATCATTATTGATAAAAATGAATTATTTTCAATTTATTCTCTTAAAAACTATAAACTAATTTTCAAAAAATAAGAATTATATAATTAATTAAGAAAAAAAATTCTATTTAGCGTTTCCAATTTCTTCTACAGCTTCAGGGTTTGATAAGGTCGAAATATCTCCAACATTCTTACCTAATGCTTTTGATCTTATAACTCTTCTCATTATTTTTCCGCTTCGAGTTTTTGGTAAATCAGTTACAAACCATATTTCATCAGGTCTTGCTATTTTTCCCATTTCATTACCGACATGTTCTCTTAATTCTTTCCTTAGTTCTTCTGTTGGATTTGCTCCTCCTTTTAAAACTACATATGATGTTATTGATTCTCCTTTCAGTGAGTGAGGTTTTCCAATAACTGCTGCTTCAGCAACTATTGGATGACTTACTAGTGCTGATTCAACTTCTGAATTTCCGATTCTATGTCCTGATACATTAAGGACATCGTCTGCTCGTCCTTGAATCCAAAAGTAATTATCATCATCTTTTCTTGTTACGTCTCCCGCCAGATAAATACCTTCAAATTTATTCCAATATGTTTCTACATACCTATCTGGATTTTTGTAAATTCCTCTTAACATACCAGGCCATGGTGTAGTTAAAACTAAATTACCTCCAGCATTTATAACGGGTTCCCCTTTATCATTATATACATCTGCAGATATGCCTGGTAAAGGTCTTGTAGCTGAACCTGGTTTTAATGGTGTAATAGGTAAAGGAGAAATCATAAAATGACCTGTTTCAGTTTGCCACCAAGTATCCATAATTTGACAGTTTTCATTTCCAATATATTTATAGTACCACATCCAAGCCTCAGGATTAATTGGTTCTCCAACTGACCCTAGTATTCTTAAAGTACTTAAATCATGTTTTTTAACCCATTCTTCACCATATTTCATAAATAATCTTATACTTGTAGGTGAAGTGTATAAACTTGTCACATTATATTTTTCAATTATTTCCCACCATCGATCTGGTCCAGGAAAGTTTGGTGCACCTTCATATATTACTGATGTAGTGCCAAGAATTAGGGGAGCATATACAATATATGAATGACCTGTTATCCATCCTATATCAGCTGCACACCACCATATATCTTCATCTTTTATATCAAATGTCCAGTCTAAAGTATATGCCGTTCCTAAAGCATAACCCGCATGTGCATGAATGATTCCTTTTGGTTTACCTGTAGTACCAGAAGTGTATAGGAAGAATAATGGATCATTTGCATCAAGTTCTTCAGTTTTACACTGTTTCGGTGCATCAAATATTAGATCATGCCACCAAACATCTCTTCCAGCTGTCCAAGGTACTCCATCTCCAGTTCTTTTATATACAATTACATTTTTTACACTAGGTGCTTTTTCCAAAGCTACATCTGCTTGCTCTTTTAGATAGACTTTTTTCCCACGTCGCCAAAATCCATCACAAGTTATCACAACTTTTGCTTCACAATCATTTATTCTATCACGAAATGCAAGAGAACTAAAACCAGAAAATACAACAGAATGAATAGCGCCGATTTTTGCACAAGCAAGCATGGCAATAGGTAATTCTGGCAGCATTGGCATATATATTCCAACTCTATCTCCTTTTTTTACACCAAGTTTTTTTAATGAATTTGCCAGTTTGTTTACCTCAATATATACATCATTATAAGTAAATTTTCTTACATCCCCCGGTTCACCTTCAAAAATAAATGCTACCTTATTTTTTCTCCATGTTTTAACGTGTTTATCCAATGCATCATGAACAATATTATATTTTGCACCAACAAACCATTTCACCCATGGGACATCCCATTCTATAAGTTTTTTATATGGTGAATAAAATTCAATCATTTCTTTTGAAATTTTTTCCCAAAACCATTTCCAATCTTCAGTTTTTTTATAAAGTTCATCAAGGTTTTTTATATTATTTTTATCCATCCATTTCTGAACATTGGTTTGTCTTACAAAATCTTCTTTTGGTTTAAAAACACGTTTTTCTTCAAGTAAAACTGATATATTTTCTTCAGACATTTATACACCTTTAAATTTTTTTTATATATCTCTTGAAAATGCTCCAGTAATCAT
Source organism: Thermoplasmata archaeon (assembly GCA_020054475.1). Lineage (GTDB taxonomy): Archaea > Thermoplasmatota > E2 > DHVEG-1 > DHVEG-1 > JAJISJ01. Next base: position 2,294 of record JAHWGJ010000023.1, on the reverse strand, counting down.
AGCATATTTTTCAAAATCTTCAACCCAATCAAATTCAAGATCCGCGTCTTCTATTGATTTTTTATCACCCTTTAATAAAAGTTTTTCTTGTTCATTGACCAATTTTTTAAGAGGAGTAAATCTCTTTGCTCTGAAGACCTGATAATAATTAGATTGATCAACTCCATCCAAAGTTCTAATTTGTTCCCTTAAAAATTTTTTTACTGTCTCCTTTGAATCAGCAGCTAGATTCATAATAATGTCTTCCCCGCCAAGAGAATACGATACATAAATTGGAAATAGATTAAATGGATATTTATATTTTATAAGGTGATTATATACTTTTTTGTAATAGAGTGGATGAGCAAATATCCTTATTAGATATCTTTGAATAATTTCTGGTTTTCTTTTTGGAATTCTAAAAAATACAGGTTTTAAAAGTGGGACCGTTTTCGTATGATGAATTTCATCACATTTTACAATATCCTCAGTGAGAAAAGATGCTATATCATTTAGTTTATTTACATCAAGGATTATTCCTACATTCATCATTCCTTCTGATTGAGAGGCGTATAATGCGGTATAAGGTTTTGTAGGATCTTCTTTTATTTCATTTTCTATATAATTCCATACTCTACTTAAATCTGTTTTTGGATATAATCTTACAATCATTAACATTTTTATCACCCTTTTTTAGAAAATGTGGGATTGCCTGAAATATAATTATAATATAAATAAGTATTTACTCTAATAATCACAATTATTTTTGTCCTATTAGATTGACTTCTTAATATATCAACAATACAAAAAAAAAGAAATTGTATATGGATTAATTAAACATATCACCCATAACAATTTTGATATCCTTTTTTGGATAACTATTTAGTGTCTTTTTAAACTTCTTAATATCCTTTCTTATTCTAATGTCTTCATCAACTAATCGTTTTAGTTCTTTTTGTGATTCTGCAATATCTAAAATCAACCTGCCTATTTTATTATAATTTTCTTTATTCATTCTCATTATTGAAAAATATATAGGTGTGATATAGGATTTTACCAGAATTTAATGGTTTTCGGGTAAAAAGATTTAAGATACCTTTCAAATCTAAAATTTAAAGTGCTTTTGCAGTTGATACATTTAAATAATATTCTTTTTGCCTCACCTTTAGCATATTATTGTTTTAAAACACCCCTCCATCTGTTCCTCCGCCTCTTTGTTTTCTCTGTTTATAATCTTTGTCTTTGATATATTTTTGATAATCTCTTAATTTATCTTTATCTTTTATAACTGCACTATTCTCATCATCCTCTTCACTGTTTTCTTCTTCAGAAGTTGATTTTTACTTTCTTTTTCTCTTCTATAACTTGTTAATCCAAGTCTATTTAATCTAGCTCGAATAGCTAATTTAGTTCTACTATGTTTTAACGCGATATCACTGATACTCATTCCTTTATTAAATTCCATTTTAAGTTGTTCATCCTCAATATCATTCCATTCTTTGAAAATTCTATCTTTTCTATTATCTAATTTTTCATTATTCCCATTATTGAATATTGATAAATTACTAAATGATTCTATTTCAATTATTTTTCTGACTATTTTCCCATTTATATCTTTACCATCTTGTTTTATTATGATAAATGGTTTTTTTGATTGATTTAATTTTTCTTTAAATTTAATAGAATTTATTGGGGTTCCAGTTAAACCAATTCCTTTATGAATTTTATATGATATTTTCCATCCAAATATGTCAGAACATTTCTTAGCATCTTCCCCATATAATTCAAAATAAAAACCATTTTGTATAAATAATATATGATTGGGATAAGTACTCTTTAATAATTTAAATATTTTAATAGGTGAAATTGTAAATTTTTGTTCAATTATATAAGTTGTAATCTTAGAATCTTTTTCATTTATATCCTCAATTTTTAACTTTTCATTATCAAATTTATCTTTGAAAAATTCATTTCCACAGAATGGACAATATTTAAAATCTGATGGAGATAAAATGCAATATAAACTATCACCTTCAAGTTTAAATTTATTGCAAGATTGCCGACGTTGTTTTTGTCAATAGAAAATAAATTTTTTTACTCCCCCAATTTTTTACTTTTATATATGTTACTTTATTGAATTGGATTCATTCAACACAAAAAACTTTGTTTTTAAGCCTCCTGAGAGACAAACTCTTGAATATTATAAATAAATTTATTCAAAAACAAACGGTCCAATTAGAAAACCAGATTTACTTGCATAACCTCCATATTCACATTCTACCTCGATCATGATTTTACCAAATCCAAATACAGGA
>JAHWGJ010000022.1 GCA_020054475.1 Thermoplasmata archaeon | reverse complement strand
CGAAAAGGTATCAAGCGCGCCCAAAGGTCACCTCAAGGAGGTCAGAAATCTCCTGTAGAATGCAAGGGTAAAAGGTGGCTTTACACGTATTGGAACAATAACAGTTCGTGTTGCGAAAGCAGGGCCTAGCGAACCAACCAAGCTTATTTGTGAGGCTGGTTGATAACAGAAAAGTTACCCCGGGGATAACTGAGTTGTCTTCAGTAAGAGCCCATATCGACCTGAAGGCTTGCTACTTCGATGTCGTCTCTCCGCATCCTGGTGGTGCAGCAGCTGCCAAGGGTGAGGTTGTTCGCCTATTAAAGCGGATCGTGAGATGGGTTTAGACCGTCGTGAGACAGGTTTGTTGCTATCTTCTAGAAGCGTTGATGCCTGAGGGGAAAGACCCTTTAGTACGAGAGGAACAGGGGTCTGCAGCCACTAGTTTACCAGTTGTCCGACAGGGCAATGCTGGGCAGCCACGCTGTAAGAGATAAATGCTGAACGCATCTAAGCATGAAGCTTACCTCAAGACGAGGCATCATAGAACTCGAATATAACATTCGTTTGATAGGGCTAAGGTGTAAGCATGGAGCTTCGGCGACATGTTTAGCCTGTAGTTACTAAAAGTTCATTTTCTGACTCAATCGTTAAACAGGTTGCATATGTAAAATATATAATGTTAACGATGGTTTGACGGACAAAGCGGTAAGGAAACACCCGGTCTCATTCCGAACCCGGCAGTTAAGCTTACCTGCGTAATTCTCGTTACTATGGTGCGAGAGCCCATGGGAAGATTACCCCCCTGAGGGGGCTTGTACCTTTGGACTAGGAAAAGAGCCTTGGTTAAGTTCTTCGGAACTTTTCTACGGTAAACTTTTCTGTTTGAAATCCAATCGTTCTCGGTACTCTGTCAAACCATCTTAAATTTAATAATAAATAAAATAAATTTTTTTTTACTTAAATTTAAAAATATGTATATTTTTGAACAAAAAATAAAATGATAAATAATATAAATAATAAGAATTAAATATATAACATATAAATAGAGGTGGATTTTAATATGAAAAAATTATTATCAAATGTATTTTTATTATTGACAATAGTTAGCATTGTACTAATTAACTATTCCACTTTAGCCACACCTATAAATGAAGAAAAAAATATTATTTTAGATAATATTGAAAATTATTATGAAAATTTTTTAGAAAAAAAAATGTTTATTGATAATACTAAAAATATAATTAATAAAAACAATGAATTTGGTATATGGATTCAAACAAATTATAATGGTTTTTCTGACGAAATAAAACTAGATATTGATTTGATAACATTTAAATTAATGATTGATGGTGCAGGCTGGAAGTATTATAAATTATCTTTAGAAGATATGAATGACTCTACAGCCGGGTTGCAATTTGCTAGAACAAAAATATATTTGGAAGAGGAAGATGAATTTGTTGATGTTATACAAACACATTTTTCTTTTGAAACATCATGTAATACATTTGAAGATTTTGAAGTTTCATTAGATGTAAGATTTCCATTTTCTTCATTGAAATCAAAGGCAAAATCTAATAATTATTTCAATTTATTTACAAATAAAATTAATAATAGATTTTTAAATTTTATTAAAAATAAGTTCGAATTATTTGTAAAACCAACTCAAATCTCATCAGATTCATATTTTCATGTAAAAATAGGATATTTATCTCCTGAAAATAATGAAGGTCCAAATAGGGTAGAATCACGTTTTTTCTTTGGACGAAATAGTATTTTAGATCCTCGAGTTTTTAGAATGAAAATTACACCTTATGATTTAAGTAGAAAATATGATTTATCCTATTTCAATAGTTATCTTACTGTTGATGAATTTGGAAATGAGAAATTTAATAGAACTTTTTCAGTCGATTTTAATCCTGCTGTAGAACTTCAGGTTACGAACATTCCTGGAAAAGGAAAAATTAGTTATGATTTTGGAAATAGTGGAGGAGAATCAACAAAGATTTCATTTAATGCAATGGGCGGATATTTATCAAATATAATTCAAAGTTTTATTATTGATCCATTACCTGAATATATGTCCTTTGATTTGACAATATTAGGTGAAAGATCCTTTAAATATGAAAGTGAAAACAAATATACTGTAAAATATATAATGGATTCTATCGATCAAGGTAATCTTGTTAGTTTGGAACTTCAAGATTTACCAAAAAAAATTACTGCAGAATGGGGTTTACAATTATTTTTATCAGCTTTACAAGGTTCTGGTTTTATTGATCTAGATATGAGTGATGATTTAGGGAAGATCTCATTATCATTAGTTAATAGTGAAAATCCTTTTATTGAGATTAATAATTTTCCACAGAAACTACGGGTTGATGGTTTTATAAATGTTCCAAACTTACAAGGATCCATTACAGCCTCAAAATATTTAGGTCAACAAACAACAATAAATGTACCATTAATTTTTGATAAATGGGAAATTATTGGAACAATTTTTATTAATAATGGTTATGGTTATGCATCTTTTAATTTACCAGATTCACAGAGTGATCATGTTTCCTTAGGATTTGATACAAATAATAATCCTTTACTTGGTATTGGCTTAACCATAAATGATTTAGAGCAGGTGCAACAAATTCTATATGTTTCTGTTAATGCAATAGCTACTGATGACCTTTTTTTATCTTTTGATTATATTTCTTCCGAAATAAAAAATCTTAAACTATCTGGAAGCATTACTGAATTATTAGATTTAGAAATATCTATCGATTATCAAGGTATTGGATTTGATTTTACTACAACATGGATACTAGGAGAACAGGGAATATTTAGTTTTGAAATAAATAATGAGATATCAATTGATTTGAATCAAATAGATATTGGGGACATCATATTAAGCGGAAGAATCGGCGTTTATCCTGGTACAAATATTATGGTTGAATGGGAGCGAGGTGATATTGGTTATATTAATATTCAGACGGAGGGGGTAGAATTCTCTCCCGAAATTGAATTAAATTTTTTAGATATAAATTCAAATGAAATATTTCTTTTTTGTAGTATTTTATTAAATCCGGATTGTATTTTTAAATTTGATTGGAATTGGGATGAAACTGGACATTTTACAGTTTTTACAAATGATTTAATTCAAAATATTAATTTTGAAATTGGATATAATTATGATATGGATCTTGATGAATTTGAATATGGTTTCAGATTAACAGGATCTGATATAAATGTAATTAGAACTATACAGTGGGATACTGAAAATGGAGTTATTCCACGTATTTGGATTCTTGGAGATGATCCTATACCTGGAAATTGGGATGTATGGTTATTATGGAAATATGAATGGTATGAGGTGAAATAAAAATGAAAAAATTTCAAATATTTGTATCAATACTTATTGTTACATTTTTTCTTTTTACATATACTTCAGATTCTATCATAAAAGCTAATGATTCTACTTATTATGAAGCAACAGTTAATAAATCATATTTTCTTGAATCGGGAACTTCTTTTATTTGGGAAGATGATTTTCTTGATGAAAGTAAGATAGATAATCAAATTTCCTATAATTATGAATTGGATAAAAATCAAGGTATTGTTTATATGATTGATACTTATGAGGCATGGTATAACTCTGATTTTACAAGAATGAAAATTATAGATGTTTATAATAGCGGAAGTCAAACTTTTACAGATTATGTTCTTGATATGGTTGTAAATTATGATTCGGATATGCAAAATGATTTTGAAGATTTACGATTTACAGATAATGAGGGAAATAATCTATATTATTGGATTGGTGAAACAATATTAAGTGAACAGACGAATGCTTTGGTAAGATTAACAGAGGTTTCGCCAGGTCATAATAGTATTTATATGTTTTATGGTAATCCTGCTGCAGAGGATGAAAGTAATTTTGATATGATTTTCATTTGGGATGATAGAACTAATCCTGATGTTATGATATCCTATAAAAATTATTTAGAAGGGGCGTGGGATTCCGATGTAGAATTTGGCTATAATAGATTCCTTGTTTCATGGGAGGAGAGATTAGGCCCAGAAGATTTACCAAGCAATATAGAAAGATCTATTTTTAGTTGCATACATGGTAGAACATATAATGAAGAAGGAGGAGACCCTGAACCATCTGGTGATGCTGATATTGCAATCACGCCATCAGGTTCAGTAGATTATCATGCACAGAACCCTAGTACAGCTTTTGGAGATATAGAAAATACATTTTTAGTTGTTTGGGAGGAGAATCCTGCTACAATTCTTGATCGATTCGAAGTTGATATAAAAGCAGCTTTTGTAACATTAAATGGCGAAGTATTAAATAGATTCACTATTTGTGATGCTCAAAGTTTACAGGCGGATCCTTGTGTCTCATATGATAGTTATAGTAATAGATTTTTCATAGTTTGGGAGGATGCTCGCGATTCAACTAATAATTATGATATATATGGTAGAATTTATAATTCAAATGGAAACCCTGTTTCTAGTGATTTTCAAGTTGCAGCTGGTGCAAACTGTCAGGATGAACCGTGGGTATGCTCAGATGGTAATGGTAATTTTATGGTAGTATATGAAGATGGTCTTAATCCTGAATTAGGTCCATTTGACTTAAAAGCGCAAAAGTTTGATTCAGATGGTAATAAAGTTGGTTCAACTATTGATATTGCAATGAGCAGCAGTTCTCAAGATCATATTTTTCCTTCAATAAATTATTGCGAACAAACGGAGAGATACTGTGTTGTATGGAATGATGCTGATTTATCTAGCGGTCAGTATAGAGGTAATATTTGGGGTAAAATTTTAGATAAATATGGAAATACAATATTTGATACCTTTTTAGTTCAATCTGGATATCAGTATATTAGAGCAGATGTTGTTTCTTATCTTGATACTATGTTTTTTATTTCATATGATGGTGCTAGTGATTTGTGGGGTAAATTGATATCATCCAATGGAGAATTTCAGACAAATGTACATATGTTATCAGATGGGTCATCTCAAAATGTTGACTGGAATAATCTTGCAGTAGCTAATGGTAAAATTATGGCTGTTTGGGAGGATGAACGTGATCAAAGTAGTGAATATGCTGATGCTTTTGGTAGTGTGTGGCATATTTATCATAATACGGGATCGCCTGATGTTTCATACAATTTTGGTGATGAAATTTTAATGATTACTGAAGCAGTTATATTTTCTAAAGTAATTGCTCCTGAAGGTTTTAGTGAGTGGGAAGAATTCCATTCAAATTATGAGATGCCAATTGGTAATATTAGATTCGATATTTTAAATGAACAAGGAACCCAAATTTTAATAGATAATATAAATCCTGGTAGAGATATATCCAGTATATCTCAAGATAGAATAAGACTTAAAGCAACTTTTACAAGATCAATACCTGAAGATACTCCATTAATTGACCTTTGGGGTGTAAGTTATATTGGTTCGGACTATGATCCTCCTTGGACTGTTTATGAAATTAACCCCTCAAATCCTGATGGCAATAATGGCTGGTATACTATCTCTGTTGAATTAAGTTTTACTGCACATGATGATGTTTCACCTTCTGAAGATATAATAACATATTACAAAATTAATGATGGAAATATGAAAATTTACGATCAGAATAATAAACCTAGGATATCAACTGAAAAACCGGATAATAAAATTGAATTTTGGTCTGTTGATAATGCTGAAAATGAGGAATCACCTCATAATTTCGTTAATGATATTAAAATTGATAAAACAAAACCTACTGTAACAATTGAAAAACCAGAATGGGGTATTATCCAATCCGGTATTACTGAGGTTGTGGCAACTGTTTACGAATCAATATCAGGATCTGGGATTGAAAAAGTGGAAATTTGGTTTAATGGTGGAAGAGCAGTAGAATTCCAAAATCAAAACTCATATTCATGGAGTTTTGAATCAGAAAAATGGCAACAATATGATATTGAAGTTAGAGCATATGATTATGCAGGTAATTATGGAAATTCATATGTTTCAGTAAGATGTTCAAAACCATTAGATATAAATAGATTTAATATTCTGAAAAATTTATTTGAATCATTTCCTTTTTTATTAGAATATGTAAGAAATTTGATCTAATATTATTATAGGGATTTTTTTAATATCTTTCTCATATTCCATACATCATCAGATAATGTTGAATAAATGTTTTTTTTCGCAATAGATTTATTTCGAGAATTACTCTGAAAAAAACTATTTTTTTTACTTTTTCCATTAACAGCATAATCTATAATATATTTTTTTTTAAGTTGCCAATAATGTGTAAGCCACTCTCTTCCATCATATAGTTTAACTTCTTCTCTTCCAGTTGATAAAAGCCCCTCAGCTTCTAGCATATATAAAAGTTGTCTATCTTCTGGTTGTAATATATTATCTATAATTCTGTTATCATATCCAAATAGATCTAAAATAAATTCAGCAATTCGGCGTGATTTATCTTTATTAATTCCAATTCTATTAGATAATGCTTTTGACATTATTTCAAGAGTTATAATATCAATAAAAATTTCTGTGTTTCCCCGTCCTCTCATTTTTATTTTAAGCATAATATATAATTTGTGCATTCTTAATATATAACATTTTCTATAAAAATAAATGAAAGTGAAAACTTATTTTTTTTATTTTTGATTTTTACTTTTTATTTTGATAATAATAAATATAAATAAAGCAAATATTATTGCTAAAAAAATGTATGTATACGGTATAGGCTCATTATTTTCTTTATTATTAGAAATATTATGATTTACTTTATCGCTAATAATAGCATATGTTGTCTTGTCTGAACTTGCTCCATTACTATCAGTTATTGTTAGTTTAATAGTATAATTCCCTGAATTGTTAAAACTGTGTGTTACTTTTTCGCCATTTGTAGTTAAACCATCATTAAAATCCCAGATATATGATATAATTTCATCACCATCAGGATCATATGACTTTGTTCCATCTAATTGAATATACTCATTAACCAGAGAATAATATGGTCCATCTGTAACTGCAATTGGTTTATTATTTGTTGGTTTATCTACTTTATTTACAATTATTGTTGATTTAACCTCTTTTGACCAGTCGCCATAATTATCTTTAACTTTGAAGTAAATATTATGATTTCCAACGGATAATGTGGATATTTTAAAGGATGATTTACTGCTTAAAAATCCATTAATATTTGATGTCCATGAATATTCAGAAATAAAACCGTCTGCATCCTTTCCTAATCCTTCAAGAGTTACTGATTCTCCGAAATTAATATTATCTGGTTGGACCTTCAAAATTTTTGCTATTGGAATAATATTACTTTCATTCATTAAATCATCAAGTATATCTGATGTATAATTGTTTTGAGGATCAATTTCATCATTTTCATTATTATTTGAGCTTAAAAAATATCCTAATGGATAATAATCCTTGCTATTGCTATCAATAATATATGGATTATCACCTATACCATCCTTGTTTGAATCATAATCATTATAGTCATCCCAGAAATTTCCAAATGCATTACGATTCCAATTATTAGAACTTAAATCTCTTGCATTGTTTACAATATTATTTGAAAAATGATTTATGTAAATTATATTACTGTTTGATTCAGAATTAATAAAAATTCCATTTGCATTATTGTTTTTAATAACATTATTTTTAATAAAATTACTATCTGAATTTGAGAGGTATATCCCAATATTATTTTTTTCAACTAAATTATTATCGATAATACTATCTTTGGAATTTACTAGATATATACCATTCCCACCTTTGATAATAATATTTTCTTGTATGATGCAATTTGATATTGAATTTGAAAATATACAAGCATAACTGTTACGATTTCCTTCAATATTTAAACCTGAAATTGATGTATCATCAGATAAGATTTGTATTACGTGGTTGTTCCCATCTCCATTTAAAAAAGTATAACCATATCCCGCTCCTTTTAGTTTTATAGATTTATTTAGAATAATATTCTCGTTATAATTGCCCGCATAAATATAAATCGTATCTGAATTATTTGCATTATTAATCGCGTCTTGAATGTTTATAAAATCAGAGCCACCAGAATCATCTACATATATCACATTACCTTCAGCTATACAAGTATTTACGTTAATAGATAAGGAAATAAAAAATATAAATATTAATCCCAAAATTAATATTAATACTGAATTTTTCATCTTCACCATCATTTATTTTTTATAATATCGGTATGATATCAGTTTATATTATTTAATTTTATTATTATTAATACTTATTGTGTATAAAAGTCAAAATGTGAAATAAAAATAATTATTTACGCCCCAGCCGGGATTTGAACCCGAGTCCCGAGCTCGACAGGCTCGGATGATAGGCCACTACACTACCGGGGCATTTTTTTTAAAGGGTAAATAGCTACCTTTCTTTAATCTTTTCCTCAAAAATATATATTTTAGGGTATTATTTTTTTATTATGATGGTTCGCGTTTTGGATTGAATTCAAAAATATCAAACATCTCTATTTCATCTTCTAATTGTTCATATATTTCTAATTCATTATAATAATTAGTCATATTTTCATATAATAATTGTAATATTATTGTTACATTTCCTTGATTCGCTAAGCCATCTATAAAAGTTATATTTTCTATTATTTGTTTAAGGTATCTACTAGAATTATATTGGAATAATGTAAGCTTTGAACCAGATTCAGTTAAATCGATGTATAAATCAATTAATTTTATAAAATTATTATTAATCGCATATTTTTTTGAATTGTTAAATAATGTTTTTGAACTTTTATAATTTAAATATGAAACATAAAAAAGTGATTGAGCTTTTTCACAATTATCTAATGAGGTATTTTTATAACTATCTAAGTTTAGTTTAGTATTTTGTTTAAGGGTTTCGTTATAAAAAAAGAATGCTAGATCAAAATGATAACTTCCTAATAATCTATCTTTAGATGAAGAATCATATAATATTAAAGATTCAATAAAAATATTACTAAAATTAATGTTGTTACCTTTGATTTCTTTTATTTCATTTGAATAAATGTTATTCAAATTATTTATTTCTGATTTATGAATAATATCCGTAATAAAATATGTTGTAAATAGAGTTCCAATTATAATTATAGTAATAATAATATAAGTGTTTTTATTATCTGATCTTAACATAATTTTCTCCTTTAAGTTATATTTAATTATTTATTAACTCTAATTTATGTTCATCCCAAAAAAATATTGGGCAGACTACTGAATCTTTTGTGCTGGTCCATTCTATATTCGTTAATTCTTTTAATGGTTCTCCAAGATTATCTTCTATTTTATTACATATTTCTCCTACACTTGTTCTATTTAATGAATATATTATTCTATTTTCTCCATAATCTTGGACTTTAAGTTTATACCAAGCATCATACAGATAACCATTGTAATAGTCCGAATATAATATTGACCATAAACCATTTGGTCTTTGAAATGATAGTTTTAATGCCCAATCATTTGGATTGTCTACAAAGGTTTGTATATATTCGAATTTTAATTTTATTATTTTTTCTCCGTATATATTTTTAAAAGTTAAAAAAAAGTTTGAATCTTCACTTGTATTACTACATCTGAACCATATCTCCCATGATTTTATTGAGTCATTCAATTCAGATAATGAATAATTCCAGTATTGAGATTTGTCATTTAACCTGATTTTAGTTTTAAAAGAATTTGGAGTTAAATATTTATAATTTTCAGATGCTTCAAATATATTACCAAATAATGCATTATTGGTATCAAACCATTTTCTTCCAAAGTAAATATCTGAAACATTAACCCCTGGAATATCATCAGAAAAATCTTCTAATAAAAATGATGGATCTTCATAACAAATAACTCTCAAAATTGTTGGATCATCATCAAGAGTCATTCCATCATCATCTAAATCTATCCCATCGTCAATATTAGGATCATCCGTGTATTCTCTTGCATCATTTCCAACAAAACCATCACTATCCCAATAAGCAATTCCTTGATTAATAATTAAAGCATCATTTGAAACATTTTGGTTTATACTAACATTATATTTTAAAACAACTGTAGTTTCCCCAGGTATTTCTCCATTCCATGAAATATTTTTGTCTACTTGATCATAAATAATATTACCACTGGAAGCACGTTCTGAACCGTTAATAAAGGTTGTATTAATAGATATATGATTTTCAAATTCACTTCCGTTATAATCATTTTGTAGGGCAATTCCTGTATTTGTCAATAGAATACTATATTCTAAAATGTCACCAATTTCTACATCACCGCCATTTAGATCTTCAACGGAATTTCTTGCAATAATATTATTTGTTGCGTATCCGGCAAACAGTAAATTATCTATGAAAACTGTGCTATCGAAAAGATTATCACCAGAATCAATTAAATTAAATGTAACTGTAATTATTTCATTTGGAGATATTGGATGATAAAAACCACCGATTTGAATCAAATCTGAAGCTCCTCCATCTGCTCCAGGATTTCGTATATTTCTATCAACTATATCAACATCGCTTGGATTACCGTCCTGAGAAAAAATATCAAAACCAGAACCTCCAATATCATTTGCATCCATTACAAAATAACCACTATTTACATCAAAAATATAGTTTGATATCCCTTGGGATGGAGAATCTACGGAAACTGTTAATTTATCATTAAATTTTGTTCCAACATACTCAGGATATTCAGTGCTAAAAAATTGAATATCATAAAATATATAATGATAAAAATTTGGAACTTGTAATTCCATAGTAAGTGTTACCTCATCCCGAGGATAACCATATTCACTTTTAAACCATGTTCCTCTTTCATCTCCAGGGTTTTCTTCACCTGTGGTTGCGATTTGACAACCTGCAATTCCAGTACTAAGCATCGCAAATGTTGTACCATGAGTAGGCTGAATACTTCCTAGGGAAGATAGTACAATTCCTTGTTTATTTTGATTATCTGTATTTTCATATGAGCAATCTATTAGAAATGAAGGATTTGTTAATATTGCTAAAGCCAAATCTTCTCCATTATATACATCTGCTTTTACTTGATTAATAAAATGTTGAGATGATGTTGATAATATGAAGATAATTATGAAATAAGTTAATAATTTAAGTTTTAAATTCTTCATTATTATCCACCTCCATAATTTATGATCTCAAGGTCATTAGAGTTAATTGATTCAAAATCTTGTTCACTATTTAGGGGGATTACTATACATTCCCAAACATCTTCTAGAGCTGTTTCATCAGATATTAAAACACTCTTATCAGTATCCCCAATAAGTACAGAAATATAAGACTGTAAAATTTGTTCAGATGAGAGAATATGAGAAAATATCTGAAATTCATCAATATAACCTAACCAAAACCTACTACTAGCAGCTCCATGGCCCATTTCCATACTACCCTCCTCTGTACCAATAGAATATTGTCTATATCCATCATTAGATTCATCAACAGGAACACCGTCAACATAAATTCCAATTTTATCCAATCCAGCATCCCAAGTACAAACAATATTATACCAAACATTACTGGATAAATTATCAGACCTAACTACCGTATCAACCTTTTTACCTTTATTAACACGTACAGCAAAATGAATTTGAGAACCATATTGAAATATCTTCACAAAATTTTCATTATCTTGACTAGCTTCAAAAACAACTCTATGATTGTCAGTTATTTCATCACTTTTTAACCAAAATGAAATTGTAAAATGATTTCTATAAATTGCATTAAAAACATTTGGTAAATTATTAAATGAGATATGATCAGATGCCCCATCAAAATAATATGCACCTCCAATAATACCATCATTAGTCCATTTAGCAGATACTACTTCTCCATCATTCCCATTACCTGAATAATCCCTAGTAAAATTAGAGCTATTAACATCAAAAGTAAGTATAACATCAGCTATAGGGAATCCATTTACTAACCAATTATATACAAATCTACTAGCATTTGGATATAAATCTTTAATAATATAGTTAAAACAGATTAGATCTTCAGCAGAAGAATTTGTTGTAAGACTTGAAACTAACATATAAGGAAAAGGATTATGATTATTAATTACATAATTTCCTTGAAGTATACCATCAAAAACTAATTCCTCACCATTTTCATTAATGTTGAAGATCATAACATGTACTTTATTAGATCCATTTGATAATATCGGAATATTATCAAATATTCCACCTATCTCCCATCTATTAGTATAAACTTCAGATAGAATTAACTCGCCATTTAATTCTCTAATAATTACTCTGTAACTTTCAAGGTAATCGCCGCCCATGTGTTTAATAATAGCTTTTCCATTATTATCCACTATCCCTGCTAATTCAACATTGATACTATCAGATTGGAAAGGTAGGGGAAATACAAACATATAAATTGCAGAAAAAGAAGCTATGGCAATTAATATTAATACCATACCACCAACTACTTCTGAAACTGCATGTTTTTCATTAATTAAATAGTATTTTCGCATCTTTCTATCAACAAATATTTATTTTATTTATTTAAGTATATATATTCTATCTGCAATTTTTACAAATTGATTAAATCTACTATTTGATAAATTTATTTAAAACAAAAATTTAAAAACAAAAAATGAAATTAATATCAATACAAAACCAAATCGTATCCCTGAAGATAATTTACCATCCATCATAAAACCTCCAAGTAAACCACCTCCCATACTCTGCACTAATACAAATGAAAAAAACATATATTTTAACAAATCATGATCGATAGATGCAATCATCATATTTCCAATAGTTTGTCCCGCCATCTGCGCTTGAAGATCAAATATTGCTGCAAAAATTGTCTTATCAATAATTAGTATAACCGCAAGAAATACAAAAAAACTAATGAAAATAACGATACTATATAATGACATTTCAATTTTTCTTTGTTCCTCAACTCTTTTTGCTTGATCAATTTCTACTGCAGCTGCGTTAAAAACTGATGATGTATTACCACCAATTTCAAGAGCTTTTTTTATTGTTATGACCATTCTTTTTACTAGATCTGACTTCATCCTTTTCCCAAAATTATCAAAAACATCATTGACAGAAATCCCCCATGAAAGTTGAGATGACATTCTCTGCAATTCTAAAGTTAGTTTTCCATGATCTCCTTTTGCTGAAGATTTGATCGCATCAAATACTGTCATCCCTGAAGCAGTTGAGCCGCTAATTTCTCTTAAAAAGTCAGGTAATTGATTTTCAATTTCTCTTTTCTTTTTAGTCATTAAATGATTATAAAAACCTATAGGGCCAATGCATGAGAGTATTCCTAAAACAATAAAGTCTGCCCATGATAAAATATTTTCTGGAAATCCTGTTAAACCCAATAATGTTAATAACCCTAATATAAAAAGAATTATTGAAAAACTTGATGAAATAAAAATTAAAAATAAAATCTTAGTATCTTTTCCATATATCTTATTAACATTGAATTTTTGTTGAATAAATGGATTTTTCATACCGTAGCCCCCATTCCAGATTTCATCATTATATAAAATCCAAAATATGATGCTGGAAGTATAATAAAGGCTAAAATAAATAGAAAGTCAAAGGAAATTCCTCCACTAGTAAGTCCCATAATTGAAAGTATAATTACAAGGAAGAGAGGAAATGCAATAACAGTTACAACAAAAGCTTCTGCCATTACTGCTAATGATTCTAAGTTCCTCTTCCTTTCAAATAAGTCAGATTGCATATATTTTTCAACGCATCTATTAAAATAAGGCCCCAATTCACTACCAGATTGAATAACACCTATCATTCCCTGAATGAATTCTTTAAATTTTTCAGAAGGCGATATATGGATAGCATTTTTTAATGCAGAAATAGTATCAATTCCCATTAGATTAATTTCAGTAGTAATTTTTTGCGCTTCTTTTTGAACTTCACCGTATAGTTTAACTGTTGAGAGAGTTTCGAATATTTCTGCGGGAGATATTCCTGCTACAGACATGGTATTAATAAAATTTGTAGCATAAGGTAAAAATCTATCAATATTTTTTCCTCTTTCTTTTGATTTTGATGTAGGTAGAGATAAATAATATAATCCTATGAATAATGGTGCAATTGATGAAACAATAAGAATTAAAAATGCTGTAATTTGATTTGGAAAAATAAAATATATCATTAAAGAAGAAATAAAAGAGGCAATAAAACCAATTAAAATATTCATAAAAACCATCGAAAAATATTCCTTATAAACCATGCTAATATCTGCTTTCTCTAGAAGCCAATTTTTACTAGTTTCATTTATATTAAATTTATTAAATGCGTTTGAGAATAAACGTCTACAAAATCTACTATATTTTGTAGATTTCACTCTTTCATCTCCTTATTAATTCTATCAAGCATATCTTCAGGATTTTTTTTATATTCTGAAACAATCTTTCCAACTTCTTTATAATCTCTAATATTGTTATCAATCATCCATTTAAGAACAGAGATTCTATTCATAATCTCATTTTTCAATTGTTTTTCATTCCAGTCATTTTGCAATCTAATTATATTTAATATTTTGCTAGAACCACTACTATCAAACCTATCATCTGTTTTTGACATCCATTTATATGGTTCCATAAAAATAAGCTGATTAGTATCTGGATCCAACTTGATTATTTCAGTTATACTAGTCATTCTTCTAACAGTTTTTCCATCAATTTCAATAGCATTTTGAAAAACAATCATATCAAGAGAAGTTAGAAGAGCACGTGGTAGAGAAATTGGTGGATTTTCCAATCTTTGAATCAACGTATGAATTGTACTCGCATGAACAGTAGCATATGAGGTATGACCAGTAGCCATAGCTTGAAATAAACTATAAGCCTCTTTTCCTCTTACTTCACCAACAATAATGACTTTTGGTCTTTGTCTCAATGCAGCTCTAATCAAATCAAACATATCAATATCTTTCCCCGTTTTATTTTCTTCAGATGAGGAAAATCCCTGACGTGTTGTTCCAGCAATCCAATTTATATGGGGTAAACTTACTTCACGAGTATCTTCAATAGAAATTATTTTATGTGAACTAGGAATAAATAAGGATAATGCGTTTAGTGCTGTTGTTTTACCACTAGCAGTTCCACCACAAAATAGAATTGAAGCACCTTTTTCTATACACATCCAAAAATATGCAGCCATCTCAATTGATAGCGATTTAAATTTAATAAGATCAATCGGAGTAAGAGGATTTTCCCTAAATCTACGAATTGTATATGTTGATCCATTTGTTACTGTTTTTGCAAGAGTTGATTGTAATCTCGAACCATCTGGTAGTTTACCATCAACGATTGGCGAATAAATAGATATTTGCTTCCCACAAATTTGAGAAAGACGAACAACAAAAGAATTTAATTTATCAGAGTCTTCAAAAATAATATTTGTTGATATCTCATCAAATTTTTTATGATATAGAAAAATTGGTATATGAGGCCCATCACAAGATATATCTTCTATACCTTCATCATTCATTAGAATATCTATTTTCCCATAACCGAGAAATTCTCTAAATATATGATAAAATATTTTTTCTTTTGATTTTTCAATTAACAAATCTTTTTCATTTTTTGATAGTTTACTTTCTTCACTCTCTTTATTTTGAAGCTGAGGCTTTATTAAAGGTTTATCAACGTTTTTTTCTTTAGTTTTTTTATTTAAAAAATTAAATTTATTTTGTTTGGATTTATTATCTTCTCTTGGATAAAATTTAATATCATTATCTATAATAATTTGCTCTAATGTTTCTTCAAGATATTTTTCCTTTCCAATCATGTCCATTTTGGTTATATCAACATCTGCAAGCATTTTGAATAAATGGGATAATTCTTTTTTTATTTCTTTTTCACTTTCATTTAAAACTGGTTCTCTAACTTCATAAATATATTCATTAATATCATTATGATATACTATTCTTCTTGAACCAAGACCCTTCCAACCAAAACCTCTTTTTTCTTCAATAATTTCTTTTTTAAATTTTATTCCATCTATTTTTTTATAAAGAAAATCTCCTGATTTTCCTTCTTCTGTTAATTTTTCCTGTAGCTCATTTTTAATATCATCCTTCTCTTGTGATAATTCAACTTTTTCCTGGTATAAAATTTCATTATCAATTTCTTCAAGTTTTTGTTTTTTTTCTTGAGCTTTTTCTAAAAATCCCATAAGAATCACTTTATCTTATTAATTACTCTTTCATATAGTTCAAAATCTTTTGATTTTATGAATTCATTTATTACATCTTCAGGTAATTTTTCTAAAAGATGATCTGTTATTAAAAGAACTTTTTTAATATCTTCATCAAAAAATGTTTTTTCTTTTTCTATTATTTCTTCTCCATTTTTGTTTTTATGATCTTCTTGTGTTTTTGTTATATCAAAGTCATTACTTTTTTTATTGGATTTTTTATTTTTTGATAATAATTTTTTCTTGTTTTTAGATTTTATTTTTTCATTTTGAAAATTTTGAGTTTTTAATTCAGATTCTTTGCTATCTCTACTCTCTCTATTTTGATTGTTCTTATTTTTTTTAGATTTAAATAAGAAAAATCTTTTTTTATTATTTTTTTTCTTATCTGATTTTTCTTCAAATTTTTGAATTTCTTCATCTTTTTTTGAAACATTGAACGTCAGTTCTTTTGTGTTTGATTTATCTTCTTTAATATTAAAGGTTATTTCTTTAGCTTCTTCGATTGATTTTTTTTGCAAGTCATTGTCTAATATTTTTTTCCCAGGACCTAATTCTGTTGTCTGAGGTTTTTTCTCAATAGATTGTCTTATTTCAACAAATTCTAAGTAGGGTTTAGTATCTTTTTTTTCTATTTCAACTGAATTCTGATTATTTTTTACTGTTTTTTCATAGGTAGCTAGTAATTCATCTATTTTTTCAGTGGCATCCGCATTTGATTTTTTATTTTTTATTTTTTTATTTTGTTTTTGTACATTTTGTGAACTGAAAACTTCCATCCCTGTAGATAAAAATATTTCTAATTCAGATGAGTTTTTAACCTTATATTTACTCTTATTTATTTTTAGCATTCTTTCCAAATCTCCTAAGATTTAGTAGATGCATAAATATTAAGAATTTTTATTGCATCCCATTTTCCTTCGCAGAACATGTAAGCAGATATTAATTTAATATATTTTTCTATTATTTTTTGAAAATAAAAGGATTATATTAATATTGGATTTTATAATATCCTAAAATAATGGATGAATTGAGTTTATATTTAAATATTTCAAGACTATTTGTTGGAATTTTGATTCTTTTATATGCTTCTTACACTGATATTAAAACAAGAAAAGCTTCTAATATTCTGTGGATAATAATTGGTATTACTGGCGGATTGTTATTAATTATTGAGTTCATTTTTGTTGGTTTTGAGAATGAACTTACTTTACTCTTTATTCCAATGATGATGATTATAATATATTTATTATTTCAATTTTTACCCTTTTTTGGGGGGGCTGATGTTAAGGCTCTCATGTCTCTTGCGATTTTGGTGCCTTTTGAACCAAGGATTTTTATTTTCCCTATTTGGGGTTCAATTATGCCTTTTACATGGATAATCCTATCTAATTCTGTTTTTATTTATCTTGTAATTCCGATTTCTCTATTTTTTTATAATTTGTATAAAAGAAATTTTGAGTTTCCTAATTGTTTTTTAGGTTATAAAATTGATTTATATGTAGCTAGAAAAAGATTTGTTTGGCCTCTTGAAAAAATTGTGGATGGGAAAAGAAAAATTTCTTATCTTTCAATGAATAAGGATATTGAAGGTATTTATAAGAAATTTGAAGCGGAAGGTATTAATAATATTTGGGTTACACCGAAAATACCATTTATGATCCCATTACTAATTGGTTTTATTGTATCCTTTTTTGCGGGTGATATTTTATTTATGATAATGAGTAAAGTTTTATAGATTAAAATAGTTTAATAGATTAACGAGGTTGATTTGGGGGAAATATTCTAGAGAATTTTTTAAAGCTTTTTTCTATTGGAGCGCGAGAGAGAGCGATAATGGAAAAAACTTTTTCTCCCATATTAGAGTCATGCAATGATTTTTATTTTACAAAAAAATCGATTATTTATAACAAATATAATTTTCGTCTCAATAGAGATGGGCTTTTAGATCATACCCCTCAATATCAATTTTACTAATGTTATAATTCCTCAATGTCGAATCAGCCTTGAATATGGTATTGAATTTAATTGAGGTTTATTGAGAAATTATTGAAGTTTCTATAGTGTATTATTTATTCAAAATGAATAAATCATATTAAAATAAATTATTATAATTATGGAAATTTATGATGTATCTATTGAATTTTTTCTAAAGAAAGGAGAAATTAAGGAAGATATTAATCTCCTTTCACTCTTGTTAAGTAATGGATTATTATCTACTAATTTAAATTATTATGTAACCCTGTATTTTTAGGGCAAAAGGCGTATATAGTAGTTCTTGTTTTATCAGCCCTTAAATTATGACAAAAGAAGATTATTATGAGGTACTTGGTGTAGATAAAAATTCAGATAAAAAAGATATTAAAAAAGCATATCGTAAGTTAGCATTAAAGTATCATCCCGATAAAAATCCAAGTAAATCTGCGGAAGATAAGTTTAAAAATATTTCCGAGGCGTATGCAGTTTTATCAGATGATCAAAAAAGAAAAATGTACGATACATATGGTCATGCCGGAATAGATCAACAATATAGTACTGAAGATATCTTTAGAGGAGTTGATTTTGGAGATATTTTTGGCGGAATGGGTTTTGATTTTAACGATATTTTTGAACAGTTTTTTGGTCATCAATATGGATTTAGAAGATCTGGAAGAATTAGGAGAAAAGGTGCAGATCTACGATATGATATTGAGATTGGTCTTGAAGATGCATATAATGGATTAGAAACAGAAATAAGGGTACCAAGAATTGAAGTATGTGAAGAATGTAATGGTACTGGAGCAGAGAATGGTACATCAATTAAGAAATGTCCTCAGTGTAATGGAAATGGTCAAATTAATCATACAAGGAAAACTGCGTTTGGAGTTTTTTCACAGGTTGCTCCATGTAATAAATGTAAAGGTCAAGGTACTACTATTGAAAAATATTGTAAGAAATGTAGAGGAAAAGGTAATATTCAAGTAAATAGAGATATCGATATTAAGATACCAAAGGGTGTTGATAATGGATCTCAGTTAAGATTGGCCGGAGAAGGTGAAAGTGGACTAGGAGGTAGTGGAGATTTATACATAGTTATCCATATTAAAAAAGATAGTAATTATCGTAGAAATGGTGCTGATCTATATATGTCTAGGTTTATAACATATCCTCAAGCTGCTCTTGGAACAAGAATGCAAGTTAAAACTATTGGAGAAGATATTGAAATAATTAAGATTCCTGAGGGTACTGAATATGGAGATATAATTAGAATAAAAAATAAAGGTATGCCTTATCTTAGAGGCAGAGGATATGGTGATTTATATATTGAGATAAAAATTAAAACCTCAAAGAGACTTAGTAGGAAAGCAAAAAGATTATTAAATGAATTAAACAATGAATTATAATTTTATTAACCACAAAAATTAAATATTAAGAGCATCAAATAAACAATTGAAATATTAGTTTAAAAGGGGAATTATAAGTGGATCCATTTAATAGAGATAGAAATAAAAGAAGAAAAAATCCGTTTGATTTTATTAATGATGATGAATTTGAAAAAATATTTGAAGAAATGCAGAGAATGTTTGAGAATATTGATTTTAAAGAAATGATTGAAGATATGATGCGTAATGGATTTGATCCAAATAAGCGTTTTATTCATGGATTTAGTTTAAATATTGGCTCTGATGGAAAACCGAAATTTCAAGAATTCGGCAATAGATCTGTAAAATCATCTACAGGTGAACCTGTTCTTTCAGATGAAAGAGAGCCTTTAACAGACATTATTGAAGGAGATGAGGATGTAGCTACAACTGTTGAAATACCAGGTGTAGAGAAGGAAGACATAGATTTAAATATTACAGAAAAAAAATTAGAAATTAAAGTAAATAATCCTAAAAGAAAATATCATAAAATAGTTGATATGCCATGTAATGTTAAACCAAAAACTACTAAAGCTACATATAAAAATGGTGTTCTAGATATTGTCATAAAACGAGTTGAGAAAAAGAAACCTGGAGAAGGATACAGAGTAAATATTGATTAAATTTTTTTTATTACATTCATCCTTTTATATTTATTTTGCAATATGATGTAATTCGCGTAAAATTTCATCAGATAATTATTTATATTTAAGATAATTATTAATATATTATATAATAAAATTATAGGAGATTTGAATTATGAAAAATATCAATAAAATAATATCAACATTCATTATTATTTTTATTATATCATCAATAACCTTTAATGTTTCTTCAAATCAAGATAATATAATTCAAAAAAATCTTGATAGTATTAAATTTAGTATTTCTTTTTCAAATCCTTCAATTGAAAAATTCCAAAAAGATAATGTAATCTTTCATAAAGTTAAAATTGATGGATTATCAAATACTTATGATTTAAACAAACCGATTATCCCTGTAAAAAGCTTAAAGATTTTGATACCATATGGTAAGGTGTTGGATAAAATTGAAGTTAATGATGAAGGAGGAAAATTAATTAAATCTGGTATTAACTTAGAATTTGGTCAAAAATTAATCCCTATAAATACTGGCTTTTCAAAAAATGAAATTATAAGAGAAGAATTGATTGAGCAATCTAATTATTATGATCTATATTCAATTGTTGGACAATATAAAATAAGAGGATTTAAAATTTTATACGTAAATCTATATCCCATTCAATTTGACATTAAATCTGGTAATTTGGTATTTTTTGAAAATATTGAATTAAATATTAAGTTAAAAAAATCGGATGATAATATTTTTATTAGAGGTGTTCAAAGAGACATAGAATTAGTGAAAAAACTTGTTGATAATCCTGATGATATAATTACTTATCAAAATGCATTTGAAACATTATTAAATGATGAATTAGATTATTTAATAATTACTAATAATAGATTATTAAATTCTAATTTATCGAATAATTTTCAATTTTTTGCTCAATCAAAAATTAATAGGGAGATACATACAGAAATAATTACAGTGGAAGAAATAATAAATAATCCTGAGTATTATGTAAATGGAACATGGGGTGATAATAACCCAAATAATCCTTTTTATCAGAGTGAAATTACTCAAAAATATGAATTATTTAATGATACTCAAGCTAAAATTCGAAATTTTATTAGATATGCATATTCAGATTTGGGCGTAGATTATGTACTTCTTGGGGGTGATGCTGATATTGATAATGAATTGGAAAACATTATACCTTCAAGAGGTCTTTTTGCTAATGAAAGTGGTCTACCCCTTTATAACTCATTTAATGTAGGGGAAGAAGAAGATGATATCCCATCTGATATCTATTATTCAAATTTGGATGGAAATTTTAATTATGATTTAGATGAACACTTTGGAGAATGTGCTGATCGAAATAATTTAACAACAATTGATGAAGCTGATCTACTAGCTGAAGTTTATATAGGTAGGGCCTGTGTCGATAATGAGCAAGAAGTTTCAAATTTTGTGATGAAAACATTGAATTATCAGAATTTAGAAAATGATCCATATTTATCCAAAATTCTTTTTGTTGGTGAATATCTTGGTTTTCCTGGAGTATCAGCTTATGGTGGAAATTATAAAGATTTAATTATACCTACAATTCCAAATAATTATAACATTGAAACGTTATATGATAGAGAATTATCAACTAATTGGGATAAAAATGATATAATTGATATAATAAATGTAGCTACTCCACATATAATAAATCATGATGGTCATTCATATTATGGCTACAACATGAGAATGTCAAATAGCGATATTGATAGATTTGTAAATACAAACTATTTTTTCGCATATTCTCATGGATGTATGGCTGGTGGTTTTGATAATCCCGGAGGTTATGATTGTATAGCTGAATATTTTACAGTTGAAAACATATATGGAGCATTTGCAGTAATTATGAATGCGCGATATGGTTTAGGAAGCGAAGATTCATTAAATTCACCATCACAATATCTTGACGAATCCTTTTTTAAAGCATTATTTATTGAAAATATAAAACAAATTGGAAGAGCAAATCATTATTCAAAAGAGGATCATATCTGGCATATAGATGAAAATGGTGTTAGATGGGTATATTATGAAACAAATTTATTCGGAGATCCTGAGATTTCAATAAAAAATCCAGATCCATCGGAAATTGATATAATAATAAATATTACTCATCCTGAAACAAAATATTTATACTTATTTGATAATAAAATATGCCCCATCCCATTTTTAAAAAACCCCTTGATTGTTGGAGATATTACAATTCAAACAGAGATAAATTCAATCCCGGAAGGACAAATATATTATGTAGATTTTCATCTTGATAATAAATCAATATATAGAGATACAATTTATCCATACGAATGGGAACTTAATATGAAATTATTTGGAAGACATAGAATAACTGTTTTTGCATATACCTTAAATGGAGAAAAAGATAATAATAATCTTGATATAATAATTTTCAATAATGGTATTTAAATTTTTTAAAAAAGGATTTTCATGAGTTATTAATTTATACTTTTTTTTTTTAATGTGTTCTGAATTTGAATTAGAGTTATAAACTATTTAAAAAACATGTATTAAATTTAAGTATATGAAACAGTATTCAAGGTAAAAAATTAAAATATTATTTGGAATTTATAGCGGGGTGGGGTAGCCAGGAGATCCCGACGGGCCCATAACCCGTAGATCAGTGGTTCGAATCCACTCCCCGCTATCGATTAAATTATTCTTTAATTTAGTTTAATTTATTATACTGGACTTTGTTATATGATAAGTTCTAATGATTGTAAGAAATGAAAAAGATAGATTTTGGGAAATAGATTTCTTACGAGGATTTGCTATCATTCTAATGATTTTTTTTCATATACTCTATGATCTAAATTTTTTTTCTATTACAAATTTCCGTATCTATTCAGGTATATTATTATACATTGCCCGTTTATCAGCCTCAATATTTGTTGTTCTCGTAGGAATCTCATTATCAATTAGTTATTCAAGAGTAGAAAACAGATTAAAAACTAATGATATTATCATGAAATTTATTAAAAGAGGTTTAAAAACACTAATTCTAGGAGTAGTTATTAGTGTTATTACATGGTTTTATATCCCAAGGGGTTTTGTTGTTTTTGGAATACTTCATTTTATTGGTTTATCAATTATTCTTTCATTAATATTTATCCGCTATAGATATATCAATATTATTTTTGGATCATTCTTTATTATTGTAGGATTATACTTAAAAACACTAACTTTTAATTTTAATATATTAATACCATTGGGATTCATACCAAACAATTTTTGGACAATAGATTATTTCCCCTTATTCCCCTGGTTTGGAATTATATTAATAGGAATTTCCATTGGAAATCTAATATATCCCAATTTCAAAAGAAAATATGAAATTAAAGATCTATCAAAAAATTTATTTGTTAAATCATTTTGTTTTTTGGGTAGAAATTCTTTATTTATCTATTTCCTACATCAACCAATTATTATTGGGTTAATCATGATTTTTTTAACATAATAATTTAGAATATTAATCCTAAATTTGGAAATGAGACGCCACTTCCTTTTTCAATTTTTCCAACTATCTTTACCTCTGACTTTGAATATTTTTGAAGTATCTTAATCGATTCATCTACATCATTTTTATTTATAATAATTGAAAATCCCATTCCCATATTAAACGTTTTATACATCTCTTTGTCCTCAATATTTCCTTTTTTTTGTAAAAATTTAAAAATTGGTTGAGGCTCAAATGGGTTATCGATTATATATTTAACCTTATCATTTAATCTTAGAAAATTTTTTAATCCTCCACCAGTAATATGTGCAAGACCATGTACATTTATTTCTTTTATAAGTTCTAATATTTCTTTTACATAAATTTTGGTGGGAGTTAATAATATCTCTCCAATTCTTTCGTTTATTTGTAGATTATCAGGAATAATATCCCTATATGAAACTTTTGAATAATCAATTACCTTTCTTACTAGACTATAGCCATTTGAGTGAATACCACTGCTTTTTAATCCAATTATTATGTCTCCCGAAATGATTTTTTCGCCGGTGATTATTTTGTCTTTTTTTACATAACCAAGGCACGTTCCTGCAAGATCAAAACCATTAATTATTTCGGGTAGTGAAGCAGTTTCACCACCAATTATTGATATATTTGATATTTCAGCACCTTTTGAAAGACCTTCTCCTATTTGCTTTGTAATTTCTGGTAAGGGATCATCAATGGCTAGATAATCAACAAAAGCTAGAGGTTCTGCACCGACACAAATCGCATCATTTACATTCATTGCAATACAATCGATACCAATAGTATTCCATTTTTTTAGGTGTGATGCAATTTTTACTTTGCTTCCTACACCATCAGTGCATAATACTAATGCATAATCTCCAAAACTTATTAACCCTGCATAATGGCCTCCAAGTGGTTTGCCAATGCCTTTCCTCTGATATTTAAAATTTGACAAAATTTCTTTAATTGCTTTTTCCTCTTTATCAATATCTACTCCACTTTTGGAATATGTCATTTTTTTCAAATTATCAAACCTCAGATATTTTCTATTAATCAAAATTATTGTGATAAACCTTTTGAATTTAAATTATTTTTTTTTAAAATTATTAGTTAATTATTTATATAGTAAAGAGAAGTACAACAAATCTTATAAAGTATTAATATAAAATATGTAAAATGTATTTGAATGCGTTGGAAAATTATTATATTAATGTTATTTATTATTTCTTCATTAAGTTTATTTTCAGGATGTTTGGAGGAAGGGAATAATATTAATGAAAAACCAAACGTTGTAATTCAATACCCTCAAAATGGAATTACAATTTCGGGTTTGGTTAAAATCTTTGGAAGTGCTTATGATTTAGATGATGATAATATTGAGAAGGTTGAAATTAACTTAAATGATAGTGGATGGATGGTCACAGAAGGAACAACAAATTGGAGTTATGATTGGGGAACATATCATCTTAAAGATGGTCCTTATAATATTTTTATTCGTTGTTGGGATGGTAAAGAATATTCTGATATAGTTGAAATAACTGTAATTGTTAAGAATCCAAAAACTATGGAATCCGATTCTCATAAATGGGCAATTTTTATTGCAGCAGCAAATTATCCAAGTAATAATGAAAGTAAATTAGGTAATGGGGGATTAAACTTAGCAGAAGAAATGGCTGAATATTTTATTGAAAATTATGGATATTCAACGTCAAATATTTATATATTGTTTGATGATGGTTGGATAAGAGAAGATAATGGTTATGGTAATCGTATTGAAACTCTGCAGCAAAGGTATCATCAGTATGATATTAATTATGCAGGAGCAACAAAAGAAAATACAAAAATTATTTTAAATTTTATAATAGAAGAATCAAATAAATTTGCTGATAGCGAGGTATTTATCTGGTTATATGGTCATGGATATGGGAATCAAAATGATGAGTATACGGGTGGAAAAATACTTGAAATTAGTGCAGTTTTTCTTTGGGATGAAATGATTTCAGATCGTGAATTGGGGGAAATCTTATACGACTTAAGATCAGAAAAAACATGTGTTATTGTGGATGCTTGCTTTAGCGGCGGATTTGCAGATAAAACTTTATACAATTTTCCAACGTTTTTTTTAATGAGGTCAAATATCCCTAATTCCGGTAGAATTATTATTTCAGGGGCAAGTAAATTTAGAACGGGCTATGCTAGCACAACTCGAGGACCATTATTTACTTTATTATGGTTTGAAGGTATAATCAATGGCGAGGCAGATGGTTATAATTCTGGGTTCAGAGAATTGGGAAAACCACCAATATTAGAATTTAAAAAGGATGGTAAGGTAAGCGTTGAAGAAGCCTTTTATTTCGCTTCTTATACAATTAGAACTGATAAAAATTTAGAAGATTATAGTAAAATGGCTTCGCAGATTAATGATCAATATCCTAGAAGAGGTATTTTAAGAAATAATAAAGAAATGTTCTTAGGAGATTAATTAAAAATGATTTATGATTTATTTGAAAATATGAATAAATATAAAAAATATTATATAATTAAAAAATATTATTAATATTAAAGGATAATGAAAAAATTTAATAAAGGAGAAAACATACTTATAAATATAGATTAATACAATTATTATTATAAATATACTACATTGGTGTTTTAATGAACTTGAAAAAAAATGACAAGATAATACTAATTGCCGGAGTTGCAATTTTAATTATAGCTGGAATAGGAATTGCAGTATACACTTCTCCAAATACTGATGAGATTAAAGTAGGAGATACTGAACCAGATTATTCTTCTTTTTCATATAGCTGGATAAAAAATTCTGCAGACAATATTATTGAGGATAATATTTATGTTGAAAAGTCATCTACATATAACGATGACTTAGCAATTAATTCACCAACTGGTAGTGTAATTACAAATATTGATATTGAAATTATTTGGGAGGATGATTATACTTATGGTCTCCTTAGAAAGAAAGGGGAAGATACTTTATATGTAACAGTCACAGATGAAAAAGGAGTATCAAAAACAGATTCAGCAACTGGGGGGGAGAATATGACTTTCCAATTTAATAGTATTAATGATATGCCATCGTCAGATTCAATATTAGCTGAGGATAAAGCTGAAGCTATGAAAATATTGGATGGAATGATTGCGGGAGAAAATAACGCTAATTTCGATATTGAAGTTAGTGTTGAAACTGGAGAGAGATTGTTTAGGCCTTTAAAATTTTTAAGAGATAAAGGTAATGATTTTCAAATCAAAGCAAAATATACTTATTATTTATATGAACTTGAAGATCCTATTGATGATTTCAACGATGATGAAAATAAAACAACAGGTGATGAGGATGGATCAAACATTGCTTTAGGGGATTTTTATAAAAATCTATGTTATGGCAGATCAATGATTTAATATTAAACTTTAAATCTTAGAAAGGCTGCAAATCCACCAATAGCTTCTAATTTTTTTCCAGCCTCATGAATTGTATTAATTATTGTAAAATTACTATTATTTTGTTTTGAAAGATTCAACATTTCTTCACCCTTTTTAGTTCGAACCATAGAATCAGTTAATAAAAATCTATCAACTGCCCCATTTTTCAAACATTCATAAACCTTATCTTCACCAAAAGCGATTAACCCATCTTTTTTGATCTCTTCAAATAATTTTTCAATCATTTGAGTCTCAAAAACCACTCTATTTTCTTTTGTGATTCTATCAATTATTCCAGATTTTATTGCCTCCTGAATTCCATTCAAGCCAGAATTACCAGTGCCACGAACTAATATTTCATATTTCATATCATTAATTTTTTCATTTAAAAATTTCATAAAATGCTCTTTAACAAAACCTGGTCCCACTATTACTAATGGAGAATTTTCTGTATTATTTATTTTTATTATTGAAAAGATATTTCCATAATATTCATTAGTTCTATCAATGGATTCATACATTTTACCAGTATGATTCGATTTAATTTCAGCAATCAATTGTATCCCACTTTGCCGTAATACAGCAACGGTGGCAGTTTCCTCATCTAATGAAACAAATGTTAAAATATCTTGATTTCGGTTTTTTACAGCTTCTTCAATTCTATTAATATGATAATATTTCCATTCTTTTTTAATAATTGATATTTTATCCATTTTTTCAGCAGAAATATTTAAAGTATGAAATGATCCTAAATCTTGAGGGCCTTCTTTTATTATACCATGGATTCTAAGCCGATCAGAAAACTCATGAAATTCAATTTCCTTAACTTCAATACCTAGTTTTAATTTTTTTTTTTCTGATTTTTTTGATCGAATCTTATCATCCTTTTGTTCAATAGATCTATAAGTTATTGATCGAACCAAATCATCTTTTTCTATTAGATTATATAAATGCCAAATATCATCAAGATTTTCAGGCATTAATTTAATTTCACCATGTTGAAGATCTTTATATATAAGTTTCATTTTTGAATCTCCTTTAGATCCAAATTTAAACCAAAAGTGTCAATGATATTTATATTACCTGGAGGTAATATTTTCATTATATTTTCCGATGATGTTGCAAAACCTTTAGCAATTATTTCAGAAGCAATATTTTTATTAATGTTACCTGGTTTTAATAAAACATATTTTTTTGAATGACTTTTTAAAGTTTCAATTGGGCCACCCATAAATTTTTTAATATTATCTAAATATATTTCTCCAATAGCCATCTCTAAATTACATTTACAATAATTCCTTTTTCCTCGTATAATAAATGCTCCTTTTGGAACATATTCTCCACTTTGAGGAGTTTTACTTACTTGTTCTGGTAATACCCAATATGATTGAATCTCACTATATTGACTCCAAGCTTTTGAATAATATGCACAAAAATTACATGCTTCTTGTAGAGTTTTTTCGTTTATTGGTATAGTTTTGTTGTTAATATCAATATTTTTTATTATACAACTAGGTGCACCAATTATGTCAGCATGAGCGTATCTATCTCCTTGTTTTAAATATTTTTTTACTATTCTTTCATTGCTTTTGGAATCTTTTCCAGCAATTATTATATTACCATCAGTAGATATAAACCATCTAAAATTTTCAAACCATAATTTTTTTTCTATAGATTTTTCCTCATTTTTTTCTTTAATTTTTAAATGATTATTTATTGCATTTTTTAATTCAAGTTTTGTTTTTTCTAAAGATTCCTCAGCTCCTTTTAATTTTATTTTATATTTTTTATTTTCATTATAAGCTATTTCAGCATTTTCAGCTACAGTTTTTCTAAAATCAAATTTGATAGTATGAATAATACCATCCATATCATTAAGGTTGAGAAGAAGTTGATTTTTTAAAGGATTAAATTCTTTTACCATACTATTTTCATTTATTCTTTTTATTTCTTTTTCTTTGTTTTTTAAATCTAATATGTTGGAAATTTCTTTGATTATATTTTCACATTTATCATAATTTAAATATATTATTTCTCCTTCACTTTTTTTTTCTTTAATTTTATTTTTTATTTTTTCTATTGCATCTTTTTGTTGAGAGGTTCTTCTTTTAAATTTGTCAATAATTTCAGTATTAATTTTGGTTTTTTGGATATTTTTTTTTTCAAAAATTATAAATTTTTCAAAAGATTTTATAAAATTATCTACTTTTTTATATTCAATTTTTTTATAGCTATTAAATTTAAAAGGCAATAAATCTATTATTTCTGAGTCTTTTTGAACTAGAACTGGGGAAAATTTTTTATTAATAAATTTATCTAAAAATTTTTTTAATTCTTGATATATTTTTTCGATTTCATCTTGATTTATTTCTTTAATATTTTTATTTTTATTTATATCAATTATTTCACATATTTCTTCAGCGATAATACCACTAAGATTTATGTTTACTGCCAATGTTCTAACTAAATCTGATTCACTCTCTTTTAATAAACTTGAAAATTTATCTATTGTTAATGTAAACGGATTTATTTGTGATGGAGGGTATAGATATATTTCCCTTGATTTTATTTTTCTATGTGACCAATGTTGCGTTATTAAAGGTAATATTATCTTTTCTTCGGGATTTAATAGAATTATATTTCCTTTTGAGAAAAATTCAATTATAAGATTATATTCTACATCTTTTTTTATTATTTTAATTTCGATTATTCTATCAAATTCATATTGGTTAATCTTTGAAATCCTACCATTTGTTAAATACTTACGTAATGTCATTGCAAAAGTTGTTGGTTTTAAAGGCGTCTCAAATTGCTTATTCGTTATAGACATATATTCGCTATTTTTTATGTATAATGATACTTTGTTTTTTGTTTTTAAATTTTTAATTTTAATTACTATCTCACTTCTAGAGATATGATAAATTTTTTCAATATTGTAACCTATATATTCTTGTAATTCTGAAACAATAACATATAAATCAAATGAAGATAATTTTCTTTTCATTTAATATTGAATATATTGTATTTTACTTAAAAATAATGTTATTATAATTTTTTTTATTTTTTTCCCACACAATATAAAAATTATATACAAAAATAATTAAGGTATTTGTATATATACTATTTTAGGGTGATTGATGCAAAATGGTAAAAAAAGTATTAGTTGTTGATGATAATC
>JAHWGJ010000046.1 GCA_020054475.1 Thermoplasmata archaeon | reverse complement strand
TATTCTTAGCTGATCAATATCAAATATCTCCTTTTTCATAAGAATCTCTTGCGGTATGCTGTATAAATTTTTTAAAGGAAATATTTGAGAAGAAATAGAATAACGTGTACCTGCTGATTTCAATAAATCCTCTTTATCAAATATAATTTTTGGAACGGGTTCAAAATTTTGGTCATATTCTGAAACGATAGCTGCATCAATTTTACCTCTTTCAAATAAATACGTTAAAATTGCTGAAACTACCCCTCCATCTTGTCCAACTTTTTCTAATGCAGAGTTTGTTGTTTTAGCTGCAAGAATTTTAACGATATGACCAACATTATCTTCAATATTATAAGTATCTTTTAATTCTTTTAATAATGCTTTAGTTTGAGGACAAATGTAATAACAAACTCCACATTTAGAACAATTATCAACACTTTTTTCTGATTTAAAGCCAGGGATATATTCATTCATCTCAATAACATTAAAATGTTGGATTTCGCAATATGCTACGCAAGCTCCACAAGCACAGCATTTATTACTTTTAATTATTTCATTTTCAAGATCTCCAAATGTTTTTACTTCTTTTAGCAAAAGTTTCTGAAACTCTAATTCAGTCATTATAATTCTCTCTTTTTATTTCTTTTTACAATTATATTCCAATTCAATTATTCCAGGTTTTTTAGGGATTTTTGATTCTCCAAATTCTATAATTGTCTTTGTAAAATCTATAATTAACTCTGAAAATTGTTTTCCCTCACTTGCTGAAATTGAGTGTAATTCAAATCGATCTGCTTCAATTCCAAGATATTTTATTAAATTTTTTAAATGATCCATTCTAACTTGAGTATATTCAAATCCTTTCATATAATGACAATCACCCATATGGCATCCAATAATTAATACTCCATCTATTCCATTATTAAAAGCTTGTAGAACAAATGTTGGTTCAACCCTGCTAGAACACATTACCCTAATAATCCTAATATTCGGGGGATATTGAAATCTAGAAACACCTGCTAAATCTGCACCCGCATAACTACACCAATTACAGCAAAAAACTAAAATTTTTGGTTCGAATTCACTTTTTACCTTTTTTTTAATTTTTAACAGTAATTATCCCCCCAAATTAAACAATCTCATAATCCATCATATCTAAGCTTAGTAATACATCAATCATTTTGCTAATTTGGAATTTACTAAAATGATTTTGATCAATAGCCCCAACTGAGCATTCAGCAACGCAAGCCCCACAACCTTTACAAACAGCATTAATTATACGAGCCTTTCTCAAAGATGTACTATATAACCCCATCTCTTTATATATTTCAACCAATTCAATTGAGTTATAAGGGCAAACCTCAATACATTTACCGCATCCTATACATTTTTCTTCATTTATAAAAGAAGTTATACATTCAGTTTCTATTTCCCCTCCAACCATTATTATTGCTGCTCTTCCAGCAGCACCATAAGCTTGAGATATACTTTCACCTATCCATTTTGGCCAATGAGCTCCTCCACATAGGAAAATTCCTTCTGTTGCAAAATCTATTGGTCTAAGTTTTGCATCAGCTTCTAAGAAAAAGCCATCTTTATTTGTTGATACTTTTAACAATTTTGCTAATTGTTTGGTATCATCAGCAGGAACTTTAGGAGTAGCTAATATTAATAAATCAGTATTATATTCTATATTTGTTTGAGCGCCAACATTTTTATATACAATATGGAAGTTATTATTTTCACCACTGATTTTAATATCATCAATTGAACGATATCTTTCATACATAACTTTTTTTCGAAACCCTCGCCATAGATTTTCAGCATTTAAATCTGAAAATTGAAACTCTCTATATAAAATATGAATATGTGCATTAGGGTTTATATCTAATAATTTTTCAATATTCTTTAATGCTACACCACAACAGATAT
>JAHWGJ010000004.1 GCA_020054475.1 Thermoplasmata archaeon | reverse complement strand
TAGAAAAAAGAATAAGTGAATTGCGTAAGAGAATGAGAGATTCTAAATTACATTCTACAAGAAAATTCAAATATTGAATTGTAGATTTAAAAGATGGAGGGAAAAATGGAGCATCAAGTTAATAGAGGGAAAACTTGTCTAAAAGATGGATGCTACAATAAAGCAAGAGTTAAAGGTATGTGTATGACTTGTTATCAACATAAAAGAAACAAATTACAATAAGAATAAGATTTATTAGATGTGTTAGGATAAAAAAAACTCTTATTCTCTTTTTTTACGTTTATTAAATTTATTTGAAATAATTTTTATTTATATACAATTTTTTTATAAGAAGATTTAATCAATTGATATTATTATTTATTATTAAATGAGTAAAATTAATAAAAATTTGGAAAAAGTTGATGATACTGATTATAGGTCTTTTTTCTTTTTTGGATTTATTTTGAATTGTGCTGGTATAGCAATAATGATTGCTACAAGAAATCCAGCTTTTATTGGAATAATGGCTTTTGGTATAATATTAATGCTAAACTGTTTAGCGAATAAAGATAAGTGGTATGATAAAAATGTTTAAGAAAAAAGAAGGTTTGTTATTGGCTGGATTAGTTTGTATTTTTTTTGCAATAATATTTACGTATAGTTTTGATGAAACTGGAATAACTGATTTTTTTCAAGGGGTATTTCTAGGATTATCTATTGTTTTTAATATTATATACCTTATAAGAATAAGTTTAAGTAGAGTAATGTAAAAAACTTTTTATTTTAGGTTTATGTTATTCTATTTGGGGTTGTTGCTCTCTATTATCGATATAATTGGGGTTGAGGGCTTCAATTCCTAATATATTTTTTTTAGTATATTCTTTGATTTTGTCAATTTGCTCCATCATAATTTTTGTAACATTAGGCATCATGATTAATTATTTCATTTTAACCAAGTCAAAATTATTATTAAATAAAAAAATATCTCTAATTAATAAAGAATTTATTGATGAAATTGAAGAATATCAAACTGTTATGAAATAAGATTATTTTCAAAATAAATTAGTCTTTTTCATAATATTCTGATACCAATGGATTATCTTTATAATTTGTTTTTAAATAATTAAGAATTTTTTTTTTCTCTTCATTAGATATTTTTCCCATTAATATACCTCTTATTTATTCATTTGGGATACTATTTTTAATTAATAATTTATAAAAATTTCATGTCATATTAACAAAATGATAAAAATAATATAGCTATTTTAGATAACAATTGTACAATAAGTTTTTTATAATATTTTTAGTCAAAAATTATATTGTGAATGAAGATGGAAAATAATATCGAAGATAAAGTTGTCAGTTGGTTAATAATACAAAAGCTAAAAGGTTTTGAATATTTTAATTTCTTAGATTGTACAAGAGATATAGGGCTTGATTATAATAACAAATATCATATTAAAAAAATTGATAATGGAATTGAAAAATTTAATAAAATAAATCAATTTGTTGTTAATTTTTTTGAAGAAAATAATTAGATTATATCAGTTATTTCCAAATTTTAAATTTAAATTATACATATTGTAAAATAGAATCATATTTTTTAATGCTTTTGAGTTGCTGAAATCATAGAATCGAAATTTCTCTGCATTTAGTATAAATGTATTTCCAAATGATGTAAAGGGATAAAAGTAATATAAAAAAAATTTCGCCTTTTTTGGTTTTTTCCAAATAAAAACATATCAGTTATAAATGATCATTAATATATATTTTAATTATTATGCCTAAAATAACACTAGATAGAGATATGTTTAAAGCCTTAGCTTCTGAGACTAGGTTAAACATTCTTAAAACGCTTGATGGAAAATATCTTGGATTAAATGAAATTAGCAGTAAAATTAATCTTAATAAAGCTACTTTACATGAGCATTTATCAAAACTACATGAAGCAGGTTTAGTAAAAAGAAATGTTAGAGAAGGCCATAAATGGGTTTATTATAAATTAACCTGGAAAGGAGAAAGCCTCCTCCATCCTGAAAATACTAGAATTGTTGTAATGTTTTCTATAACCTTTTTTGCATTATTTTTAGGTATTATTAACCTAGCAAAGTACATAAAAACTAATTTAAATTTAGTACGAGGGTCTGAATTAATTTTTAATCCAAAGTTTAATCAAATTGAAGATAATGTATTGCTAATTGGAAAAAGTACTACTTCAATAAGTGATAATTATTTTTTTCGTATTATAACTATAATTTGTTTTAGTATTTTTATTATTCTTATGTTACTTTCTATTTGGAGATATAATAAAAATAGAGCAAGTAAATTATAAAAAATTTATCATGTTTTTTGTTCAAATAAAAAATATTATATATACGTAATTTATCCGGATGTGATTATTTAGTGATAAATATGAGTACTAGCTATCAAGATCATGTAGAAAGAAGGATAAGAGAAATGCGTGAAAGAGAAAGGAATTTTAGAACTAGGCGTAGTAAAAAATAGCATCTGTTTTAAAACTACTATTTTTTATTTCAATAACTATTTTATCTTTGTTAATTGTTAACAATCTTGTTAATTAAACTATTTTTTAGTTTATAAATTTTGAAGAATTATGACAATATATGTATAATAAGGATTATTAATTAAATAAATAAATATTGACTTAAGTGATATATTGAAAAAAAATTATATTTCAGTTATTAAAAAAATTGATTTGATTCATAAAAAAAGAAGAGAATTAAATAAACAAGAGGAATCTTTAATTCAATCTTTATGATTTAACTTAATAAATTAATTATTTAGGCTAATCAAATAACTATAAATATGGGAAAATAAAGAATTATCTATTTTTTATAGTCTTTGTCGAGCCATCTCAAGGTAATATAAAATCTTTGTATTGCAGTAATATTTCCAAAAACAGAAAAATAGATTAAAACCCACTCTAAAAGATAAAAATTAAAAATAATATCAATCTTATAATATAATAATACATGTTGAATTACTGCGGCAATCATTAATAATAATAGACGATCTGCTCGCCCTAATAAACCAGAATAGTTTCTTTTATACCCAATTGCTTGAGATTGCGTACCCATATAACTAGTTAATAACATTCCCGAGATTGCTAAAACTCCGATTGTAGGATATCTATTCCATGAGCTTAAGGCCAATCCACATAATATCATAACATCACCATATCGGTCTAATGCATGATCAAGAAAATCACCTTTAATTGAAGATTTATTAAATATTTTTGCTACCTTTCCATCAATAGCATCAAATAATCCATTGAGAAATACAAATAGGGCTGCTAAATATAGATAGTAATTTAATAATTCAGATTCAGGTTTTGATAAATAAAAAAATATTCCGGCAAGAAAAGCAAATATTAACGAAAACCATGATATTTTATTTGGTTCAACGTTTTTTAACTTATTTGCAATTTTTGTAAGTATTGGATCAATATTTTTACGATGTTTATCAAGAACCATTCTAATTCCCTATATAAGTTCCATATCAAAAATTTCCTCTGACCAGTTT
The DNA here is from genome assembly GCA_020054475.1 of Thermoplasmata archaeon. GTDB lineage: Archaea > Thermoplasmatota > E2 > DHVEG-1 > DHVEG-1 > JAJISJ01. The sequence continues at coordinate 91,498 of JAHWGJ010000004.1, read as the reverse complement.
ATATTTCCTATTTTATAAATTTTATTTTCTTTGAAATTATTTTTAATTATATCTAAAATAATTAATCCTAATGAATCAATAGATTTGCCAGTTGTATCTATCTCAAATATGTTTTTTCTAGAGTGAAATTTTAAGCATTCACATAAAATTATATCCAAAATTTCTGATTCAATATTTTCATTAATTTTATTTTTATTCCATCTTCTTTTTAACAATCTTTTTTTTAATTCATTTGGATTACATCTAAGTAAAATAACTTTATCAATACAATGTAATAAATGAGATAGATGTCCTTCAATTATCAATAAATGTTTATTTCTTATATTATTGTCAAAATATTTATTCAATTTTTCAATATCTACAATCTTAGTTTTTCTCTTTTTATCATATTCAAATTTAATTTTTTTTTTTGAAATAATTTTATTTAAATTTAGTATCTCAACTTTATTTTTAGATAAAATCCCCGATATTGAGGTTTTGCCTGTACCTGGTGTGCCTGTTAGACTTACATTCATTTTATTTAATTAGATTATAGTAATCATATCCTCTAAAATTTTGATGAAAACAAAATTTAATTTCTTGATAATTTTTTCTAAATTCTTTAATACCATTTTTTATCTTTGATGAAGATTCTTTTTTTATTAATATTTTTTCAAAAAATTCTGCAATTTCATCCATTTCATTTTCCTTCATACCGATTCTTGTTAGTTCTGGTGTACCTAATCTTAAACCTGATGGATTTAAAGGATCGTTATCTCCTGGAATTGTATTCATATTTGTTATTATTCCAGATTCTTCAAGTTTTCTTGATGCATCTTTTCCTTTTTTTGGTCCAATCTCTAATAAGATTTGATGTGATTTAGTGAATCCTAGTTTTTCTCCGAATACTTTAAAATTTCTATCATATAATGATTTTCCTAATGCTTGAGCGTTTTTTATTGTTTGAATTGCATATGATTCGCCAAATTCAAGATGTTCTGCAAAGGCTATAGCTTTGGCTGCAACATGGTGAAGGTGATATGAAGATGTTACCCCTGGAAAAACTCCGAAACCCAGTTTTCTTAAAAAGGATTTATCCTCTTCATTATCTCCTTTATGATTTGACAGAATCATTCCACCTTGAGGGCCAGGTAATGTTTTATGTGTACTTCCGCTGATTACATCTGCGCCCTCTCTAAATGGATCTTGAAATTGTTTTCCTGCAATAAGCCCTAAAACATGAGCGGCATCATATATCAGATATGCACCTACTTCATGAGCTGCTTCAGCAATTTCTTTTATAGGACTTGGAAATAAAAAAACTGATCGTCCATTAAGGGCTAATTTTGGTTTAACTTTTTTAATTAATTTTACTGCACCATCAACATCAATGTTCATTTCCTCATCATTGAACGGATAAGATATTAGTTCAATATTTCTAATCCCTGCTGCACCCCATTTACCAAAAGATATATGAGCTCCATTGGCTAAATCTAATACTGTAGCTGTTTCACCAGGTTTAATTAAAGCTTTTAAAATTGCTAAATTCGCAGTTGTTCCTGCTGTTGGTCTTACATCAGCATAATTACATTTAAATAATTTTTTTGCAAGTTCTATTGCTTTTAATTCAACATTATCAAAAAATTTACATCCTTCATAATATCTATTTCCAGGTGTTCCTTCAGCATATCTTCCATGAAAATCAGTTATTAGCATTTCTTTACATAATGGAGATAATACATTTTCACTAGCAATCAATGGTAATGAATTTGAAAAATATTCATTATTTTTTATAGCTTGATTTTTAATGTATTTTGCTTCTTTTATCCAATTCAATGAAATCATATGAAACTTTAATCTTTGATGCTATTAAAAAGGTTATTAAAATAATTAAATTTTAAACCTTTTTTATAAATGATATAAAAAATGAGTTTATGTAAAAGATTAATATAAATTTAGATATTTTTATTTTAAGATGTTCTTCTTTTTCCGATCCAATATTATTATAAAAATAAAGCTTACTTATATATTGACAATTATGACAACTAATTTAACATTAAGTATCTCAATTAATTAAATATTTATTTTCAAATTGTAATTAGATTTCTGTTTGCGTTAGTTAATAATTCATAGCCATCTTTTTTAATAATTATATCATCTTCTATTCTTACACCACCAAATTTTGGAAGATAAATCCCTGGTTCAATTGTAAAAACCATATTCTCTTTTAATAATATTTCAGAATCTGAACTTAATCCTTCACCAACATCATGAACGTTAAGACCAATTGAATGGCCAGTTGAATGAATAAAAAGAGATTTAAATTTAGATTCTTCTATAAATGAAAACACTTTTTTATGAATATCTTTTGCTTTAACTTCAGCCATTAATTCATTAAAAGCAATGTTTTGTGCATTAACAATTGTTTTATGCATTGAGCGTTGTTTATCATTTGGCTCACCAAAAACAAAAGTTCTTGTTATATCAGAATTATATCTCATAAAATTTGCTCCAAAATCACATAAAATAAAATCTCCCTTTTTTAATTTCACATTACCATGAGAATAATGGGGCTCTGCTGAATTTTGACCAAAGGAAGATATTGTAGTAAAAGCAGGTTTTTTTGCCCCCATTTTTTGCATTAAAAAATTAATTTCAGCAGCTAGTTGATTTTCAGTAATTTCCTTATAAATTATATCAGGGATTTTAGCCATAACTTTATCAACTATATTACATGCATTCCTTATTTTTTTAATTTCATTATTATCTTTAATTATCCTTAATTTATTTATTTCTTCAGAAATATTTATGAATTTAGAGTTTGGTAATAATTTTTTAAAATTTATATAATCTTTATATAAAAGATTATTGAAATTTAAACCTATAAACTTTGATGAAGATAAAAATTCTATTATAAGTTCTTCATATTTTTTTTTATTATTAAATATTTTTATATTTTCAGTTGATTTTTTTGAACTTTCATACTCAAGTTCAGTTATGATTAATTCAGATTTTTTTTGTGGAAATAAAATTGCACAACATCCTTCGAAGATACCTTCATCCAATCCAGTAAAATAAAAAAAATTATTATCAATAAATGGTTCTACATTATTCTTGATTATTATTGCATTAATTTTATTATTTAAATTATTAAATATATTTTCTTTTCTGCAATTATTTTTCATATGTCCAATATATTATTCAAAAATATATAAGTATTGAAAAAATAAAAAAAGAGATAGTATAATTGAAATTATCTCGAATTCTTTTTTCTTATTTCTTCAGCCCGCCTAATTCTCCCCACATCGCCAAAATATAATTTGTTACTTTTTTTCATTTTAAATTTTCAACTAATTTTCATTTTTTATGTAGAAATTCATCATATAAACTAACTGTCTCTTAAATGATCTTTCTTCTTCTTTCTCGAGTTTTTAATTAATTCGTTTTCTTCGTTGGTTAAAGATATATCCATCCGTATTTTTTTTACATTAATTTACACAAATATGTAATATTTTTACATATTAATATATCTATGTACACAACTATATATAGTATCTACCATATACTACTATTAACCAGCAAATTTTGGAAAGGACAGATGAAATCAATGAATATATCTAGAGAATTTACGGTATTTGAAAACGATATGAACTGGAGAAGAGGAAAACGGCTTCAATCATCAGAAGCTGATGACTTTCGAAGTTCAAGATTTTCTAGAATAGATGGATGATTTAAAGTACTTAAATCTGAAAACTATGATAGTTATAAAAATAATAAGTAATGAAGATTTTATTTTTGAAAACCATTTTTAAAAAAGGAGAAAAAATATGGGAAATTGTAAAGAATGTAATAAAAAATTAGGTATCCTAGAAGGGTATCGTCACCCTGCATTAGGAAAAAGATTTTTGATATGTAAGAAATGTTATACTAAAATAGAAGATGATATGTTAAGATGGCGCAAATTTTGCCAGTCAGATTTATTCAATGCAAAATCATCCAAGATTGACATCCAAGAGCAATGGAATAAAAATTTATTAAATGACCTTCCCACACAAAAATGGTTTACCAATCTTTGGTTTAAATTAAATTAGCCCTTAAGAATATAACATTAACAACATGTATATATTAAAAAATTTAAAACAGAGAATTGTGTTGATAAGTATGGTGATTATAGATTAGAGGAGGTAATGAATATGCCAAAATGTAAAGAACGTGGTGTTAAATTCTTTAAAAATGAAAAAGGTTTCAAAAAATATTTTTTGTTTTAATAAAAAGAAAAAATTATTGATGGAATAATATATAGTTTTTTTCATATTATTTAGGTAAATATAAAAGAAAAAAAAATTAAAAAAAAAGAATTATATTATCAATAATTTATTGTTAATATAATTAATATTATTTATATTCCTTAATCATACCTTGTAAATCTGTTAAATCTTTTCTAATAGTTTCAACTTGTTTCATTTTTTCTTGTTCAAACGTATTTAAGATTTCAGGTAATTTTTTTGTTAAAGTGTAAATATGAACAGGTCTTCCTTTTCCCTTCTTTTTAAGATCTCTCTTTTCAGCCCAACCTCGTCTCCTCATTTCTTGCATTGCAACGCTTACCTCAGGTTGTCTTAAATCCGCACCTTGTTCAACCTCGGCAGATTTACATTCATCTACTTGAGAAATAAACATTAATGTTTTGGCAAGATTTCTTGGCATACCGAGATCTGTAAAAAGTTCTACTGCTCTTTCATCTTTTTCGTCTAATACAAATGATCTTTTCCTTTTCATAAACCTCTCTCCTCAGTTTTGTAATAAATTCGTTGGTATTTATATTTTTCTTATTTTTTCAAAAAACAATTATTTTCTTCTAATAAATTCGCTTTATTATTTTTATTTTTCAATTTTCGAAGTTTAATTTTACTTTCGTCTAACATTTGCTTTGCAAGATCATCAGGATAATCTCCTGAGAATATGATTTCCATAACGCCAGCATTTATCAACATTTTTGCGCATACAATGCAGGGAGTATTAGTACAATATAAAATTGAATTTTTTATTTGGATACCAAAAACAGCAGCTTGAATTATTACATTTTGCTCAGCGTGGAGACCCCTGCATATTTCATGTCTTTCTCCTGATGGTATATTATTTTTTTCTCTTAGACATCCTTCGATTGAACAGTGTTTATGCCCTTTTGGTGCACCATTATAACCTGTACTTAAAATATGTTTATCTTTAACAAGTATTGCTCCTACTTTTCGCCTTATACATGTACTTCTTTTTGATACGATATATGCCATTTCCATAAAATATTCATCATATGAAGGTCGCTTAATTATTGACATCAATTTGGCAATTATATATATGCTTAATTAAATTATGATTTATTAATCAATTTATATTTATTTATAATATAGTTAGAATATTTATTAAATTATAATTCATCATATTTTTCATATGCTCCTAAAAATTTAAAGTATAATTATTAATAAATTTAGTTTAATAATAAATATATTTAGTTTATATATATAGATTGTAAATTTTTGCATGTTTTTTATCTAACATTTAATTAATAAAAATTAAAATTGAAAAGAAATATAAATACCAAGTTACATTAAATGAATTAATAATAAAATTTTTTTTAGAAAATGTTGAAGAAGAGGTATTTATATAAATGCATCAGAAAAAAAGGGAAATAAATTTGGAATTTTTTTCACAATTTATATATTTTTACTAGAATAAATTTTATTATCATCATCAACAAGTAATAATGAAAATGAATTGAAAAAAGAAATAATTTAATAGTATCCCAATGGGACTCCAATAGTTAAGCCTGAATATCCAATGGCTATAAAATTTGAATAAATAAATAATGGTAAAAAATTTTCTGATATAAAGTCAAAATCTACAGGGAACATCATAATTCCAACAAAACTTACTAAAATATGAAGTAAAAGAGGAAAAGTAAAAGTATACTGAACAAAAATTGTTTTCATAAGAGCATCAAAACATAAAACGGCGCCTAAACCAATAATACCTCCTGAATAAAGTAGACCTGTTATACTACCGAATTTATCACCAACACCCCCACCAAATCCCATCCCCACTGCGATAACAGGTGCAAACATAGATACAAACGGTTGCATAATAGATAAATTATACTCTGTGGTGTTATAAAAATTTGTTTCTTTATAGTCAAGGATTTCGTTTATTGTGATATCTTGCTTTATTAGATTTTTTTCTCTTAATAAGTTAAAAATAGTTAAGAATGGTTTATCACCAATTTTTGTCTTAGAAATTTTACTAGTTATGTCAAATAGAAGAGTCCTATACTCTTCATATCTGATTTCTTTTATTGAAATATTAAAACTCCCATCTGGTTTAGATTGTAAAATCGCCAAATTTATATTATCTGAATCAGATGTATAGTCAATTAAATGAAAATTATCATTTTTTATAGATTCTGCTGTTTTTATATTATTAAATGATGAATTAATAATAGGGCTAAAAATAATTAAAAAAGTTAGTAGAATTGATAATAATCTTAAAGAGTTTTTTTTCATTAATCTCAACAGATATTATTAAAAGTCATTTATTAATAATTTTTGATATAAATTGGGCGGATATTATAAAATGATTAGTTTTTAAATTTAAAAAATGAAAATATAAAAAATTTATAAATAATAGAAACATACAAATGAATGTATTTTGAGGAAAGAGGGAAAAAAATGAATTTATCAACCAATAGAAGCCACAAATTTGGAATTTTTCAATCATCAGATGTAAGTTGTGTATTTTATAAAGAAGATGAAGATGGTAATCAGTCTACTTTTAATATTTTTGTTTTAAACAAAGAAAATAAAAATAGAATATTCGCATTTATAGATAATTGCCAAATGGATAAAGAAGTATGGTATTCAGATAATAAATTCTCGATGAATGATGCTATCAAAGTTTTTAATGATTGGGCAGTAGATTCCCCCATTCTTTTTGAGATAGAAGCTCAAAAAAGTCTAAGTAATTGTTTTAAGAATTTCATGTTTCAAAAACAAGATTAAACAATAATGTTTCAATATTTGTAGTTAATTTTAAATAGATTCTAATTAACATATTTTATTTCTATTTCTTGAAAATCTCTAGCTACAAATGAATTATTAAATATTTTTCTTGCATCTTTTTCAAGAATTTTATTATCAAGATATCTTGGGCTTATGTGAGTTAGAAATAATTTATTCACTTTTGCTTTTTCTGCGATTTCAGCGGATTGTGATGCTGTTGAATGCCCATATTCATTTGCTATATTTTCAAGTTTAGAATCAAAAGTTGAATCATGAATTAATACATCAGCAAATTTTGAAAAATCAATCATTTTTTTTGTAGGTTTTGTATCCCCTGATATTACAATTTTCCTACCTTTTCTAGGAGGACCCAAAATTTGTTCTGGTTTAATTATTTGACCATTATTTAAGGTAATTATTTTTCCTTTCTGTATTTTACTAAATAATGGTCCTTCAGGAATTCCTTTTTTTAGAGCTTTTTTTTTATCAAATTTTCCTGGTCGTAATTTTTCTTCTAAGCAATATCCTAAAGCATTTACACCATGATCAACCTTAATAGTTTTAATGATATATTCTTTAAAATCTATGATTTTTTTATCTTTTAATTCAAAAGTATTAATTTTAAATTCTGGATGAAAAAATCCTAGATTCAGTATATCGTTAATAATCTTAATTATCCCCTTTGGTCCAAAAATTGATAGAGGTTTTTTTCTATCGTTTAATTGCATTGTTTGGATCAATCCAGGTAAGCCGAGAAAATGATCACCATGAAAATGAGATATAAATATTTTTGATATTTGCATATAGCTGGCATTAGATTTTTGAATTTGACGTTGAGTACCTTCTCCACAATCAAATAATAATATTTCATTTCCTCTTTTAACAGCTATAGATGTAACATTCCGATTTACTGTTGGCCAGCTTCCACCGGTTCCTAGAAATATAATACTAAGTTGTGTCATTATTAAAAAGGATAATTACTCATTGTAAAAGTATTTTGGTTCAATTTAATTTAATAATAATGTAAAAAGAAGAACATTTATTATAAATTCATATAATTTTGTTTTTTATTTAATTTTTTTATATATAGCAAAATATCTTGTTAGACTATTATGAACCTTAATATCATAAATCTTTTCCAATGATAAATAATTCTCACCGAGTTGTATCATATCTTTATTTGCTAAACCTACAACTGCTCTTCCTTCGTTTTTTAGTATTTTATATATGCTAATAAAAGCTCGTTTATACAGGTTAATAAGTTTTTCACCTTTTGTAGTAGTTGATTTTCCATAAGGAAAATCTGTTACAACTACATCTACCTTCATTACCTCATCATTAATTTTACCAATATCTAAATTATATATAATGAAATCTGATATATTATAGTGATTAAGATTTTTTTTACAGCCTTCTACTAATTTATTATCAATATCATTTCCAATAATTTTAATGCTTAAAATAGCTGCTTCTATTAAAATCCCACCGGTTCCACAAAATGGATCCAATAATATCTCATTTCTTCTTACTTTTGATAAATTTATTATAACTCTAGATAACTTAGGATGTAGTGAAATTGGTGAAAAATAAGGGCGATATTGTACTTTTCTTTTTTCAAATTGAGTTCTATCTGTTTTGAATATATTTTTACTGACGTAAATTTTTTTATTAGTTATTAAACATCTTATTTCAATATCTGGACTATTTAAATCTACTTTTCTTCCTTTAGTGAAAATTTTTGCAAGAGATTTTACAATTATTTGGGAATCAGCATCCATTGATCTATTTCGATACTTGATTGCTATTGTACCATAGTCCTTAATTCTTGTTCTTAATGCGTTAATTTCTAATTTTTGAATTGATTGAGGGGAAATAAATAATAATTCTCCAACATTATATGTTAAGGATAAACGTTTTGATAATTTCTTTATTTTTTCGTAATTAATATTTGCTGAGATAATTAATAATTCTGGATTGAATTCAATAATTTTATATATAATTTTTTCAGTTTTTAAACAAGCAATTGCTTCATCAATTGCCAAGGTTTTATATTCTTTAGATAATTCAAATATTATTTCCATAATTAATCAAATTTTTTTTTATTCATTTTATTTATTATTTTTTCAGGTTCATCAATAAATTCGGCTATATAAGAATAAATTCTTTTTAGAGGAATTCTTATATATTTTGTAATTTTTGGATCAGGTTGAAATATTCCATTTTTTGTTAAATGAAACCCAATACCAAAAATATCTTCTATTACAGCGCATTTAATTTTATTATATCCTAGAATTTTTTGAGCCCAAAATCTATGATGTCCATCTAATACTGCATAATACTCCTTTTTTGGATGTTTAACGATAACAATAGCTTTTAATTCCTTGCCTGATTCAATTTGATTTATTAATCGGTTAACGCCATCTAGGTCTACTTTGATATCTGCAACAATTTGCTTTGTGATTATATATTGTGCATATTTATTTGGATTTGTATATGCTTTTAGAAAAGTAACCATCATATCAAAGATAAGGTAAACAAGTATAATTTTAATAAATTTTTATGAAATATCAATTTATTTAATTTGATTTCCAATGATTATGATGTACTCTTGTTAAATCAATATTTTTTTCTTTAACTACATTATCTGCAGGATAACCTAAAGAAATTAATGAAAAGGGGATAATATTTTCTGGAAGATTTAATAATTTTATCATTCCTTTCATTCGTTCTTGTCTTGGATAAATTCCCAACCAAACAGATCCTAATCCTTTTGCATTCGCTGCAATTAGTATATTTTCGGTTGAGGCTGCACAATCTTGAACTGCCATTCCCTTATGTTTTTCTAAGTTAATATCATAACAAATAAGAATTGCCAATGATGCTTTTTTTAGCATATTTGAATGAGGATGAAAAATTGGGATTTTTTTTAATATTTCATAATTATTTATAATTATAAAATGCCATGGTTTTTCATTTCCCGCTGATGGAGCATTCATACCTAATTCTATTAATTCATTGACTGTTTTATTTGGAATTTTTTTTCTTATATATTTTCTAATGCTCCTTCTGGTTTTTATTGCTTCAATTGCATCCATTTTTTCACCTTATTTAACTAAATTTGATCTAATTTTATATATATTAAATGTTAAATGATTTTTTTATTAAAAATGGAGTAATAATTGCTGTTATTATTGTTAGGATTAATGTAGCTGCTAATAATTGATCCGCCACATTACCTGTTATTATATTATTTGAGATTGCATAAGTTACAATAATCAAGGCAACTTCCATTCTAGGAATCATTCCGATTCCTACCTGAAGTGATTCTTTGAAATTTAATCCTGAAATTTTTGCGCTTAATCCACATCCTATAATTTTACCAAAAATTGCAAATAGTATTATAATTCCTGTAAATAATCCTATAGTTAAAAATGATTCAATATTGACTATTGTTCCAACCCATACGAAAAATAATGGTATAAAAAAACCATAACCTATTGTTTTAACATCATTTATTATTTTTCTTGATCTTATCGTTTGACCGATTAATAATCCAGCTACAAAAGCACCTATTATTGCTGATAATCCTGCTTTATCGGCAAAAAAGGAATAAATTAAAAATATTGATAATGAAATACTTAGAAATGCTTTTGGTAAATGTATTTTTTCACCTATATCTAATATTTTATCAATTAGTTTTATTCCAAGATAAAGAAAGATAATAAAGAATATTACGATTTTAAAGCCAATCCATAATGGAGAGTCAAAACTAAAAATAAATGCAAGTAATACAATTCCTAGAATATCATCAATTACAGCGGCACCTAATATTGTATTTCCAACATTTGTATTTAATACATGTAAATCCATAAGAGATCTGACTGTGACACCTACTGATGTAGCTATCAAAATTAATCCAATTATTATGCTTTCTTGTAATGTAAAATTAAAAATTAAACCAGTAAAAATTCCAAGTATTAATGGAAGTATTATTCCCCCAATTGCAACAAAGATAGAGGATTTTCCCATTTCACGGATTTTTTTAATGCTTGTTTCTAAACCCGATATAAATAATAAGAACAAAATTCCAAATTCAGCTAATAGTTCAAATTCTGGTGTATTAAAAGATAAATTTGGAACTGATACTGTTAAATTAAAAATTGTATATTGTTGACCAAAAAAGATATATATTCCTATGGAGCCTAAAACTATACCTGCAATAATTTCTCCAATAACTGCTGGTTGTTTTAGTTTATCAAAAATATAACCGAAACCACGGGCAAAAAAAAGAGCTAATGCCACTGAAAATATTATATCAAATAACGTTTTAATCAACCTTCTTTATTATCTTCAATTAGTGGATGATACTGAGTTGCATTATAGAATTTTATAATTAAATGATGCAAGGTTAATTCTCCAATTATTTTTTTTCCATTTAAAACAGGTAATCTTCTTAATTCATATCTTACCATTTTCATTAAAGCATCTATAATTTTATCATCAGGTTCACATCCAATAACGTTATTTTGCATTACATCTTCAGCATATTTTGCAGTACCATGTTTAAATGAACTTATGTTTGGAATACCAAAGACATATGATGGGAATTTTTTTGGTGTTAATATAAATAAAACATCATGTTCCGTAATTATTCCAACAAGTTCTTTTTCTTTTTTATTATTTATCACCCATATATGATTTCTTCCTCCTAAAATTGATAAAACATGATGTATATCTTCATTTTTTTCAATTAACGGTAGATCCCAGATTCTTTTATCCATTAATTGGTTTACTTTAAGTTCATAAAAATCCATTATTAATTTATTATTTTTAACCATTTAATGTCCATAAATTAAATTCATATACTTATGTCTTTTTAACCAAAATGCTAATTTAAGAAATAAGCTAAATATTTAAATTCGAAATTATTTTTTATATAGACAATATAACATAATAACAATATTTTTTATCACATAATTAAAAAATAATAAATAAAAAATAAATGTAAATAAGATTTGATTAAAGGCTAAAATTAAATAAAAATTTTTTAAAGATATTTTTAAATAAAAAGTTCTTAATAAAAATAATTGGTATTTCCACCTCAAGTATGGACCATTCACTTTCAAAATTATTTAAATCTTTAGCTTTAACTTTAATTGAATAAATACCATCTTCATTCCATATTTTTGAAATATTATATTTAACACCAGATGGAATAAATGATGACCAAGAGTCATTTAAACCATCCCCCCAATCAATAAAATATGATATCTTATCTTCATCCGGATCATATGATATAATTTCATATGTACTTTCTTCCCCGCATCTAATTTTGGTTTTACCATTAATTAAAGGTGTACTTGGGGGATTATTAATTGTGAAATTTAATCTTAATATATCGTTACCCGCATCTGAATATATATTAATAATTTCAACATATTTTCCTAGAGATAAATTTATTGTATCAATTACAATATTTATAGTATCATGTTCAGAGCTAGATGAACCATTTAAAGGTAATATTTGAATAAAGCTATTATTTGATTGTATAGACCAGTTTATTTTTCCAATGCCTTCATTCCAAATTTCAAAATCTATTTGATAACTATTATTTTTTTCAATATTATCAATTTCTATTAATTTTGGATAAAAGGCCAATTTTGCTTCTGAAACTGAGAAATATGTAAAAAAGATATAATCTCCTTCAGAATGTATATATACATTACCTTCATAGTTACCGGGATAAAGATTACTAGTATTAATTGTAACATTTATTCTATCATGTTCTCCAAAACTAAAACCAGATGAGGGAAAAACTTCAACCCAAGAATTCCTTACTTGTAAATTCCAGTACATAACATCAGTGCCATTATTCCATATTTCAAAATTTGTATGATATAAATTATCTTTTTGAACATATCCAAAATCATAATATTTAGGATACCAAGCTAATTTAGGTATATTAGAAAAATTGCTATTTGTACTTAATTTTAATGAAAATAAATAACTTTCATTTATTGCAGAATTATTTGGAATCATTAATAGAATAATAATAAAAATGATAAATGATAATAATAATTTGTTTTTTCTATAAAAATGTTTTTTCATTCTTTTGCAACTCATTTTTAAAAATTAAATATTATTATAATCAAATATATAATTTTCTAAAAAATATAAATATTATTATTTAAAAATAGTATTTTAACTATTCCTATATTTTTTTTCCAAAATAAATATATTATTTTAATCTATTTTTTATTTTTTTTCAATTTTTCATCAATTTTATTTTTTAAATTTTCTTTTCCTTCAAACCAATTATTTTCATTAATATTATCAATATTACCAGTTAATTTATCTATCTTATATCTTATTTCATCCATTCCTTGAAAGCAGTTATCTTTCTGAATAATTTTTTTATTTTTTTTATTATTTTTTATCTGTTCATTGTTTAAATTTATTATTTTTTGAGAAAGATCTTTTTTATTTATCCTTATTTCCTCTACTTTTGCTTCTTTTATTGTCTTAAAATTCTTTATATTATGATTATTTTTTTTATTTGTAGGAGTATGTTTTTCTTTTAGAGATTTAATATCATTGTTTTTTTTATAATTATATTTTTTATTATGTATTTCATTTTTATTTTTTCTTTTAGTTACGATTGTTATGGCTGTTATCAATATGATAATAGAAAATAAAATCAATGTATAGGGGTTTTGAATTATTCTTTCAATGATATTTGGGTTTATATCTATCCATATTATCTCTGTTGTATTCAAATAGCCGTTTTTTTGTGCTAAAATAATTATTTCATCACAATTATTTGGCGCAAAAAGTCGTGCTCGACCATTTTCATCAGTTAGATCTATTGAGTTTTTTGAAATAAAATTTTGAATTCCAACTGTTGTATTGGATATAGGTATTCCTTTTTCATTTGTAACTAATAAAGAAAAGTAGGTATTTCCTTCAACAATAAAATCATTATCTAGAATAGTTATTACAAGACTTGACTTATTTTCCTTAATATTATTTAATACTAGAATATACTTTTCATCACTTATATATCCTGTTTTTATTGCTTTTATTTTAAAATTAGTATCTTTATTTACCACGGGTGATTCTATTATTATTTCAGGTTCATTATATGTAATATTATATGTATTGTTATTAAAAAAAATTTGGGTATTAATTTGATAATATGGCGTATTATTCAAAATGGTATAAACGCTTATAGAAAAATTAGTTTCTTCATAGATTTCATCAGGTGAATCAATGATTAATTGATTATTAACTTCATTATTTGCTTTTGCATTAATAATTTCTATATTATAAATTATTAATATTATTATAGTCAAATTTAATAACTTTATAAAGTTTTTATTAATATTAAATTTGTTTTTCATCCATCACCTGATATTGTCAGAGCTTTATTTTTATTAGAAAGGAAAGGATATATTTAATTTTTTTTAAATTTCATTATTTAATATATTTATTAACATAGCATAACATTTATTAAATTATAATTATATTATATAACAAAAACATTTAAGATTCTTCCATATCTTAGAAAATGATAACTATTGTAAAAAAAGATTTATATAACAATAGAACAAATAGTAATAATCGAGGTCGTGACTTGATGAGTAATAAATTTATAAGAACAATTCCAATAATCCTAATACTTCTAATTTCAATGTTCTCATCATTTTCTTTTGTTCAACCAATAAAAGGAATACCATCAAGTAATGTTTCAACATTTTATTTTAAAAATGTGTTAGATACAAATTCAGAATATGATTCTAATTTTGGTTTAACTTTACTTGTTTCAGAATCATTTCCAACAAAAACAAATGATTCATTTTATCCTCCAAAAATATTCAATTCAAATAATGAAGAATTGAATATTTGGATTGAATCATGGTTATTTTATTATTTAGAAGATTTTACTGGCGGAGATGAAGATTTAGGCGATATTGATGGTTTTTTAGATGGTTTTGAATTATTGTTTCCAAATCCATTAAGAATTATTGAATCATATGAATATACAGGGGATGAAAAAATTGTTATAAATGGAGATATCAAATTTAATTTATTTTTATCTTCAAAAATATTTTCCAAATCTTCAAAAATATTTCCAAAAAATATTTTAAATGATAAAATAAATGTTGGAATTTATTCTTTAAATCCAAATAGTTTAATTCCTATACCGATAAAAATATCAAATAAAACAATTGATGTTGATCCAGAGTTAATTCAAAATATTAAAATGCACAATATTATTATTGACGATGTAAATCATACTTTAAATCCAGGGGAAAGTTTACTTTTTGAAATAGAATTAATACCCGGAAATAAAACATTTTTAACAAAGGAAAGACCTGTTTTGAAAAATCTTTTAAATACAACTATTGAATTTCTATATAATCGCGCAAATAATAGTGAAAACACAGAACTTAAAGATCTTCTCGATTTATTTGATATATTCGATGATGTTATAACAGAAGCAAATTTATCAATAGAAGACGCTGCAATTATTGCGAATTCAGTAATTTCTACATCTTTAGTTTATGATTCAGTAAGCCACCCCTCATCAGTAAGTCTCCCTTTTAGTACTTCTTCTGAAATTGATGGAGAAAATAATGTAATATATTATCTTCATTCAGATAATGATATGGATTATCAACTATCAGATTCTGATGAACATTCTATTAATGATCTTACAAATTCTATTGAATGGGTAGGGCCATTATTTGGTAGAAGTAAAATTTTATTAGAAGCAAGCGCAATTATTTATGTTAGTTATAAAGATATTAATCTTTTTTCAGATAATATTAAAATTAATGGAAAGTTATTTTATGATAATCAAGAAATTGGATCTTCAGATTTTTTACTCGATAAAACGCAATTGATTTCTCCGACATCGATTATGCAGATTAATATGATTTTTAATGATATACAAGAAAAGACGGAAATTGAGTATGGAACCGCTATTTCTTTAGAAATTTCTTTAGATAATGACAGTGATTTTGGTAGGGGTATATTTAAAAAAGTCGAATTATTCTATGATTCTCTTGAATATCCTTCAAGAATGTATCTAGATTTTACAGAAACTGATAATATTATATTAGATATTGACAATGACCCTATTGATAATAAAATTATCCCAGGTGGTTCTGTAAAATATTTTATTGATATATTTAGCGAATTTGAAGATGAAATTGAAATAGTTGAGTTATCATATACTGGAAATAAGGATTACTGGGATTTAATAATACCCGATAAATTTAGTATATCTGCTGAAGATAATACAACATTAGAATTAATTATAATTTCAACAGAATATGATTTAAATTTATATGGTGAGGATATTGAAATAGAATTTTCTGTACAAGGAAAAACTGGAAAAAGTAATTTTACTGCATATGCTCTTATTTCTGATGATGCTGTTAATTATGATATCAAAGTCATAGTCCCCCCTAATAAAGAAATAAAACATGGAGAATCCAGCTCATATTTTTTTATCGTTGAAAACAATAATACGGGATTTTGGCCTGATAGTTATTCATTAGAAGCCATATCTGAAAACAACTGGAATTTAAGTATAGAACCTTCAAATATTGATAATTTGGATGCTGGAGAAAAAATCGAGATTAATATTACATTATATGTCCCTAAGAATATTGAGATTTCTAATGATAAATTGACATTTATAATATATTCTGATAATAGTGACGTTTTTAAAACTGTTAACTTAACTAGCAATATAATCGGTCCTAATTTAATTGAAGATATATATAATTATTTTGAAGATCTATCTAATGATTTAGGATTAAATGACATATTTAATGAATATGCGCCACATGCTTTGGTTGGTATATTATTTATAATAATATTTATTTTTCTAATTTTATTCGTTTTTCTCTTTACTTCAAAATTTGTAGATATAATTTGTATTGATCGATTGAAAGAAATATCACCAAATCAGGTGGGATTATTTGAAATAACATTAGTTAACACAACAAAAAAGGTTAGAAATTATGAAATTAATATTGTTGAAAAGCACAATACATTAAAATGGATTATTTTTTATGATAAAGAGAAAATATTGTTGAATTCTAAAGAATCAAGAAAAATAACATTTAGTGTAAAACCAACAGATTTAGTTCAAAAAAATGATTGGGCAGAATTTGATTTTATTGTTAAATCATCTGAGAAAAGAAAAATTGAAAAAATTACAACAATGATAGTTATAAAGGATTCCTATTCAAATTTGTCTTTAAATAATGTTAGTCATTTCCCAAGAAATTTTACTGATGGAGAAAAAATTACAACTTCATTTTCTATAAAAAATAATGGAAATGCATCATCTGAAAATTTTTCTGTTATATTATATATTAATGGTGAGGAAAAGAATAAAGTAGGAGATATCATTATTCCTGCTGAAGGATTTGCCGATATAAAGATCCCTTGGATAGCCGTAAAAGGTAAAAATGAGATAAGTATTGTGGTTAAAAAATATTAATGATTTCCTATTAAAAATTATATTGTTGTGTTAACTATGACGGACAAATCTAGCAAGAAAAAAGAAAATGATCAATTAATTAATTCTGAAAAAAAATATCAATCTTATATTCAACGGCGTAATGAACTTAATGAGTTATCTAAAGTATTACGTGAAGAAAGAGATATGATAAATAATATGCATAAAGAACTTAAAGAATCTATGCAAAAAGCTAAAACAGAAAGAGATAATTTTGTAAAAAAAATGAAGGAGCATAGAGAAAAACGTAATAAACTTCAAGAACAAGCAAAATCAATTATTGATGCTAGAACTAAAAAGAAGGGAGAAGTGTTTAAAAATTTACCTTTACGTGTTGAAGAACTTAATGCAGATGTTCAAATGCTTGAATATCGGCAAGAAACTATTCCAATGAAATCTAGAGACGAAAATGAGTTAATTGATAAAATTAGAGAAAAAAAAATCGAATACAAAGAAACTCTTAGTAGATTGGAAAAACAAAAATCTATTGAAATTGATATTACTGATAAAGACCGGTCAATAGATGATTTGTTTAAAAAAGCGGACGAAGAACATAAAAAAGTTAATCATTATTATGAAGAAAACCAAAAAAAACATGAAGAATATATTAAATTAGTTAATGAATTATCAGTAAATATTTCTGAATCTAATAAAAAACATGAACAGTATATCGAAGTTAGAAATGAAGCGCAGAAAAATCATGAAAAAGCAATCGATATGAGATCTAAGATTTTGTCTTTTAAAGAGGAACGTAGAAATCAATGGAAGCAAGCTAAAATGGCAATTAAAGAACAGAACATAAAAGCACGTGAAGCAGTTATGGATAAACAGAAACTTCAGGAAATTGCAGATCAATCTGTTGATGAATTAAAAAAGGGAAAGAAAATTACATTATAACATTATTATATTTTTACGTCTATATACGATAAATTAATCGTCAATTATAAATATATCTTTTTAACTTCAGTTTTTCTGTGATTTTATAATGACGGACATTGGAATTGTAAGTTATGGAGCATATATACCGCGAAATAGAATAAAAGTGGATGAAATTGCATCTGTATGGGGAAAAGATGGAGGATCCATAAGTAAAGGTCTTGGAATATATGAAAAATCAGTTCCATCTATAGATGAAGATACCGCTACAATAAGCGTTGAAGCTGCTCGTGCAGCTTTAAAAAGATGTTCAATAAATCCAAAAGAAATCGGTGCAATTTATATAGGTAGTGAATCACACCCTTATGCGGTAAAACCTACAGGAACTATTGTTGGTGAAGCAATTGGTGCAACACCGGAATTAATGGTTGCAGACTATGAATTTGCATGTAAAGCTGGAACTGCTGCTATACAATCTTGTTTTGCTCTTGTAAAAGCTAGTATGATAAAATATGGGTTAGCAATTGGTGCAGATACTTCGCAAGCTGCACCTGGAGATGCATTAGAGTTTTCAGCTTCGGCTGGTGGAGGGGGATTTATAATTGGAAAAGAAAATGTAATTGCTTCAATAAATTCAACATGTTCATTTACAACAGATACCCCTGATTTTTGGAGAAGAGCTGAAAGAAAATATCCAGCTCACGGCGGTAGATTTACAGGTGGTCCGGCTTATTTCAAACACATTACCAGTTGCTCATTAAATTTAATGAAAAAATTAGATACAAAACCTGAAGATTATGATTATGCAATTTTTCATCAACCAAATGGAAAATTTCCTGTTAGCATTGCAAAAAAACTTGGTTTTTCTTTCGATCAAATAAAACAAGGTCTTATTGCCCCATATATTGGAAATACTTATTCTGGTGCAACTATGATTGGTTTATCCTCTGTTTTAGATATTGCAAAATCAGGTGATAGAGTATTCTTAACTAGTTATGGGTCTGGAGCGGGTAGTGATAGTTTTGATATTACTATAACAGATAATATCAATATGCTACATCGAGAAAATGCACCTTATATTGAACAAATGATTAAAAGTAAAAAATATGTTGATTATGGTACTTATGCAAAATTAACTGATCTTTTATATTGGGAGTGATATAGAATGAGAGACGTTGCTGTTATTGGGGTTGGATTAACAAAATTTGGAGAATTATGGGATAAATCATTCAGGGAATTAATCTCTGAAGCAGGTTCTAAAGCAATATTTGATTCAGGTATTGGAGGTTTAGAAATAGATGCTATGTATGTTGGATCAATGAGTTCTGGTAGATTTATTGGACAAGAACATATTGGAGCATTAGTTGCTGATGCTTCTGGTTTTTCTCATTTAAATATTCCTTCAACACGTGTTGAAGGTGCATGTGCTTCTGGTGGTTTAGCTGTGAGAGAAGGTTATTTATCTATAGCATCTGGATTAAACGATGTCGTTGTTGTTGGTGGAATTGAAAAGATGAACGATGTAAGTGGAACTGCTGCTACAGAAACACTTGCGATGGCTGCAGATCAAGAATGGGAAGCATTTTTTGGGGCTACTTTTCCAAGCATATATGCCATGATTGCTACAAGGCATATGCATGAGTATGGCACAACTAGAGAACAATTAGCTCAAGTAGCAGTAAAAAACCATTCTAATGGTGCATTGAATCCTTTTGCACAATATCAACGTGAAATAAAAATGGAATTCGTTTTAAATGCACCCCCTGTAGCGTATCCTTTAGGTTTATTTGATTGTTCACCAGTAACTGATGGTGCAGCAGCAGTTGTTTTATGTTCTTTGGATAAAGCAAAAAATTTTACAGACAAACCGGTTAAAATTATTGCTTCCGGGCAAGCTTCTGATTCCCTTGCTTTACATGGGAGAAGAGATATTTGTACTTTAGATTCTACTGTACAAGCTGCAAAAAAGGCTTTTAAACAAGCAAATGTCACTCAGAAAGATATTGATCTTGCTGAAGTTCATGATTGCTTTACAATTGCTGAGATTTGTGCAATTGAAGATTTAGGTTTTATGAAAAAAGGTGAAGGAGGTAAAGCCATTGATGAAAATATTACAAATCTTAATGGTTCTCTACCTGTAAATACAAGTGGTGGATTAAAATCAAAAGGTCATCCCGTAGGAGCAACTGGAGTTGCTCAAATTGTTGAAATTGTAACGCAGTTGAGAGGAGAGGCTGATAAAAGACAAGTTAAAGATGCAAAAATTGGTTTAGCGCATAATGTTGGTGGTTCTGGGGCTACTTGTATAGTACATATATTGGAGGGGATCTAAATGTCATCTAGTGGTGTCGCTAGGTTCTGGAGAGAAATTCCGCAAAGATATAATCTATTAGGAAACAAATGTAATTCATGTAATAAAATATTTTTTCCCCCTAAGGAATCATGCCCATTTTGTCGAAGAAAAAGTATAGGAAAAATGAAGGAGTTGAAATTAAGTGGAAAAGGAAAAATAATTACTTATTCAATAATACATTCTGCAATTGAAAATTTTCAAAAACAGATTCCATATATTATATCTATAATCAAATTAGATGAAGGACCAAATATAACTGCACAAATAGTGGATTGTGAAATTGAAAAAATAAAAATTGGAATGAAAGTTGAAAATACTTTTAGAAAAATTCAAGAAGATGGCTACACCGGCGCTATATATTATGGATATAAATTTCGGCCTTGTGATTCATTACTTACTGAAAAAGAGCAGTGTAAATGCGATACTAAATAAACATTTATATAGTACCTAATTTTCATTCTTTATATGTTTTTCGATTCACCATTTTGTATTGATATAATGTGTAACATTATTCTTTCGACATGATCTGCATTTATATTCATCATCATGCTCATCAACCAGGAATTTATGATCACAGAATGTGCATCGCCTTGTTTCTTTCATACCATTGATTATAAAATTAATAATATTAAGATAAATACAAAAGACAAATGAAAGTATTTTATTTTTCATATTTATTTACTAAATGTTGTTTCAATTAACTCCATTTTTGTAATCGGATTTAATATTAATTTTACCATACTTCCTGCTTCTGGCGCGTAATATATACAACCCATTTCAAATGGAAATATAATATTATATGATTGATATGTTCCTGCTTCTACTGTAATATTTTCGAAACTTGCTACAGCAAAAACAGGCACACCATACCATGTTGAATTATCTATATAATATGTATTATCCCCTGAATACCATTTTAATATCTCCCCAAAATCAATTCTTGGAAGAAATTGAGCAAATTCATCTGAAAAAAGAGGTTTGCCAAAGAAGTTGGTAATACTATTAAAATTTTTATAACTCTAAACCATGGCGAAGCAATATCGCCATCAACAGTTATATTAAAAGATGGAAGACCATATATATTTTCAACTACTAATGGAAAATTGATAATCTTTAAACCTGATTTTGCCTCTAATTCAATAGAAAAATCAATAGGAACAGGTATTGTAAGAAATAATCTATCTGCAAAAATTTATTTTAAATAAACCTGATAGATAAAAGGTGAAACCAGAAATAGATAAATCATTTTTATTAATTTGAATAGTACCCTCAATTTTCAAAGGTCTAAGGATATTAAATTTACCAAATAATTTTATATTGTAATTCTAAATAATTAATTCAAAATTTCCATACTGACTGGTAATAAAATCTAGATTATAATTATCATCTGAGATACTTACAACATTAAGAAATAGCGTACTTTCACTAAATTGAATATTTATGAGATTTGTCAAATCTTCATTAATATATACAATTTCATTTATCTTATATGTCCACATATCTCCTATTTCCCAAGTCGGTATTGAATTACAAATGTTTGTTTCAAGTATTTGAGAAGAATTTTGATGATTTTCTTCTAAAATGTTTTCATATCCTAATACTGAATAGAAAAAAGGTGTTAGAATAATAAAAATAATTAGATATATCTTAATTTTCATTTTATATTACCTCCCTGACGTAACTCCCAAATAATTGTATATTATAAAGGGATATAAATTTTATTGCTTTAAAGTAGTATTTCTCCTTAGTAAATAGAGGGTAACAGGAGAAAAAAAGGGTTTTAAAGCATTATAACAGTATTTTCAACAGGGGGGATTTCAGTTATTTTCAATTTTTTTTCTATTTTGTTTTTTAAAACCCTTTTTAATCTCCTCAAATTCTTTTTCATATTGCTTTTTAAAATCCTCTTTCATCTCCTCAAATTCCTTTTTTTTTAATCGCACCTTCCCATTTATCTCTATTTACATAACCAGTTAGCATTAATATTATACCAAAAGCCATTAATCCCAAAAAAGCTGGATTTCTTGTTGCAATTGTTATTGGAATACCACTAAACGTAAAAATTATACCTAACGAATAAATAGCCTTATAATCAATATTTTTTTTATCCATTCTTTATTCCCTCCTAATACATCCCCCAATATTTGTATATTACAAGAGATTATAAATTTTATTTATTATAATAACGTTTTTGCCGAGTTTTATATAATTTAATCTAGGGGGATATTTCTCTCAATTTTAATAGTAATCTAGTTTTGAGTAAATCAGTATATATATCCAATTATTTTTTAAAAAATTATGCAGGGGAAGGGATTTGAACACCAGTTTACTGGTAAAATATTGATTTATCTCGGAATTAAAATGTTTCACAAGTTTTCATATTTAAAACCTGT
Source organism: Thermoplasmata archaeon (assembly GCA_020054475.1). Taxonomy (GTDB): domain Archaea; phylum Thermoplasmatota; class E2; order DHVEG-1; family DHVEG-1; genus JAJISJ01. The sequence continues at coordinate 68,311 of JAHWGJ010000004.1, read as the reverse complement.
CTTGAAGATAAGTTTTGAGGTGCTTTTTGGGTTTTTGCCCCCTCTTTTCCTCCCTACTATAAACACAACCTATATTTTTCATCAGTTCCCATTAGATAATTAGAAATGTTTTAAATAGAATATGTTTATATTTTTTTCTTATGAAGACATGTGATAAATCATTACCTGGACTTATTGAAATTTATGATAAAGATAATTTGAAAACATTTGTTAGTCTATATTTTGATGGAAAAGATGAACATTTTATTCAACACAGAGAAAAAGTGATTCAACACATTTTAAAATATGATGAATTAAAAAATTTCTTAAAAACAATCAATGAGATAAAGACATATTTGAAGAAAAACAAGGGATCAAATCACGCAATTTTTGCATCTGATAAAAATAATTTTTTCAAGGCTATCACATTTCCCGTGAACGTAAAAAATTCTCTTGTTGTTGACGTATCTCCTTATATTCATCAGATAGCTGAGTTAGCTGATGAATGGCAGGTTTATACTCTTGTGTTGCTGAATTCTAATCATGCAAAAATATTTTCTTTTTCCTGCGGAGAACTAAATACCGAAAAAGATCTCTCTGCAGATATTATGAATAAGCATAAAAAAGGTGGTATGTCCCAAGCACGATTCCAACGATTAAGAAAAGGAAATATACATACCTTTTTAACAGAAATTGTTGAGGCTCTTCAAAAAATTGCACGAGATAACATTCTTCTTGCAGGCCCAGGGGAAACGAAGAAACACTTTCGTGACATGTTACCAATAATGCTTCAAAAAGGCGTAATTGCAGAAGTGAATGTTGATATGGATGATGAATATGGATTGTTCAATGAAACACATGAAATAATGAAAGAAAAAGGTAAACAGGAACATCAACGGTTACTTGAACTGATTCGAATTGAGATTTTGAAAAACGGATTGGCAGTATATGGTCTTAAAAATACATTAACAGCAGTGAAAAATGGACAAGTGGAGGCATTGCTTGTAGAAAAAGATGTTAAACAAAAAGGTTGGATTTGCGAACGCTGTCAACTCATTGAAGAAGGTATCTTATCTATCTGTCCGGCCTGTGGAAAGAAAACATCCGAAGTTGATATTGTCGAAGAGATCGTTAAAATCGCGGAACGAACTGATGCGATTGTTGAATTTAGTCAGGATGATAATTTAAAAAAAATTGGACCTGTTGTGGGACTCTTACGATTTAAATAACTATCTTGTAGTTTATTTTGATAATTCCAACAATAGTTGATGATCTTGTTTTTACATGATACACAAAACAAAGACACATTATCAGATGATTTGTTACGACCACATTTAATACAGGTTTCTCTAGATTTCATAATTAATGTTGATGAAATAAATAATATTTTAATAAAGACAAAGGGTAATTAAAAGTATTATTTCTCCTATAGACCTAGGGGTTAACAGGAGTAAAAAGTACCTTTTAAAGCATTATAACACAATTTCCAACATAAGGGAAATTACATTTTTGTATAATCTTTTAATATTTCCCCTTCAATAACAATTATCTCAGTATCCCCGCCGTCATAAATAGTTTTTATCCTCTGTGTTTTAACTTTTACAAGCATAGAAAGTCTACATGGATTGATAGGATCATCACATAATTCAGCAATCCCCTCCTTAATAGTACCATGATAATATTTACCATTGAAAAATATACTATCATGATAATAAGGTTTGTTAACATAAGGATGATAAACAGGATTAATTTTTTCTTCCTTGTCTTTGTTTTCCTTCTTTTCAAATAACAATTTTATTCCCTCTTATCCTTAACTTTCTTTTTATGTTGAGCATGATAAACTGCTGAATCCTCAAGCTTATCAGCAAGATCAACGTCCTGTTCTTCTTGAGATGGTTTTGCTTTATTCTTCGGTCTAAGAAATATAATCATACTGATTATACCAAGAGCTATCAATAGAAAACCAGATATTGTTAGAATAATATGATATGTAATATTCATCCAGGAATATTCATTTAATACAGCTATCGATACAAAAGATAGGAAACCTAATATTATTAGTATCAATCCAATAAGATAATATCTAACCTTCATTATTTCACCTTATCCTTATCTTTCTTATCTGGTGCGTAATAACTCATCTCGGTTTTCTCACCAATCACATCATTGTTTAAATTTTCTATCACGAATTCCAATAAAATCTTTTTGGAATCGTTTGTGTTTACATACTTGACATTGATTATATGAATCTCCAATTACATTTGATTCAAAATATCTGTGCCAAGTATTTGTTTTGCAGTTATCACAATAGTTGCGTTCCTTTATTCCTTCAATATTTTCTTCCAACATTTTATTAATCATTTATAATCCTATTTTCCCTTTTTTTTGTTTCTCATTGAAAATAAAAACAATAACATCCAAAGAGTTGCAATAAGAATTGCTGATGTTACTGATAACCATAAATCTAAAGTGAAGAATATATATGCAAGACCATAGTTACCAAGAGATGTTGCTCCAGCAGTGAAAAGATTCAACGACGTTCTTCCTTTAATTACATCTATTAATTGTGGTATAGTTACTGCAACGAACATGTAAACGATTATTGTTATTGCATAATCCTGCCAAATCATCTATTTAATCCTCTATTGCAATTATTAAATTATTCAATTTCAATTGTTAAATTTTGTCCTTGCAGTCTGCATGATAGTATTTACCTTCATGTTCTTCAAAACATTCATGATCTGCATATATTATTTTTTTACAATAATTACAGATCATAGGTTTCTTATCTTCCATCTTTACCAATACTTAATAATATGAATTTGCTTTAAAAGGTTGTTTCTCCTTGGTAGATGGGGGTGTAACAGGAGATAAAACAGGTTTTAAGGTATTATAACACTAATTCCAAAAGGAGGGAAAAACAATTATTTATTTAATTCCAGTTCAACAAATTTCTATATTATCACCTTAAAAATACTCGTTATTATTAATAAAGATTTTCTGACAATCGTGGCAGTATCTGACTAATTGATTACTCCATACAATATTTTCAAATAAGTTCTGATTGCATAACGGACATTTTCTTGTTTCATCCATTTGATTATCTCCAAAAATACTTATTTTTCTTTTTTATTTGCAATTATAAATTTTTTCATATCTTATTTTTTCTAACAATTATAATAATCAATATTCCAATTATAATGAATATAAATTCAAATCCTGGTAATGAGAAACCTCTCAGTTGTACTAATAGTGTAAGATACATTGGTTCACCTTTCATTGAATTAATCAAAGATCCAGCCCCTGGAGATGAAAATTCTGGTGTTAATTCAATTTCAATCTTTACATTTTCATTATAATAACCCATATTTAAAGGAGGTAATGCTGTTAATGACAAGTTATTTTCATTATTTTTTCCATCTGCTAGTGATGGAATTAATATCTGAGGGTTTACTGATACAATCCATCCTTCAAGATAGTTAATTATTCGAGCTTTAACTAAAGCTTCACCATTTCCATTGTTAGATATTCTTATATTCCAATTAACAGGTTTACCCGGTATAGTTTTTTTAATTGCTGCACCTGGATCAGTGGAGATTAATGGAACATACCCCGGGGTTATTGTAATTGGTAATGTAGCAATAGGAGGAGGTTTAATGTTTGGGTCTGGTGTATCTGCTTTAGCAATTATGCTCAATGTAAATGGGAATAAAGCTGTTGATTTTTTATTAACAGCTACCTGCAGAGTAGCTCTACGTTCAAGATTTTCTCCATCATCAAATGCATCAAAAATTATAATTGGCGGTATTATTGATACATTACACCAATTTGGTATGCTAGTACGTTCTATGGTTAAATTAACTGGTGTTATAAATGAAAATTTATTAAATCCAAAAAGTAATCCTTTAATCATAAAACTGTCCTTAATTTCTTTTGGAATTGTATTAAAATATTTAATCTTAATATCTATGTTTTTAACACCTTTTAAAGGATGAATGGGTATATCTAAAACACTTGAATCTTCAATTTCTAATATTACAATTGAATCAAATTGTATATGGATCTACAGCAGATGCAATATTGGATTTTGGATATATTATTGAAAATGATATAAACAAACTAAAAAAGAGTATACTAATAATAAATGACAATTTAATAAACTTCAATATAAATCCCTCTATATTATCTCCCAACAATTATATAAAATTAAAAGATATAAATTTTATTATTATAATGTTTATAAGGTTGTTTCTCCTATAAAACATGGGTGTAACATGAGAAAAACAGGTTTTAAGGCATTATAACACTATTTTTCAACAGGGGGGATTTAAAAAAATTTAAATGTAATTTTTTAGATGTTATTTATAACATCGGCAGAATATTTTCCTTCTTTAAAATGTGTCATATTTTTTCTACCACAATAAGGACATGTTATCTTTTTTGTCAATTTTTTATAATCCTCTGAGTCTGTAAATTCACAATGGCAATCACTACAAATCCAATAAGCGATTTTTGTTTTATATTTTGATTTTAACTTAATCTTTTTTCTCTTCTTAAATTTTAAAACGATTATTTCACCTTACCCACACCTTTCTTTTTATCAGGTTTATAATAACTCATCTCAATTTCCTCATTAATCAAACCAATATCTTTATCTTTTTTTTATAAAATTCTTATATTATGACACTCAAGACACTCTGTTTGTCCTTTTCTTTTTTTTGTTGTTCCTCTATATTCATGCCAAGTCATTGTTTTACATTTATCACAAAAATTCTTTTCTTTAATTCCTTTCATTTCACCTTATCCTTACCTTTACTTCTATCTCTGAGTTCATAAGATAGTTCAGTAAGATCTCCAATTTCATCGTATGCTTTTGAACCAGGTTTTAAATCCTTATCCTTTTTGTTATAAGACAATATTATTATTGAACCTATAGTAATTAATAATAATATAGCTCCAACTATTGTTATATAAGAACTTGAAAACTCATTTCCTAATAGTAATCCTAAGCCAAGACCACCAATGAACATAATTAAAAAACCAACATTTTTTCTTATCATTTTAATAACCTCCCTAATATTATCTAGTAATTGTAGCTAAAACATATCTAATAAAAGTTTTCTTAACAGATGTTAATAAGATATCTCTTTCAAATCTATAAACTATCCTCCCCACATCCTAAATTTATTTCATCTTTTTGAACTATAGATGCAAGACAATCCAAACAAACACCACTCTCTAATTCATCTTTTGGATATTCAATACCACAGATATTGCATCTATATACTGTCATTCTGTAACTCCAATTGAAATAACTTAACATATCTAATAAATTTATGCTTAACTTTCCATAGAGCAGATTTCACAAGTATAGTCATAAATGTCTGTAGGCATAAACAATTTACCACATTTCTTCCATCTTCGTTTATTCATATTCTATCCTTCTAATTTCTTCTTCATTCTTTCATACTCTTCTTCAGTAAGTTCACCCTTTGCAAATCTATTCTTTAAAATTTCAATTGGAGAGTTGCTATCATTTATTTCTTTAACATCCTCAATTAATTTCTTACTACAATATGGACAAATTTTAGCATCTATAGGTATTACTCTTCCACAATTTGTGCATCTTATATCATCATCTCTTTTCTTTTTCTTATTTACAATTTTTATATGTCTTGGAACGTCATAAGTTGAAGTTCTTGTATAAAAAACACCTGATAATAAAATAATAATACCAACAACAACTAAAATTGCACACATTTCAATAGCAACAATTGAAGATACTATACCAATAAATATTAAAAATCCACCTAACAAGTAAAGTCCAATACCACCTAAATATTTCATTAAACCCATATTCTATCCCTCTACATCCTTCTTCATATCCTTAAATTCTCTCTTTGTTATCTCACCTTTTGCATATCTCTCTTTTAAGATTTGTAATGCTTTATTATCTTGTTTTGATGGATTACTCTTAATAACTTCTTTCTCACTTTCTGTTTTTCCAATAATCAATATAATAATACCTATAATCACACCTAGAATCATAGCATAAGTTAATATTGATTCAAACAACAAAGCATAGAATACAACTGCTAATACACCACATACTTGAATAATAGTCACTCCAACAGTAATGTAATTATTTTTCATTAGTTCTACTTCTTTTCAACATATCATTCTAAATCTTTTTTCATATCTTGAAATTCTTTCTTAGAAATCTCTCCTTTAGCATATCTTTCATATAGTATTTTTCTTGCCATTTCAACTGGTTTTTTAGAGAATTTCTTAATTTTAATTTTTAAAGATTGTAAAATAAGTCCTATTGGAATTAATATTAATCCAGCTATAAAAACAAATAAGAATATAGTATGTAAATTATTAAATAAATCATAATTTGAATAATCACGGATAGATAAAAAACTAGCATACGAAATAATTAATGCAGATATAATAGATATATAGCCAACAACAATCAAAATTAAACCTATTTTATAATTATTTTCCATACACGCAAACTCCCAGATTTTGTAACTAAACCATATCTAATAAAACTATGCTTAACAGATTTTAATAAGATATACTTCAAATGTACTTTTTCACATACTAATTTTAATTTCACTAACTTATTCTACTATAAGTTTTTATAATTCCTGATTCAATATCCGTGACAATAAACTTATTATCATTCACAAATTCAAATGTATAAGACAATGTCTCCCCTTGATAATGTAATAAAAATCTAGTATCATCTATGACATTCCAAGTTCCCCAAAAACTCAAAGGTGAATTTAATTGAGATGCATCTGTAAAATATGAACCATTTTCATACATAATCAAAGGTTTTCCGTCAGGTCGTTCCCAACTACCAATAAATAAAGAACTATAGTCTTCATTTCCATTTTGCTCTACACATCCACTAAAACCAACCAAAATTAATACAAATGTCAATCCAATAACAATATGTGTTTTCATATTATATTCTTCCATAATGTTTCATAGATATACTCCCAGATTTTGTAACAAAAACATATCTAATAAATCATTTGGTATATCCCAAACATTTTCTGACTATTAATATACTTCAGATGATATTTCCATTTTGATAGTAATGGTAGGTTTAGATTTCGTTAAGATGATGGATAAGGATTGGGAAAATAGAATCAATAGGGTATATGTCGAACAATTTAATGAATGCTATTGTCCATATTGTAATGGTATACTCAACATCTAATAAATCTTCTGATATTAACTATTACCACCCTTCACTTATTCTATGAATTTTCTTATTACAATATTCACATATATTTTTTTTTGCCATTTCTTGAGATTGGTGTTTTTTTTCGTGTAATCTCTCTAAACAATCAATACAAACAATTCTACCATCTTTCAATTTATGTTTTTTATATACAATACCAAAAAATTTTCTACATATTTGACATTTCATTGGCATAGAGGTCACCTTATTATAATATTTGTAATACATATGTTATAAATCTTTTGATAATACTTGTCAAATAATCTTTATATAGCCAAATTACAGAGTATAATATCAGAGAATAGAGGATTTAGGATTAATATTTTTTATTCCACCTCTTCCCTTCCATCCCATCTCTCATTTATACCTCTATTCTCTTCCATCTTTCCTTTAACACATTCTAATATCCTTAATCTAAACATCTAAAAATGAATAAATATCGCTTATTGACGAATATATAATCGTTTATTTTATATAATAACAATGATAAACAATATATTAATGAGAGATGGATTCCTTTTTATGTATATTACCTAAAACTCTTTTTACCTCCGTTTTTGAATATACGAATCCCTCTCTTTCCTTCTTTATTTATAGATGTTACATCTAAAAAATGTTAAACTATAAATAACATTAGTTACAAATATATTAAGTGAGTGGGGAGTTATAAAACGGATATTTCTTTTAGCCTAGCCCATCCTAATCTTGAGACGAATAGGGTTTTTCTATCTTCTCCCCTCTCTCCTTATTATTTTATATTCCAAATTTATTAAATTAAAGAAAGTATAGTTGTAGGAATGGAAATCGTTCAAACAAACATACAAGGATTCTTGGTACCTGATTAAAAATTTTTTGTACAGGCATTTTAACCTCAAGTGTTGCACAAGCACTTGCTTGATTATATTTATCAATTGCACATACTGAAATTAAATATGTTCCTTTTTCTGCATATGTATAAGTTGCTTGGCATTCCTCCCCAGATAAATATGACTCAGTATAAGTATAATTTCCATCCCCCCATGACCAAGCGTAATAAATTGTATCACCATCAGGATCAATACTCTTAGTAGTATAAGTATAAGACTCTAATGGCTTACCAATTACTGGGCCATCAGGGATTTCAGGTTTCCTAGGTGGATTATTTCCTATAATGCCAAAGAATACATCATCAAAACGAACTTCAACATTTGGATTGGGGAGATTATTTGAATTATATTTCATTCCATGAGATAAAAGAATGCGAATATATTTGGTCTGTTGTTTAATTTCTGGATTGTTCCAACCTGTGTCAAACTCTTTTAATGTCCAATTATTACAAAAATAAAAATATTTTAAGTATATTATGTTCATAGAATCCATATTTTCATCATAGTGGTGCGTACCAAGGTATATTACTTGATCCTCTGATGGTTCATCGGAGAATTTTGTATATGCAGATAAGACATATAGATTATTTTCGAGATCAACAGGTATTAATTCGGTACTGTACCATATTGCATAAGAGTTTAATTCTGTTAAATAAGATGACCCAACTGCTTTTTCACCAGTATAAACATCTGAATCATCCCATCTATACAATTCTTCATGTTTAATTTGATAATGATTCCATCCATCTGGTAAATCCCCAGCCCCTTCTTCAAACGACGGATTAGAAACTAGATTATCTCCTTTATGTTGCGAGAATATATTTTTTTCAGTATTACATTGTTCCTTATCAATAATATAGATTTGATTCTCTCCGTCAAAAAACGTGTAAAAATTAGATTCTTTTTGAATATTTTTACGTGGATTTTCTTCGTTACCAATAACATGTGGTATTATACTTGCCCCTATAAATAAACATATAACTAAAATTACAATATTTTTCTTCCAATCAATCTTGGTATTCATAATAATTTACCCTCCGTTTATTATTCCCCCCCATATGATAATAGGAATAAATAATATAATAATACATGGATATATAACTTTCTCTATTTTGAATGATTATGATTAGAAAATTTAATTGAAAAGTTAAATCTAAAATTGTTTTGGTTGTATAATAAAAAGGAATGGGGATTATTTATTTTTTAGCTTTTTAAGTTCTTTTTCCATATCCTGTAATTTCTTAAACATTAGTTGATACATTTCATCTTGATTCATGCTTTTTTGTAATGCAATTCCAGTTTCTGCAGCAGTTGGAGTAATTTCTTCTTTTTTGGGATTAAGATTGCTCCCACACATTGAACAGAACTTATTAGTCGGTACATTCTCATCATTACAATTCCAACAGATTATACTCTCAAGTTTACTCTTCAATGGTTTATCAGGTTCTTTAAAACCAGTAATCTGTTTTATTTTTTCATCAAGATCAGCAGATACAAGATGAGTATATCTACTCGGCATCTTTGATGTTTTACTCCATCCATATCGCAACCTCATTTGTGCTTCATTAAATCCTGCTTTACAAGAAAGAGTTGCAGAATTATGTCTTAATTGATGCGGGGTAAGAACTGAGATTCCTGCAAGATTACAATATTTTTTAATCTTGTTTTCAATGCCTGGTCTTGATAGTCTTACTTCCTCAAAATCATCCTTTTTAAAAGTATTATTATTAATTTTATTGATTATCTTATTAAATGTTGAATAATTCTGGGTGAAAAATAATGGTGCATCCTCATATTTTTTGAATGGATGATTATTAATAAAATCCTTGAGATATTTAGTTGAACTTGGCATAATAAATAATCTAATTCGCCTCACGCCTGTTTTAAGATTTTCTCCCTTTTTTGGCAAAATAAAATATCCACCTAATTTATCAAAACCTACGCTTCGTATATTTAATGAAATTAATTCCCCTATCCTCAATCCTGCATCATAAAATCCAGCAGAGATCATGGCTTTATCCCTTGTATTATCACACATATTTAGGAGTTTAAGAAGTTCTTCTTCTTTCAATAGTTTGTCAATTGGAAATTCTTTACTATTTTGAGAACTTGCAGAAATCCATGAAACACTATTCGGATAAGGAATATTTTTCTGAAATCTTTTCCCTTTCTTATATTCATTTTTATTTGATAGATATTTATAGAATCTTTTGATATGTGCTTCATATTGTTCTACTGATCCAGAGTCAAGGCCAACCTTTGGTCTTATTGCTTCATTCCCTGCTTTTATTGTTTTTTCGTATCTTTCTTTTTTACCAGGACTTACATATTCTTTTTCCAGATATTGTTCAAAGGCAAGTATATCATCTTGTGTTGCTTTTTCGTAGGATTTACCTTTTAGGAAAAAATCAAGGGATAAAAGAGCTTGTACATCATTTCGTCTAGTATAGTTGTTTACTTTGTCTATTCTTTCTCTAATAAATAGGTATTCTTCAGCATCTTTTTTATGCGATTTATTACGAAAATTATTTAACATATTGACGATATATCTATCGACATCATAAGGAGTAGTAACCATATGAACCACAATATATGTTATAGAAAAAGTATTATATTAATATATTCCCACTTTGAACATTATGGATATAAATTTAAACCTATGGAGAAATAAGATGGATGTAAAAGATATTTTATCAGAAAAAATTGCTGGCGAAATAACTCTTAGCCCTAAACCCGGAAAAACTATTAGAAAATGGAGGAATATTTTTGGAATAAGTCAAACCGAGCTTGCTTCTTATTTAAATTTATCACCTAGCGTAATAAGTGACTATGAATCAGGTAGAAGAAAATCTCCGGGAATTCAAACTGTTAAAAAAATAATCGAAGGGTTTATTAAAATCGATGAAAACCTTGGAGGAAAAATAATACATCAATATGATTCAATGGTTACGACACATGATGGAATTATTGAAATTATGGAATATCCATATGCAGTTACAGTAGAAAATTTTATTAATAATATAAATGGGAATATTTTAACTTCTGGAAAAATTGGCTTCAAGAAAAAAGTAAAGGGTTTTACTCTTGTTGATAGTATTAAAATAATTGAAAATATTACCCCAATTGATTATGCAAATCTCTATGGTTGGTCCCCTGAAAGAGCGCTAATATTTACGGGCATACGATATGGACGAAGTCCCATGATTGCTGTTCGGGTGCATCCAGTTAAACCTACAATAGTAGTATATCATAAACCCGGAGCTGTTGACCAACTTGCTGTTAAATTAGCTGAAAGGGAAGATATCCCTCTTGTTACTACTGATCTTCCTTTAGATGATTTAACTAAAAAATTAATTATAATTGGTGAAAAATAATGGAAATTTCTGGTTTATGTAATATTTGTGGAAAACCTAGTGTATTGTTTACTTGTATATTATGCGGGACGTTAGTTTGTAGAAATTGTTTTGATATAAAACATAATGTTTGTATTAAATGTCATGTCAAATCTTAATTGAAAAAAAAATATTATTTTTTCGCCTCTTCAATTAATTTGATTATATCTTCCTTAGCATCAACTACAGCTCGCTCAGCATTTTCTAACCATAAAATAGCATTCTCTGCTCTTCTTATTATTTCAATTTTATCCAAATTATTACCTCCATTTAATAAAGAATTATTGTTAATATCTAACAATTAAATATACTAATATTTATGCTATAAAACAAAAATTTATTATTATAATCTAGAAGAAAAATATTTTAAAGTATTATGAAATTTTTTTAATATCTTCTTTCATCATGTCGTCTAATTTTTTATCCATTTTTTGTTCTTTTGCAATTTCTGACATATCTGCTAATATTGATTCCCATAAAACTTCTTGTTCAAGTGCGTAATACCACATATCAAGTTTTGCATCTCCATTTGCTTTTCGAAAATCTTCTAAAAATTCTTTTTTATCTTCTTCATTCATATATTATCACGCACTACATAAAAGAATACATTTATAGTTTATAAACATTAAGAAAAAACAGTATAAATTTAAATAATATCCTATAAAACAAATTTATTTATAGCTAAGTTTGAATGTAATTTTATGACTGAAATATCTAAAGAGGATGACAAGAAAATTGAAACTTCATATACTATTGAAGATGCAATGAAAATAACTGATGAAATATTTAAGCTTAGTAATGAGAAAAATTATAATCCTGGAGCATTCGTACATGGTTTAATATTTGCCCTTGAATTAACTCAACAATCCTATAAAATTCCCCAACAACAACTTGCTCAAATTAAAAGAAGTTGCCGCAGATATTTTGATGAAATAAGAAACCACAATAATTCAAATCAAATAACAAAATAAATATTTTAAAATAATTCTAATAATTCCTCATTTTCTTCTGTTTTTATATTTGAAAAAATATTATCAAAAAGCCATTTATTGTATCGATTTTTATAATTTGAATTATCTATACTTGTTTGACCATTATAATAGTCAACCCATTTAAGCCAAAGTTTATTTTGCTCCTTCATCAATAATTTAACGTCATCTTTATATTGTTTATAAAAAGCAATTGTAGAATTAAATAAATTAACGGATTCTAATACTCCTTTTTTGAATCCTTCATAATATTTTTCATTTTTATTGTTAAAATTTGAATTAATAATAATTTTTTTTAATTCCTTTTTTTTATTTAATAATTCATCATATTTCATAATTTATTCCTAAATCTTAATAAATAATCTAATATTTTAGAAGATTTATTGTATATAATAAAATAATTATTATGTATTTAATTTACAAAATTAATTTTAGATTTCTAATCATGTATTTGATAATTGAGTATTTAAATCTTTGTAATAATTATAAATGAAAATAAATTATTAAAATTAATGTGAAATTATCTTTTTTTCTTCCAAAAACTAATCTTTGGTTTTTCAAGTGAATCTACATAATTAATTACTTCCAAGTGTTTTTGTTTTATTGAATCACTGAATTCAATTTTTTCTGGTTTACTATCATATATAAGATTAATAATTTTTTTAATTTCCTCAGATTCAAATTGTTTAATGTAATTTGCACCATCTCTCACTATTTCACCAACATTATAGTTTTAGACTCACAATATTTTATTGAGTTTGTAAGTTTTATATATTCTTATCTTTAATATTTGATTGGAATAAATATTTTGTTATTTATTTCAAAATAATAGAAATGGTTGAAATAATGAATTAGGTTGAGGTTTTTGAAGGTTTTTAGATAATAGTTCACTTGAATCCATTCCTTGTTTAATTCGAAAAAATTTTAGAATTTTTTATTATGATAAGATAGAAGGCAATTTTAAAAGGCGTAATAAGGTAGCTTTAGATTATTATATAAATGTTGTAATGAATGATTATTATGATAGATTTATTTAAAATATTGATATTTAAGAGTAGTATGAAACGGTTAATTTAGCTAATTAGTTGTTGTTGCGTTATGTTTATGAGAATTTTAAGAAATATATTTCTGATTTTGATAAATTTTTATTGTTGTATTTTATTGTCAAATAATTAGTATTAAAAAGAATATTTATTAAAATTCGTCATATATCGAATTTTATATCGGCAATTAGTTATACTAGGTGCAGCATATGTTATTTTATGCGTAGACATGGAAGATTATCAAAAAAACAGTTGAAATTAAGACGGCTAACGGCTACAGTGATATTACTATAGTATGAGAATTATTTAGTAGATTTTTCTGTTAGTTTTTTGTTTTATTTAGTTTTTTCGGAGGTAAAAAAGGTAGTTTTTGGAGGGAAGGTTTTTCTCTCTCCTGATTCTATTTTTTTTTCATTATTGTAAAATTACGTTAATAAACGTATATATATTACGACAATTTACGTAAATTAGTTATAGTATGAGGCTCTTATATATTATAATGTTGAAAAACGGTTTATTGAAAAAACAGTTGGAATTAGCTCGTTACAATGTTATAAAGAGTTATTATGAGAATCTATTAGGTAGTTTTTAGGTTTAAGGTTGTATTATTATATTAGGGGGTTTTAATTTGTTGAATAATTTTTTAAGACATAAAGATAGAAGATATCAAGAATTACATGAAAGACAGAGGAATCTTAGGAAAAATGGTTATAGGAAGATAGTTTAATTTTTTGATTCATCATTTATTTATAATTCTCAGATTTTTTATTCAAATTAAATTGTGAGAAGTAATTTTATTGAGTTATTATGTAATCAGAATTCTAAGCAAAGTATAAGAGGAAAAATTTTTTCATGTTTACCTCCCAAAATATTGAAATTATTTTTTATCTCCCCAATTATATTTTTTAAGTTATGTTTTCAAGAAATTGATTTTTATATTTTTGTAGTTAGAAGGATAGTTTATAGATATTACTTATTTGATTGTTGGTTTATTATCTTTGATATTAGATTTATTCATTTTTTTTTTATATGCGAATATTTAGAAAGGAGTGGGAAAAATTAATTTTCCCCACTTCCGTCTTAAACGGAGGTATGTAATATGGAAATAATACAAATAATAAAATAGGAGCATAAATAATAAAAAATTCATTTTATTTCACAATAATTGCTTCTATTTATTACCCCCCGCTGTTACAATATATAATATTCAATAGGTTATATTTATAATTTATCACACCATTAATTAACTTATTTAACAAGATAAATTAGTATTATTTTTATTCGTTCCATGTATTAATTGAATCTTCAATAATATTTCCTGCTTCTTCAATTATATCATTATTTACAGATGAAAAAGATGAACGAGCAATTGATAATGGTATTCTTCTTATATAGTCCGCCATTCTTAGATCTCTTCGGAGGTTTGTTGAATAATATTTTTCAACAATTTCACTCATATTATTTATATATTTTTTTACTATTTTTTCAGATGCTATTATTTCTGGATTATACGTTCTAGATAATCGCATCCATTGATTATAATATTCATGTTTTTCTTCAATTTCTCCAGCACCATAAAATTTTTTTTCAAATAAGTTTAGTCTGTCGCTTTTTGATATATTTTTTACTCTAACAATTAATGCGCATCTACTAACTAATAAAGGCGATAACCCTATATCTAAAATTGCGTTTTTACGGAATACTTTTGATTTTGGATTTGCAAAAGCTATCATAATAAATTCACTTTCAATATTTTGATGAATTTTAGCAGAATGAACACTACACTTCCCATTAGATAATAATTCATAGCAATATTCAATATCTTCTTCTGGAATTTTATCAAATTCATCAACTAATACTAATTTATTATTTGAGTGTGATAAGGCCCCTAAATCGCCAGTTCCTAAGTTACAGACTAAACCAGATCTAGTAGTGTTTGCACCAATATTAGTTATATCATCAAATTGTTCACTTATTATTTCCTTTGCCATTGTTTTGCTGCTACCTGGCTCGCCTATTATTAATGAGTGAATTGGATCCCTAAAAGTCGAGAACATGCTTGATGAAATTACCTTTTTCATTATGTCATTACCATGAATTTCTTGAAAAACGTTTTTCCAAAAACCTTTAAAACCTCTTTTTTTTGCAAATTCAATTAGTTCTTCATCTGGTAAATATATTCCAATTTTTTCTCTTTCTTCAATTTTTTTAATTTCAATAATTTCTGATAATGTTTTTGCTTTTGATATAATTTTATCAAAGGCTTGAGAATTTCTTGAAATTTTTAAGATATTCCCTTCAGTTTTTAATGCAGCATTTCCCCATTTAGCGGAATAAATATCTAATGCGTTTAATACTGATTTTATAATTGCTCTATCTATTCTTTTTACTTTAACAGTAATATGATCATCATCTATAATATCAATATCCGCGATATTATCATTTGCAATTATATTTCTAGCTCTTTGTATGAGCATGTTCCCTTTACTATTTCCCATCCCAAGAGAATTAACAGACATCATTGCTATTTGTGGAATTTTTGTAATTCCCATGTTTTCTAATTTTTTTCTATCTGAAGGTATAACCCCCAATATATTTAGATCATCTTCCATTGTTTCACTTAGGTTATTATTTAAAATGATTAAAACTTTTTGATATTCGAATTTTTAACATCAATAGTAGATTTAATGTATTTGGATTTCTTTAATAGATTGAAATTCAATGGTTATATATAATGAAAAAAGAAAAGCAATTATTATTTCTATAATTGATGATATGCTTGAAATTGAGCAATTAACAAATACACTTGGATATGAGGTGTATAAAACTTTTATTCAAAATAGAAAAAAACCTGATGTAAATAGTTATATAGGTCAAGGTAAACTTGAAGAAATTAAAAATTTTATTAATAATAGTAATGAAATTATTGATTTAATTGTTATCGATGGAAAATTAAAACCATCTCAGTGGTTTAATCTTGAAAAAAAATTAAATGTTAATGTTTATGACCGTATTAGATTAATATTAGAAATTTTTAAAGAACGAGCAGATAAAAAAGAAGCTAAATTACAAGTAAGATTAGCTGAGCTTCAGTATGAAAAACCATTTGTTAAGGAACTCATCCATCGAGCAAGAAGTGGAGAGCATCCGGGTTTTATGGCGGGTGGTGAATATCAAGTTGATGATTATTTTGAAATGATAAAAAAACAAATTAAAAAAATTAAAAAAAATTTAAATAAAATTGAAATTAAAAGAAAAATACTTAGAAAAAATAGACATTTTAGTGGTTATTATTTATTATCTTTAGCAGGATATACAAATGCAGGAAAAAGTAGCATTCTGAATCTTTTATCAAACGAAAAAATTAAAGTTGAAGAAAAATTATTTTCAACTTTATCAACCACAATCCGAAAAATTGAAAATAATAATATTCCAATTTTAATTACGGACACTGTCGGTTTTATTGAAAAGCTTCCTGCATGGATGATTAATGCTTTTCACTCAACTTTAGAAGAAATTGAAGTATCAGATATTGTTTTATTAGTTGTTGATGTTAGTGATGATTTTGAAATTTTTAAAAAAAAATTAAAAACATCTTACAATGAATTAATTGAAATTGGCGTTAAATCATCAATTTTAATTATATTAAATAA
Organism: Thermoplasmata archaeon; assembly: GCA_020054475.1. Classification (GTDB taxonomy): domain Archaea; phylum Thermoplasmatota; class E2; order DHVEG-1; family DHVEG-1; genus JAJISJ01. Next base: position 51,131 of record JAHWGJ010000004.1, on the reverse strand, counting down.
AATTGATTTAATATCTAGTAAAAATCTTAAAAATAAAATCGATTTTTTGAATAATAATGAGTTATCAAAAGATAGGAAAATTATTCCTATATCAGTTAATAAAAAAATAAATATTACTAAATTATTGGATGGAATTTATAGTTCTTTACCTAATATAGTAAAATTTAATATTAAATTAGCAAATAATAAAAAAACTCAAACGTTAATAAACTGGATTTATGATAAAGCAAATGTATTTGAAATTTCTTATGGTGATGATATAAATATTAATATAGAATGTAATGAACTTATTAGAGACATCATATTTTCAAAATTAAAAAAAATGGATAATATTTGAATTAAATAAATCTTTTTTAATATCGGACAGAGTTATATAGAATAATTTATATACTTTGTTAACTATTATTTTATAAACAAATAATATTATTTAAATATAGGAGGTAAAAAAAGCATGAATAAATCTAAGTATTTTGGATTTGAGAGAAAGAGCATTATCCTATTTTCAATCATGATTTCTTTATTATTTATTTCCTCTGCTACTGCAGTGCCTCAAGTTAATGGCTCAATAGCAATTGAAAAAATAGATGAATTAAAACAAAATGAAATTATAATTGATTTGATATCAAAAAATTTTGATTTGAATAAAAAAGAATATGAATCAACAACAATAAATGAACTTTATATATTTACTCAAATAATTGGATTAGAAATTGATATGATTGGTAGTTCAAATCATAATACAGATTTTATAAATACCGTTTCTGAAATAGATCAAAATAATATTATTGATGAAAAAGTTGTTATAATAGAAACTAAAGAGTGTATTTCTTCACTTTCAAATAATATTAATATTATTCAAAATGATAATGAGTTAAATAATAAAGAATATGACTCATTAAATATCATAAAAAGTTATTTATTAAAAATTGACAATGTTTTTACCAACAAATTTTATAACAATGAAGATATAAATAAAGATAGTTATTTATTATTAGATAACGGTGCATTTCAAAATATAATATCATTAATATTAACTGTATTACAATTTATTATTACAATTTTAAAAGCATTATTGCAAGGATTTTTTACTTTATTTGGAGGTCTAATAAAAACTATTGGAGCAATCATTGGCATTATTGTATTGATATTAGCGGATATTCAAACAATTTTACTATTGGCAGGATTATATATAATTTCTCTTGGAGTATTAAGTAAGAATATTATCAAGACTTTAGCTAGTATTGGAGCGCCGATTTTTGCCGCTATTTCAGCTTTTTTATCAATCGCAATAGGATCCTTATTAGGAAGTATATTTGCAGTGGGATTATCTATTATTGGAGTACTTATAATACTAGCAATACCTATTGCTTTAGTCGCTGCATTTTTATATTTTTCTGGTTACTTTGATCAAGGAGATGGCGATGGTCTTTTATACATAATAGCCTCGTGTATTGCATATTACATTAAAACAATTTAGTAATAATCTTTTTCTATTTCTTTTTTATCTTTTTATATTTATTAATTGACCATTTTCCTTTAGTCCCCCAATAAATATTGTAAATTTTTATTTCAATATAAAAAAGGGGTAAAATTGATATTAAAAAAATAATTACATTTAATGGGTAATTAAAAATTATAATGATTTCTAATAATAAAAAAGTATTAAAAATCATAGTTATTATAAAAAAAATACATTTTAGAATTTCTTGATATAAAGGTCTTAATAGACTTTGATAAATATTTTTTCTTCTTCTTTCAGAATATCTTTTAAAGGTATTTTCTACAATTTCTAATTTCTTATCCCATCTTGAATTCATAAAATTACCATTAATTTTAAATAAAAAATATCATACTTTTTTTTGATATAAGTGACATGCTACAAAATGTTCTTTTTTTATTTCAATTAATTCAGGTTCAATTTTTTTACATATTGAAATTCTTTTGGGACATCTTGGATGAAATTTACAACCTGGCGGAGGATTAATTAGGCTAGGTACTTCACCTTTTATTACAATAAATTCTTTTTTTATTTTCGGATCTGGAATAGGTATACAACATAGTAGAGCAATTGAATATGGATGAAGTTGTTTTTTAAATAATTCTTTTGTGGTTGATAATTCGACTATTTTACCAGCATACATTACTGCTACTCTATCGCTTATGTATTTTATAACACTTAAATCATGAGTTATAAATAAATATGTTAAATTGAATTTTTTTTGTAAATCTTTAAACAGATTTAGTATTTTTGCTTGAACAGATACATCTAAAGCTGATGTTGGTTCATCTAATACTATAAAATCTGGATTTAAAGCAAGAGCTCTTGCAACACCTATTCTTTGTTTTTGTCCTCCACTAAATTCATGCGGAAAACGATACATGTGTTGTTCATCTAATCCAACTGTTTTTAATAATAATAATACTTTTTTATTTATTTCTTCATTTTTGATTTTTTTATTTATTTTTAGTGGTTCACCTATAATTTGTTTAACTGTCATTCTTGGGTTTAACGAGGATGACGGGTCTTGGAAAACAATTTGCATGTGTAATCTTAGTTTTCTTAATTCTGATTTTGATATTTCTGAAAGATTTTTACCCATAAAACAAACAGTTCCAGAAGTCGGTGGAATTAATTGTATTAAAGTCCTACCCAATGTTGTTTTCCCGCATCCTGACTCTCCTACAAGACCAAAAGTTTCTCCTTTTTTTATATAAAAATTTACATTATCAACTGCTTTAACATACTCTTTTACAGTTGAAAATATACCTTTTCTTATTGGAAAGTATTCTTTGATGTTTTTTGCTTTAATTATTTGATCTTTTTCCATCTTTTTACCACTATTTTTTTTTTAGAAAATCTACTAGCTCAGAATATTTTACTTCTTTATATCTATGGCAAGCAACATAATGGTTTTTTTCAACTTCAATTAATTCGGGTGGTTTTTCTTTACAAATTTGTTTGCAAAATTTACATCTTGGATGAAATCTACATCCTGATGGTGGTTCAATTAAATTAGGGACATTACCTGGAATAATCTCTAATTCATCAATATCTTCTGTAATTTTTGGTATAGAACCTATTAATCCTCTTGTATATGGATGATCAGGGTTATCAAATATTAATTCGGTTGAACCCATTTCAACAATGTATCCAGCATACATTACTCCTACTCGATCACACATTTCAGCAATTATTCCCAAATTATGTGTTATTAACCAGATCGCTGTTCCTTTTCGTTTTTGAAGGTCCTTCATTAAAGCTAATATTTGTGCCTGAACTGTTACATCAAGAGCAGTTGTTGGTTCATCAGCAATCAATAGATCTGGATCACAAGCAAGCATCATTGCAATCATAGCTCTTTGTCGCATTCCTCCACTACATTCATGTGGATATTGATTTGCAACTTTTTCTGCATCCGGAATATTTACCATTTTCAATGCTTCAATTGCTTTTTCAAATGCTTGTTTTTCCATTTTCTTTCTAATTTTTCTTTTATTATAAAACCTGTAATTTTTATTATTTAATTTAGGGTTTGATTCATGAAGAATGATTACTTCTGCAATTTGGTCTCCGATTTTAAATACAGGATTTAATGCTGTCATGGGTTCCTGAAATATCATTGATATTTCATTTCCTCTAATATTTTGCAACTCTAAATCAGTTTTTTTTATTAAGTCTTCATCTTTGAATTTTATTTCACCATCAATAATTTTTCCAGGTGGGTCGGGAATTAATCTCATAACAGACAAAGCTGTTACACTTTTTCCGCATCCTGTTTCCCCAATTAATCCAAAGGTTTCTCCATTATATATTTCAAAATTTGTATCCTCTAATGCTTTAACTACTCCTTCATAGGTGTAAAAATATGTTTTAAGATTTTTTATTGATATTAATGGTTTTTCCTTCGTTTAATCACCTTCTTAATTTTGGATCTGTTATGTCTCTTATTCCATCTCCTAATAAGTTAAAACCTAAAACAGTTATTACAATTGCCAATCCTGGAAAAGTTGCATACCACCATGAATGGAACATATGCATTCTCCCGGAGGATATCATTAATCCCCATTCAGCAGTTCCCGGTGGGGCACCTAGACCTATGAAACTTAATCCTGCTGCTACAAGTAAAACGGCTCCTAAATCTAATGTTATTTGAACTAATAATGGTGCAAATGAGTTTGGAATTACATGTCTGAATAAAATTCTCCAATTATTTGCCCCTATACTACGAGCTGCTTCTACATATTGATTTTCTCTGATTGAAAGTACTTGTCCTCTTAATAAACGAGCATATTGAGGCCACCAAACTAATACTAATGCCATCATTATATTTTCTATACTTCTACCTAATGCAGCTGCTACAGCTATTGCTAAAATTAGATAAGGTATAGACAAAAAAACATCTGTTACTCTCATTAGTATTTCATCAATTTTACCGCCGAAATATCCAGCAATTCCTCCTAAGATAATTCCGATTATTGTTGCAGAAAATACTACCATTAAACATATTTTCAATGATATCTGAGTTCCATAAATTACCATGCTATATATATCCCTTCCAAAATCATCAGTGCCAAAATAGTGCTCTGAATTTGGTGGAATAAATTTATCTTGAAAATTGATATCCCATCTTTCTTCAATTCGTCTTGTACCTTGTTCGGTTGAAACTTCAACATAAGTTGGATGTTGTATAGCTAAATACGGAGCAAAAATTGCAATAAATATGATGAATAGAATAAGAATAAGACCTATCATTGATAATAAACTTCGTCTAAAAAGATGAAGCATATATTTTAGATCTTTAATTCTTGATTCATTTTTTTTAAGAAATTCATCTATTTTTTTTATCTTAAATATATCATTCTCCTCCTAATTTGACTCTTGGGTCGATAACTGCATATAATAAATCAACAATTAGATTTGCTATAACATAAATTATTGCAACAATAATTGTAAAGCCCATTACAGAATTGAAATCAAGTCCCATTACAGCATTTGCGGCAAATCTGCCCATACCTGGCCAATTAAAAATTGATTCGGTAAGAACCGCACCTCCAAGTAATGCTCCGAATTGAAGACCTGAAACTGTTATTGTTGGAATTAAAGCATTTCTGAGTGCATGTTTCATTATTACTACTCTTTCTGATAGACCTTTTGCTCTAGCAGTTCTAACATAATCCATACCCATTACTTCAAGCATACTTGATCTTGTCATCCTTAGAAGTAAAGCCATTGTAGCAAAACCAAGTGTGAAAGAAGGTAAAATAAGATGATATAAAGATGCAGATAAAGTATTTATATTGCCTGTTAAAATGCTATCTATCACATATAAACCTGTAATGGATTGTGGTGCAATAAGACCTATTGATAGTCTTCCCTCTAAAGGTAAAATTGGAAATTGATATGCTAATAGGTATTGAAGCATAAGTGCTAGCCAAAAAATTGGCATTGAATAACCTAATATTGCAATTATTCTAGTTATATGATCTGAAAGTTTATTTCTTCTTATTGCAGAAATAATTCCACCCAGAATTCCTAAAGGTACAGAAATAAGCATAGCAAAAATTGTTAATTCAAAAGTTGCTGGAAAGTATTGTGTTATACTTTCAAGGACTGGTCTACTTTCTAAATATGATTTTCCAAAGTTTAAATGAAGTAAATCATTTAAATAGTAGAAATATTGAACCAATAACGGTTCATTTAAATGTAGTTCTTCTCTTATTCTTTCTATGGTTTCAGGTTGAGCTTTTGGCCCTCCAGCAAAAGCTATAGCTGGATCGGCAGGTATAACATGAGATATTACAAATGTAATAATTGTTACTCCTATCAAAACAGGGATAAGTAATAGCAATCTTCTTACTATGTATTCCCATGTTTTCATATTATCTCCATTTAAATTATAAGTAATGTTGAATTAATTCCAATTTAAATTTCGTTGTAGATATTATTTTAATATTTTATCCTTTTATTTATACAATATTTTAAACAATATTTATTAATTTAATTTTAATAAATAAGAAAGAGAAAAGGATGACGTTATCATCCTTATTCTTTGTAATAGTCGTACCAATACCAATCTCTTACAGGGTTATAATAGTATCCTTGAACCCAATCTCTTTTTGGTCTTATGAACTGTCTTTGTCCAATGTAAATCATAGATGGATCTTGAATATAAATATCAAAAGCATTTTTGTATGCATTCTCACGAACATTTGGATCTGCTGAATATTTTCCTTCTAGTAGATATTCATCAACTGATTCATTTTTATATCCCGTATTAAAAGTATCGCCATTAACATCTGATGATGCAACAAATGGGAATACATAGTCATCAGGATCATTATAATCTGGACCCCATCCAATAAATATTAAATCCCAATCTGCTGTTGTATACATTCGATGTAATAGTTGAGGCCAATTTTCAGCAATTACTGAAGAAAGAATACCTATCTTATTTAATTCTTCTTGGAATGATAAAGCCATCTTATATCTTTCAGTATTTCCAGCGTTATAAAATATCCTTATTGTTGCCCCATCAAATCTTTGATCATCTTCGTTTAATGTGAATCCTGCTTCATCTAATATCTGTTCAGCTTCTTCAAGATCATAATCATATACTGGAACTCCATTATTCTGTGAATCATAATATGGCATACCATTTGGAATTGCTCCAGCTACCCTACTCATATATCCAACATATGCATCATCAATTGCAGATTGATAATTAAAAGCATAACAAAGTGCTCTTCTCACCTCAGGATTCGCTAAATACATTGAATTATCTGATAAAGTATTCATTTCTGCCATTACCAAGTCAAAACTATCATAGGCGATAACTATAATGCCTTCATCATCTTCAACATCCTCTAGATTCTCATTTGGTATTACTGCTATATCAGCATCACCATTTTTTAAGGCTAAGATTCTTGTTGCTGCTTCGTTAGCATATTTAATTACAACTTTTTTAACATGTTTTCCATCCCAGCCACCCCAATAATCAGGATTTTGAACTAAAACTAACTCGGTATTTCTTGTCCAATGATCTACCATATATGGGCCGGTTCCAATAGGGTTTAATTTAAGATATTCATTTTCAGTATCTGCAACAATGCCGCCATGTTCTTCAACATAATCTTTGTCCACAATAAAACCGACTGTATATGCTATAGTAGATAAAAATCCACCATATGGTTCAATTAAATTAATTTCAATAGTATAATCATCGATTATCTTAGTGCTGTCTAAATCCATACTTTGTTGTAAAATCCAAGCAACACCGGATTCTGGGGAGTTCATAGTTAGAACTCTATCAAATGAATATTTTACATCCTCTGCAGTAAAATCATTACCATTGGAAAATTTAACTCCTTCTCGCAAATTGAAAGTCCATGTTTTTGAATCTTCAGACACATCCCAGCTTGTTGCTAATGATGGATAAAAAGTATCTAAATCATCACCCTTATATGTTATTAATCCCTCATAAATTGAAAATATTCCTTCTGCAGAAGCTGAATCATACGCATCAGCCGGATCAAGTGTTTTTGCATCACCAAAAGTGTAGTATACTAAAGTATCAGGATTTTTGAGTTCAATTTTTGTAGATTCTTCAACACATCCACTAAAAGCCGTTAGTGTCATTGATAAACAAATGCCTATAGCTAATATACAAAACTTTTTATTCATTTTTTTTCTCCTCTTTCCACCAAAATTGAAATTTAAAATATAATAGAATATAATAAACTTTTTGATTTAGTAGATATTTTAAAAAATAATTATTATAAAAAATTTATTACTATCAAACATTGTTAAATCGATTATAAATTACATGCAACAAAATGTTCCTTGGATATTTCTTTCAATTCTGGTTCAATTTTTGTGCAAATTTTTTTACATTTATTACATCTTGGATGAAATCTACAACCCTCTGGTGGATTAATTAAACTTGGTACCTCCCCTTCTAAAAGTTTTGGTTTAATTTCTTTATCTGGATTTGGTATTGGAATTGCTGATAGTAATGCCTCGGTATATGGATGATATTGTTTTTTAAATAATTTTTTTGTTGGAGCTAATTCAACAATTTTTCCAGCATACATTACAGCAACTCTATCACTTATATGTTTAATAACACTTAAATCATGAGTTATAAAAAGAAGTGTTAATCCAAATTCCTTCTGCAAATCTTTTAATAAATTGATTATTTGAGCTTGAATTGAAACGTCTAATGCAGATACTGGTTCATCAGCCACAATAAATATTGGATTTGTTGCTAAGGCTCTTGCAATACCAATTCTCTGTCTTTGTCCCCCGCTAAATTCATGCGGATATCTATTAATTTGATCATCTGTTAATCCTACCTTCTCCATAAGTTCAACTATTCTATTTTCTTTTTCCTCTTTTTCATTTTTTGAAAATAATTTATGTACCTCCATTGGTTCAGCAATTGTAGAACCTATTTTCATTCTTGGATCAAGAGAACCAAAAGGATCTTGATATATAATCATCATTTTTTTTCTATACTCGAACATTTCGTTTTGTTTTAATTTAGTTATGTCTTTATTTTCAAATATAATTTTACCATCAGTTGGATCAAGAATTCTTAATATTACTTTACCGACTGTTGTTTTTCCACATCCTGATTCTCCAACAAGCCCAAGTATTTCTCTATTTTTTATATATAAATTAATATTATCAATTGCTTTTACAGGAAGTTTTTTCTTAAAAGGTCCTTGTTCAATCCAGAAGTATTTCTTTAAATTTTTAATTTCGACTAGTTTATCCATTTATTTTTTATCTCCAAATAACCAACATCTAACTAAATGATTTTTTTCGATTTCAATCAATTCTGGAAGTTTTTTTGTACATTTTTCAAAACAATATTCGCATCTAGGGTTAAATGGACATCCTTTTGGAGTATCTAATAAATTTGGTACAATTCCTTTTATAATATCTAATTTTTTAACTTTTAGATCAAGACGTGGTATTGATTTTAATAATCCTTGTGCATATGGATGTAAGGGATTTTTAAAAAAACTATGAACATCAGTAGATTCTACAATATATCCTGCATACATTAATGCTACATTATCACAAGTTTCAGCAATAACACCAAGATCATGGGTTATTAATAATATTGAAGTATCAAAATTTTCTTTTAATTTATCAATCAATTTTAATATCTGAGCTTGAATAGTTACATCTAAAGCTGTTGTAGGTTCATCTGCAATAAGTAAAGCTGGATTACATGATAATGCCATTGCAATCATAGCTCTTTGTCTCATTCCCCCCGATAATTCATGTGGATAATTATCTATTCGTTCTTCAGGATCTGGAAAACCAACGGCTTTAAGAGATTCTATTGCTTTTTTCCTTGCTTCCTCATTTTTTAATCCTTGATGAAGTTTTATTACTTCAATTATTTCCTGACCAATTGTAAACATTGGATCTAATGAAGTCATTGGTTCTTGAAATATCATGGATATTTTTTTTCCTCTTATTTTCCTCATTTCTTCATCATTTAATTCTAATAGGTTTTTACCTTCAAAAATAATATTTCCATTTACAATCTTACCTGGAGGGCTTGGAATCAATCTCAATATAGATAAAGCTGTTATACTTTTTCCACAACCTGATTCTCCAACAAGTCCAAGAGTTTCACCTTTATTTATTTTTAAACTAATTCCATTTACAGCTTTTACTATTCCTTCATATGTATAGAAGTATGTTTTAAGATCTTCGATTTTAAGTAATTCTATCATATTTTTCATCCTATGTTTTAAGTCTTGGATCTAAGATATCTCGTAAACCATCCCCTAATAGATTTAAACCTAATACTGCTAATATTATTGCTATTCCAGGAAACGTTGCTGCCCACCAAGCCCCACTAACAATGTAAAGTCTGCTTTCAGACAGCATTGCACCCCATTCTGGAGTTGGTGGTTGAGCGCCTAATCCCAAAAAACCTAAAGCTGCAGCATCTAAAATTGCACTTGCCATCATAAGCGTACCATATACTATTACAGGTGCCAAGCTATTAGGTATAACATGACGAAAAATAATTCTTAAATTTTTTGATCCAATTGCTTTTTGAGCCTCAATATACTCCATTTCTTTGATATACAATACTGAACCTCTCATTATTCTTGCCATCTGTGGAGAATAAACTATTCCAATAGCTATCATAGCTTTATCAAGTCCTTGTCCTATAGTAGCCACAATAACTATTGCAAGCAGTAGAGCTGGAAATGAAAAAATTATATCAACGATTCTCATTAATAAACTATCAATCCATTTACCAAAATAACCTGCCGTAACTCCAATAATTATTCCAAGTATTGATGCGATTCCAACTGCAATAAAACCTACAGTTAGACTGATTCTTGCCCCAAAAATAATTCTACTTAAGATACATCTTCCAAGCATATCCGTTCCAAGGGGATACCCTTCTAAACCTTCATTACTCCAAAAACCAGGTTTTAAACTATTTTCCAATTCTGGAGGCGAAGGTGTTGGATCATTTGGAGCAATAAAATCAGCAAAAATTGCTATAAAAACAAGAAATAAAATTAATATTAATCCAAAAACAGCAGATTTGTTATATTTGAATCTTCTAATTAATTCTTGAGTTTTTGTTTCTCGTTCTCTTATCATTTTCTACCTATTCATATTTTATTCTTGGATCTATAAATGTATATAAAATATCTGTAATTAAATTGACAATAACAAATACTATTGCAAAAATTAAAATACAACCCACAACAAGTGGATAATCACGCTGATATACTGCGTTTACAACAAGTCTACCTAAACCAGGCCAAGAAAAAACAGTTTCTGTTAAAATTGCCCCTGAAAGTAGTAAACCAAAATTTAATCCAATAACAGTTACAACTGGCACCATTGCATTTCTTAAAGCATGCTTATATATAACCACTCTTTCAGATAATCCTTTTGCACGTTCAGTTCGAATAAAATCTTGCCTTAGTACTTCAAGCATACTTGAACGTGTAACCCTAGCTATTATAGCCATAGGTATAGTACCTAAAGCTATTGCAGGAAGAATTAAATGTTTTAATATACTAATTAATGCATTAAAATTTCCAGTAATTATACTATCTAAAACCATAAATCCGGTTACTCGTTGGAATGGTATTATTAGATCAATTCTCCCACCAATTGGGAGCCAACCTAGAATTACACCAAATATCAACATTAACATAATTCCAAGCCAAAAAACAGGCATTGATATACCAAAAAGTGCGATACCCATTACAGTGTAATCAGTAATTGAATACTGTTTTGACGCTGATATTATACCGGCTAAACCACCAATAATTATTGCAAAAATCATTGCTGCAATTGCAAGTTCTATCGTATTTGGAAATCTCTCAGAGATTTCAATTACAACTAATTCTCTTGTTAAAATTGATCGCCCTAAATCACCGTGTAATACTCCATTTAGCCAGATAGCATATTGAACATATATGGGTTCATCTAAACCATATTTTTCTCTAATTTCATTAATCTCTTGTTGTGTAGCATGTTGACCGAGCATTGTCCTGGCAGGATCTCCTGGTGCAAGCTGAATTAATGAAAATGCTATTATCGTAACTCCAATTATTACTGGAATAAGTTGAATTAACCTCTTTATTATATACCATTTCATCTATAATCTACACTTAAAATTAACATAATGTCTTTATTTAATGCATATGAGTTGGTCAGTATATATTGAACTTTTATTCAATTTCCACGGGATAGAAGAATTTTCTTTCAGTTGGATTTAAAACATAACCCTTTACATTTGATAAGAAAACCATATTCTGTGTAGCATGAGCTAAATATACGAAGGGTGCATCTTCATGAATTAAAACTTGTGCTTCCTCATAGAGTTTTGCTCTTTCTGTTACATCGTATGATTGTAATGCTGCAGTGAATTTTTCTTGAACTAATGAATTATTGTAAAAAGCTACGTTTCCAGCAGTACCAATTGAAGCTGAATCTGACCCATATAATACTCTCATAAAATTATCTGGATCACCATTATCACCGGTCCAACCTAAAAGACACATTGGATGATTACCATTTTCAGTTTCTTCAAGGTATGTCGACCAATCTATTTGATAAAGTTCAACATTTATATTAACATCTGCTAAATAACTCTGAATAGCTTCTGCGATTTTAGGTGGATCAAACATATAAGGTCTACTTACAGGCATAACCCATAAAGTTGTGTTAAATCCATTTGGATATCCAGCTTCCTCAAGTAAATCTTTTGCCATATCTGGATCATATGAATAATCAACAATATCATCATTATAGCCGAGCATAAACGGTGGCATTCCATTCTTTGCTACTATTGCTGTACCTTTATATAGATTATCAATTATTGAATTTTTATCAATTGCATAATTAATAGCTTTTCTAACTAGTTTATTAGTTAGTGGTTCAAAATATCCCGGAGTTTCTACCCAATTCTCATCCGAATCTTGCACTCCATTTTCATTTTCATCATAATATCCATAGCCAGTATTCATAGCTAAATATCCAACATTCATACCAGCTTGAGTTAGAAGTTGTAAATCAGAATCTGATTTTATCAAATCAAAACTAGATGGATCTGGATATTCCATACCATGAATTTCTCCAGCTTGGATGGCTAATAATCTTGCTGATGGATCCTCAATAACTCTAAAAATTATTTTATCTAATGTTGGTCTTGCACGCCAATAATTTTCATTTGCTTCAACTGTTATATGATCGTCTTTTATCCACTCAACAAATTTAAATGGTCCTGTTCCAACTGGATGTTTAAAGGCATCTTCACCCCATTTTTCTGCATTTGTTGGACTTACAATAGCTACAGTAAACATAGCTAGACTAGTCATTATTGCTGCATTTGAATTTTTTAGATGAATTATTATTTTATAATCATTAATTTTTTCTACATAGTCAATGTCATAATACATATAACTCCAGTAAGCCCATTCCCCATAATCATGATATGGATTACTCGTGTTATATTGTCTCTCAAATGAAAATACTACGGCATCAGCATTAAAATCTGTCCCATCATGAAATTTAACATTTTTTCTTAAGTTAAAAGTAATATCTAAACCATCATTAGAGACTTCCCAAGAGGTTGCTAAAGCAGGTTGAATATCAGTTCCACCTTCGGTATATTCAACTAAACTTTCAAAAATATTATCTGTTCTTGAAATTGATTCCCCATCTGTTACATCAGCAGGATCTAATTTATCAGCATCTCCAGCCATTGCAAATATTAATACCATTTCTTCAGCTTCTTCTTCAACACATCCACTAAAAGATGCCGCTATTAATGTTAAACATATGCCTATTGTTAAAATATAATATTTATTTACCATTTTTTTCTCTCCTTCTCACCAAAAACAATGTAATTAATCAATATTGAGTATAATAAGGTTTTTGTTATTTTTAGGATTAGTATAATAATTTTACAAAAGGAAAAAATATTTCATTAATTATTTTATCTTTCAAAATGCCTAATTAAAGTTAGGCATTTGAAAATATAATAAAATTTATTTAGAGAATTGTTATTTAATTTTTTGGGAGAAAAATGATATATTTGGTATTACCGTTATTTATTGCAGTAATAGGCGGGATAATTGCTGTAGTTATTGGTTATATTATAAAGAAAATTTATTCAAAGATTGATAAAAATTGGTTTGAATATATGTTTTTTGTTGGTTTATTTTTTGCTGCTGCATTAATGACAAGTACGCATTTTTACATTATTTATACAGGTGATACTACTAATTATTTGGTTAATATGTATAGCTATATGATAATATATGGATTTGCATCAGGATGTGGCTATAATCATTACATATTAAAAATTGGTTAATATGGTTTGATGTTTTGTTAAATTTGAACTGATGGTAAATGTTCTCTTTTGATTTCCCTATAACAAAGTTTTTATTATTTTAAAAAAAGTTATAATAATTTAACAAATCTTACATTTTATTTATTTTAATTAAATTTTTAAACTAAAATTTTATATATTTGATGTTTTATTAATATTATTGTATAATGTGGAGGGAAATCTAAGCTATGTATAAGAGAAAAATGTTTTTTTAAAGTTTTATGCTCCTAAAAAAAACTTGAAATTGTTTTTTCTCTCCCCCTCCCCCATTATATATTTAAAGTTAATTTATTTATTTTTGTTTTATACGATCTGCGAATTTATTACATTCTTTAATTAAATAAAAAAGAAAAACAATAAATAAAAAATACATTTAGATAAATTCTATTAATTTAGATGTATTTAAGATATAATTTGTTCTGTTCTTTTAATTATTTCATTTTGTAATTCTAAAGTTAGATTTATAAAATAATCACTATATCCTGCAACTCTTACAATTAAATCCTTATATTTTACAGGATCTTTTTGTGCTTTTTTCAAAGTATTTGCTGTAACTACATTAAATTGAATATGGTGACCATTCAATCTAAAATAAGATCTGATTAATGCTATAATTTTATCAATATTTTCTTCTTTATCAAATATTTGTGGTGTAAATTTTTGATTAAGAAGAGTACCACCAGTTTTTATTTGGTCTATTTTTGAAGCAGATTTTATAACTGCCGTTGGCCCTTTTATATCAGCTCCCTGAACAGGTGATATACCTTCTGATAAAGGATTCTTGGATTTTCTTCCATCTGGCGTTGCACCCACTTTACTTCCAAAATATATATGTGAAGTTGTCGGTAATAAATTAATTCGATATTTACCTCCTTTAGTATTATCTCTTCCATCAATTAATTTAAAAAAAATCTGAAATATTTGCTTTAATATTTCATCAGGATAATCTTCATCATTACCATATTTTGGCGTATTGTATATTAGATCATTTTCGATTTTTTCATATCCCTTATAATTATTTTTTATTGCTTTAATTAATTCATTCATTGTAATTATTTTTTTATCAAAAATATTGTATTTAATTGAGGTTAATGAATCTGTTATTGTTCCTAATCCAACGCCTTGGATATAAGTTGTATTATATCTAGCTCCACCGCTATTATAATCTTTAGCATTTTTGATGCAATCATCTATGAATATCGACATAAATGGTGCAGGAAGATTTTTTGACCATAATTGTTCAATTATTCTATTTCCTTTGATTTTAATATCAATGAAATATTTTAATTGTTTTTTATATGCATTAAAAAGATCATTATATGATAAAAAATCATCTGGTTTTCCTGTTGCTAATCCAATTCTTTTACCTATGAATGGATCTATACCATTATTTAAGGTTAATTCAAGAATTTTTACTAAATTAAAATAACCAGTTAATATATAACTTTCTTTTCCAAAGGCTCCTGATTCCACACATCCGCTAGCTCCTCCATTTCTTGCATCTTTTATTGATTTTCCTTGCCTAACTAATTCTTTTATAATTGATTCTGAATTAAATATTGAAGGTTGACCAAACCCCGTTTTTATTATTTTTAAAGCTCTTCTTAATAATAGATCAGGGGTTTTTTCACTTACTTGAATCATTGAGCTTGGTTGTAATAAGCGCATTTCTTCTATAACATCTAGTATTAGATAAGTCAATTCATTAACCGTATTTTCTCCTAATTTATTTAGACCTCCTAAATTGACTAAACAAAAATCTGTATATGTATTACTTTCCTTCGCAGTTACCCCTACTTTAGGAGGAGCAGGCTGGTTATTGAATTTTATCCAGAATGTTTGTAAAAGTTCTTTTGCTTTATCCTTAGTTAATATTCCTTTTTTTATATCTTTAATATAAAAGGGATAAAGATGCTGATCCAATCTACCAGGATTAAACGAATCCCAAGTATTTAATTCTATTATTACCCCAAGATGGATAAACCAATAATATTGAAGTGCTTCCCAAAAGGTTTCTGGTGGTTTAGCTGGAACTTTATCACATATACGAGATATTTGTTCAAGTTCGTTTTTTCTTATCAAATTTTTCTCCTGTTGTGCGAGTTGTGTTGCTTTTTTAGAATGTTTTTTTGCAAAATTAATAATTGCATCTATTGCAATTATCATTGCATTTAATTCTTCTTTTTTATATTGAGCTTCACTATCATTTATATTATTTATTTTTTCAATA
Source organism: Thermoplasmata archaeon (assembly GCA_020054475.1). GTDB lineage: Archaea > Thermoplasmatota > E2 > DHVEG-1 > DHVEG-1 > JAJISJ01. Next base: position 35,006 of record JAHWGJ010000004.1, on the reverse strand, counting down.
TTTTTCAATATTTCTTTTCTAAAATCTAATAATCCTTTTTTGTAGATTTTATTATCCAATACCGTATGACCTGGTGCTCTTTGTTCCATAAATTCAGTAAAAACACCTGCATCATAGGCATTTTTCCAATTAGCATCCATCTTTTCAAATATTATTTCTCTTATAGAATTTTCCTTCCAGAAAGGTATAATTAATTCATTTTGAAGTTTCATTGCCTCTTTATTAACTTTAAAATTAATTTTTTCTCTATCATTAATTTTTTTTAAATCTTGAATGGAATGTATACAAATTTCAGGGTAAGTAGGTGTATCTTTCGGAAAAGAGCCTCGTTCTCCAACGATTAATTCAAATTCATTAATACAAATTTTTTTATTTTCAAGTATATATTTGAAAGCTAGCGCTCTTTCAACTGGTTTTGATAATTTAATTTCTTTTGTTTTTTTATAAAATTCTGTGATTAATTTTGCTCTTTCAATTGATAGAACGGCTTGCGAATTTGAACTTTGCTCTTTAAGTTTTTTAATTCTTTCGTTCATAATTATCTATCCGCCGACTTTCACTTTATATTTTTTAGAATCGAAAATTTTTTTTATTTGATTAAGTTTTTTATCTGTTTGTGTTGATAGTTTTTTAATTTTTGAATTTAATTTGAATTTTGCAATTTTAACTTCTGCATATTTATTATATGGTAAGAGACATATCTCATCAATATATCTCAGTTTGTCAATGAATTGTTTAATTGATAATAGATTTTCTGATGTATCTGTAATGTTTGGAATTAGCGGGATTCTTATTTGAACCTTTTTTCCTTTGTTTGATAAATATATTAAATTCTTTATAATTATTTTATTTGATTTTCCCGTATATTTTAAATGTTCCTTTTCATTAATAAATTTCAAATCAAATAAAAATAAATCTACTTTATCATATATTTTATCAATATTATCAATTGTTGAATATCCGCAAGTATCTATAGCAGTATTTAAATTATTTTTTTTACATTCTATTAGGATTGAATGTAAAAAATTAATTTGTAAAAGTGGTTCTCCTCCTGAAAAGGTTACTCCTCCTCCAGATTCATTATAGAATATATGGTCTTTTAATATTTCATTGATTATATCTTTTACGTTTAGATTATACCCTACTGTATCTTTTTTATTAAATTTTTCAATTTTTGAATTAATCCCTTCTGGATTGTGGCACCACCAACAATTTAGAGGACATCCTTTAAAAAAAACTGTAGTTCTAATACCTGGTCCATCATTTATTGCATATCTCTTGACATCAAAAATAATTCCTTCATTCATATTTTTTCATTTTATATAAAATATGTATTATTCATTTTTTTTAAATATATCTAAATTAAATTGGATTTACTAATGGATAATTATCCTTATAACTACCGCCCGATATATTATAGGGGGTTTGCCATTTTCCATTAATTATTTCTGAATTAGGATATTTTTCTTCATAGTCGCCCCAATAATTTCCAATTATTCCATTATCCCATTGATTGCCCAAAGCATCATTTGCATGCCAAATTATGTTATCCTGAAAATTATTATTATATACTATATTATCTCTTGCACCACAACAAAAATACAGCCCTTTCTGATTTAAAAATATATTATTGTTGTATAATTTATTATACCTTGATCCTTTTATTCTAAGGGCATAATCAGTGTTATTATAATAGAAATTATATGATAATATATTATCATTTGAATTTAACAGATATATGCCATATTCTTTGTTATCAAAAATTTTATTTTTTGAAATATTATTATTATTTGAATAAGTTACATATAAACCATAATTATTATTTGAAATATTATTCATAATTATTGAATTATTTCTGGAGTTAACATTATAATCACTATCAATATAAATTCCTTTTTCTGTGTTTGTGATTGAAGTATTTATTATAGTGTTATTTGATGATTTAATAACTATCCCTAAAACATTATCAGTTCCATTGGAATTATTTATATTTATATTATTTAATATGCAGCTATCTGCCAATATTGTAATAATAATGATTTCTTGTTCTTGATCTTTTATGTAATTTATTATGGTTTTATCATTGCTTTCTCCAGTAATGTTTATTGATTTATTTATTATTAAATTTTCATTGTATACTCCATCGTAAATAAATATTGAATCTCCATTTGAAGAATTTTCTATTGCTTTTTGAATTGTTGAATAACCATTAGTAACATTTGCTCCTACATATATATCATATTTCCCATTTGTTGTTTCTTCGTCTATACAACCGTTTAATAATAAAATACTTAAGATTATTAAAAAATTAATTATAAATTTTTTAAGATTCATATTTATTTTTTCACCTGTTCCGTTTTTTATTATTCTAGATAATAAAACATATTTATAATAATAATGCTAAAAATTAGATATTAAAAAAAAAAGTGATTCAAAATTGAAATATTAATTTAAAAATATTTTTTTAATATCTCTTACATTATTATATATTTCCTTAGGCCATACTACAGTATGACCTAAAATATTTTCTTTCCATTCATTTCGATCAATATCAATTCCATCACCATATATATAACCATATTCAGGTTCATCTTCGGGGAAAGGATTGTTACAATTATAATATGCAGCCCAAATAAGTTCACTACAATACCATTCATTTGCAAGAAGATCATTATCAACATCATTTGGATTGTAATTTTTGTTAGCTTTTATTCCAAAAAATTCTCCTTGAAATTTATTACCAAGCTGTCTTTTTGTAAAATTAATTGCATTGAGTTTCTGAGTTGAATTTGCATTCCTAACTCTGGCAAATGTCCCCCACATTTTTCCTGTTATATTTTCTTTTGTTTCATATCTATATTGAACGCAACTATTGTGAATACCTGCCTCAATAAAAACATATTTTTCAGTTGATTTATTATATTCTATATATATCAGACAATGGTCAATTATTGTAGGAAAATAATCTGGAAATATATCTGGATGTTTAAATGCTATATCCCCTGGTTCTAATTCAGAAATTATGATATTTTTATGTAATTCATATTGATTATTTGATTCAAGTAGGTTATAGTTATCATTTCTTTTAATTGGAATAGCTGTTACTACAAGAATTATATTTAATAAAGATATTGCGAATAACCCTACAACAAAAATAATTATTATTTTTTTCTTCATATTATCCATTTATATTTATTTTCTTATTATTAAAATATAATACTTCTTAATTATTAAATATTTTGAAGAATAAATTTCATTTTATTTAATATATTAGTATTTTCAGTTTTGTTCAATTTGAGTTTTGACATTTTACCATCTTGTTATTTTTTACAATTATCTTTAAATACAATTATTGTGAAACTTTATCACGTTGGATAGTAACACGATTGAATTTAAAGGTTTGATAGGATGAGAGGAATGAGGGCAACAATAATGTTTTTTCTTTTGTTTCTTTTAATTGTAGATTTAATTTTTATTACAAATATTTCAGCGGATATATCTATAGATAATTTACCAGAAAATATTGTTATTGTAAGTAGATTTGGTGGAGATTATTCAAATATACAAGATGCGATCAATCATGCAAGTGATGGATCAACAATTATTATCAAAACAGGCATATATACTGAAATACTTGATATCAATAAAAAAGTAAATATTATTGGGGAAAATAAGTTTTCTACTATTATTAATCCTATTTCTGAAGAAAATAAATATGCTATAAGATTAGGAGTTTCTGATATTGTTTTGAAAAATTTAAGTATAAAAAATGGGGCTTCAGGATTATATACAACGGGTGTAAGAATTAGTGCAGATAATTCAAAAATATATAATTGTAATCTATATGATAATCCAATAGGAGTTGCAATTTTTTCAAATGAAAATATTATTGATAATTGTATCTTTTGGAATTGTAAGGATGAGGGGATTGCAATGATTGGAACCAAAATTTCTAAATGTGATTTCAATATTATTTCAAATTGTACTTTTTATAATAATTGTGATGGTATTGAACTTCAATTTTCATCAAATAATTTAATAGAAAATTGTTCAATTTTTAATAATTCACACACGGGTATTGATGCTATAGTTTCATCAAATAATGGAAATATATTAAAAAATTGTGATATTTATAATAATAAAGTAAATGGCATATATATTTCATCATCTTCATATAATGAAATTATAAGTTGTAGTTTTTGGGGTAACAATGATGGCAATATAATAATAACTGATGATTCAACTGAAAATTTATTAATTGATTTAGAACAAAAAGAAATATTGTTAAAAAATGAAAAAATAAATCTAGACAAAAATATTGAATATAATCAACGAAATAAAATAAATGAAATTAATAAAAATAATGAAGAAAATAATAGTAAAAATTTTAATAATTTAATTGAAATGATACTAAATATAATGCCAATATTAAAAACAATTTTAACAAGATAGAGAGTTAATAATATTCTATTTTTCTTGCCCTGATATTGCTAAAGTAAATAAACCGGATATTGCTGCAATAACAAATATTAATATTTCTGAAAAAGCATTAGAAAGAATTATCCCAATAATTCCACCAATAGAACATAATGAGCCAATTAAAGAATATAATATTTTTTTAACCATTTTTTCCAAATAATACAATTAAAAAATACTATATTAACATTTACCGTATATTTACGAAATTATTAGATATATATTTTAAATAATATAAATTAAATGTTTTAATAATTTAGTATATAATAATGAATAATATACATAAATAATGAAAATGAAAAAATTTAAAATATAATAAAACATTCAATTAAATAGCTAGGTTTGGGATAATAGATGGAAGATGATAATGAAATAAACATTAAACTAGAGTTAAACAAAGATAAAAATCAAAATCTTTCAATCATTACTTATTTCAACACAAATTCATCAAATTTTTTTAAAGAGGGGGATTATTATTTATGGAAACCTACTCTTAAAGAAAAAGAATTTATAATAGACGCTTTTCGACTTATAATTAATTCAAATCTAGAAAAAAAAGAAGTAAAAAATATTTTTAAATTTTCTGATAAAATATCAGATATTGATAAAGATTCTGAACAGAACGATAAATTCAATTCTGAATCTAAAGAAAAAAATGAAGAAAAAATTATCCTTTTTAATAAAAATTCAAAATTAAATGATGATAAAAATAAAGAGATAACTGAAACGAATCAAGAAAACATCATTAATGAAACAATAATAAAAAATCAAATAAATGAAAGTAAACTATCTGAAGATGAAAGAGAAAGAAAAATTGAAAAAATTTTAAGAGAAAATAAAAAAAAAAATTATAGAGTGATATTTTATTTAATTTCAAATAAATTTCCAAAATTATCTTTTATGAATAATAATTTTTTATCATCCTTGTTTACATAAAAAAAATTAATATTACTTTCTTTACATTTTTTTATTAACTCATCTTTATTATTAATTTCCAAACAAATATGATTAAAAATTGTGTAATTTTTGTTATCAGTAATAAAAATTTCAAACCTTATCTTATTATTTTCATATACTAAAATCTCAACATCCTTAGGAATTTTAAAAATTTTATTTGCCAAATTTTTTGAAAGATTGAATTTTTTTACTAACGGAATGCCAAGTATTTTATTAAAAAATAAATCTGCATCATTTTAAGAATTACAACTTAAAGCAATATGATTTAATATTAAATTTTGAATCATAATATCTATGTAATGAAATTATATAATCTTTAATTTTTTACCAAGATTTTCAAAAATTCTTAATGCCTTATTTAAATCATCTTTATTTAAGCCTGCGTTCATCATTGTTCTAATCCTAGCTTTATCGCGAGCAACCATCGGAAAAACTATTGGCAATGCAAAAACTCCCTGCTTAAATAAAGTATCAGAAAGTTCCTTTGCAATGCTTGATTCGCCAACCATCACGGGCGTGATCGGTGTTTCACTTTCTCCAGTATCAAAACCCATGTTTTTTAATTCATTTTTAAAATATTTTGTATTTTTCCATAAATTATTAACATGTTCAGGTTCTTTTTCAAGGACATCTATCGCAGCAAATTGGGCTCCAGCTACTGCAGGAGGATGTGATCCGCTAAGTAACCAAGTTCTGGATTTATTGTATGCAAAGTTTACAAGATCTTGACTACCTGCAATAAGACCACCTACAACTCCAAATGCTTTGCTAAATGTTCCCATTTCTACATCAATTTCACCCTCTAAGCCATAATGTGCACCAATACCTCTACCATCGGGCCCTATTACACCTTCCCCATGTGCATCATCAACATAAGTCATTGCCCCAAATTCTTTTGATATCTCAACAATTTTATCCATAGGTGCAATGTCTCCATCCATACTAAAAACACCATCGGTTATTACTAAGATTCTATTATATTTTTTATCAGCGTCACTTAATACTTTTTCTAATTCGCCCATATCTTTATGTTTATAAACCGCTCTATCTGCTTTAGTTAATCTTACTCCATCTATAATACTACCATGATTTAGTTCATCGCTGATTATAACATCACCCTTACCCACAAGCTGAGGAATTAAACCAGCATTTGCAGCAAAACCTGTTTGATATATTAAAGAGGATTCTGTACCTTTAAATTTAGCGAGTTTTTTTTCAACATCCATATGAATTTTCATTGTACCTGCAATAGCTCTAACAGACCCAGATCCCGCCCCATATTTATTTGCTGCATCAATCGCCGCTTTAATCAATTTTGGATGATTACTTAGATTCAAGTAATTGTTTGAACATAGCATTATTACCTCTTTTCCATCAACAATTGAATGTGGAGCTGATCCGGATTGAAGTATCCTTAGCTTCCAATCAAAATCGTTCTTTACAAGTTCTTCATATTCATTCTTTAAAAATGCATTAGAATTTCTTTTCATATATCGTTTTGCCTCCAGTAATGTACTCTTATGATTTATATTGATTTTTTTGGAAACATATGGGTATATTAAAAGTTGTTGGTTTACAATATATATTTAACAAATTTCAAAATAAAAAAAAAACAATGAATATTTAATTTTAAATCTTTGAAAAAAATAAAGCCAATTAAAACATATGTCCATTTCATCCAAAATAAAAAGTAACTAATGCTCACTGATTCCAATTTATGATGTAACTTTTGCTCAAATTTAATCAATAACCTTGTAACAAATGTTAAAAAATTATAAAAATTGAAATATATAAATTTAATTGGTTATACTATAATATTTAATAAATTAAATAATAAAACAATTCAGAATATGATTAAAATATAAATAAATTATTAAAAACTATTAGTAATAATTTTAATTAATATTTTTTCTCCTTTTATTTAACTAAAGATATATCAATTTATTAAGAAAATGATTAAGAAGAGAGAGAAGGAGAGAAAGACAATTTAAAAAAAAGGATCTCGCCTCCTAAATGATATTGAGTTTAATTGGTGTTTAATTGAAATGGTATTTAACCACAATTTTTAGATTAATAAATGATTATAAAAAAATAGATTTAAAATTATATAATAAAATATCTTTTAAAATACATTATTTTTTTACCCAAACTTGACTACTCTACTAAGTCTATAACCTATAACCACCATTATAAATTCCTCTTTTTTAAAAATATTATCTAAATTTTTATCACCTGTATCAACTCTAATAAATGGAGTTGAAATTATTTTAGATGGCGTTGAAATAACAATTATATTGTTAATCCCAATTTTTCTAATAATTTTAGGGCTTAATTGCAGATTACCTCTACCTAAAATAAAACCTTGGGCTCCAATTGGACTAAGAACTAGTTTAATTTTTTTATAATTTTTTAAAAGATCAAGAATTTTTTCTTCATTAAGATCTTTTCCTACTAATTTTTTATTATAAATTGCATCTATACCGAGTATTGAATTTTTATAACCCGATTTATTTAATATATGATTAATTGTTCCCCCCGGACCAAATAAGAATAGAAAATCATTGAATTTTTCCATTTCATCTTCAATATGTTCAGTCAGTTCATTTTTTATATCACTATCATCAATAGATTCATAAACAGTTTTTCCTACCTGCACAAATGTTGGTTCAACAATGCCTTTCGCGGTTCCAAAAAATCGAATTTTCCATTCTCCTTTCCTATATAACTTTTCATCAACATCAAGTATTTCAACCTCCCCAATGACAAGTCTATGATTTACAAATTCATGTAACATTTTCGCTGTAGCTTCTGTATTTATACCAAATACTCCTGAATGCATTTTTACACCGGAAGGTATTCCAAGCATTGGTATTTTATCCCTTATTATATGAAATATATCTCTTGCGGTTCCATCTCCGCCACAAAAAAGGATTAAATCAACATTATTTTCTAACATTTTTTTACATACTTTTTTAGTATCTAACGAATTTGTCTTTTCCTTTTTTAATTTATATACAATTTCAATATCGTTTAGACCTGCTTTTTTTAATTCTTCTTCCCCCATTTCTTTTGAACATGTTAACCATTTTATTTTATCATTTTTTGAATAATGAGAAAAGTAATAGTCTAGCATAGATTTCGCTTTTAATGGAGATATTCTTTTTGCGCCTAATTTTAATGCTTCTTCAAAAACTCCATCTGTACCTTTTAAACCTACCCTACCACCCATTCCTGAAATAGGATTAATAATAAAGCCAATTTTTGTTTTCATAAAAAATTCTATACCTAAAACAAAATTTTCTTATTTAAATAATATATATTTTTAAATCTAATTAATAATTAAAATAAAATTTGCTGACAATTTAATGTCAGCATAAAAAATGAAATTATCATTTCTTTTTTAAATATGGTAAACCTGTTCTTTTATTTACACCAACTTCCATATTTTCTGGTTTATCGCATTGTGTCCCACTTTTTGGTGTTCTTTTACTGAAAAAATAAATTGTTTGAATTCGCCCTCCCTTAAGATTTACATCTCTCGTATATAATGTCCATCCTTCATATTCAAATACCATACTATCTTCACCTCGTATTATGAAATGTTTAAACTTCCATTTAAGTTTTTCCTTATTTATTAAATTTTAATCTGTAATCCCTTTTTCACTTACATTAAAAACTGCTTCCCCCTCTGGCAGATGAGGAGAATCAATTAGTCTTGCTATTCTTTTTGGTCCTTTACTTTTTCTAAGATATATCCTAAAAGTTGCAGTATGACCTACTATATGACCGCCTATGGGTCTAGTTGGATCTCCAAAAAATGCATCTGGTTTTGATGAAACTTGATTAGTCACACAAACAACGCCATTATTTAAATCACTCCATCTTAGAAGATCATGCATATGTTTATTGAGTTTCTGTTGTCTGTCAGCTAAAGCACCTCTACCTATATATTCTGCACGAAAATGAGCAGTTAATGAATCAACAACAAGTAATCCTCCGGGTATTTCCTTTGATAATTCTTTTACCTTTTCTACCAAAAGCATCTGATGACTTGAATTATAAGCACGTGCAACATGAATATTTTGTAGAACATTATCTGGATCTAAATCCAATGCCTCAGCCATTTGTTGAATACGTTCAGGTCTAAAAGTATTTTCAGTATCAATAAAAAATGCTTGTTTATTTAAACCCCCTAGATCTGTTGGAAGTTGAACTGCAACACACAATTGATGCGCAATTTGCGTTTTCGCTGATCCAAATTCTCCAAAAAGTTCAATAATAGATTGAGTTTCAAAACCACCACCTAATAATTCATCAAATGATTTAGATCCTGATGTGATTCTTCCTATTTTTGCTCTCTTCTCTAGTAGAGTTGTACCTGTTTCGAATTTACCAACATCAGCTTGTTTTCTTGCTCCTTGAATTATTTTTGCACCTGAAGATTCGCCTAATTCTGCTGCATCTGATAACTCTTTTGGAGATGCCACTGCTATGCTCAGTATGTCAGTATAACCGGCGTCCCTTAATTTTTCTGCAGTTGCAGGTCCAACGCCCGGTAATTTATCAATCTTATCATTATCGTCTTTCCCCATAAAAATTACCTTTTTACACGTAATTAACTATATGTTTATAAAACTGTGGTAGACCTAATTTAAACTATTTAAAAAAAAATTATTGTTCTAGCGTCGCATGACGTTTACGCATTATATCTTCTGTTTCATTTTTACTATCTAACAAATCAGCAATCATAGCATCAAGCAATATCCATACGCTTGCTTCAAAAAGAGTTCCAAGTGGGGCATATTGTTTTCTTCCAATATCATTATAATCAATTGAAATAAATAATGTTACATCTGCAAATTTTGCTATTTCTGATTTTTTCTTCGCTGTAATTGATACAACATTTGCTCCAAGATTATGGGAAATTTCTGCCGTCATAACAGCTGGAATTGTTTCGCCTGAACCAGATACAATTACAACTAGATCACCTTTTTGAACTGGTTGAGTGATTGTTTCACCTATAACAAATGTTTGAAATCCTAAATGAACAAGCCTAATTGCAAATGCTTTTGCAACAAGTCCCGATCTTCCTGCCCCATATACAAATATATGATTGGAATTAAAAAACAATTCCTTAATTTTTTTAATATCATTTTGTGAAACTTTTTCTACTATTTCACTAACTTTTGATTGTATGTAATTTAATGAATTATTAAAAATCATTTTTTTTGTCATTTCAATTTCAAATAATTTTGATGATCAATTTTTTTTCCAATTTTTTTTCTCAATATCTCTATAATCTGCTTCTTCCCTAGCTGTTCTTTTCATTATGGCTTTTTCTACTTGTAACCTAATATATACTGCATCATGTTCTAATAGTGGTGATTCTGAAATTAAGGTTACATTGTAATCATTATCTAGTATGACATCTAATAAAGGAGCTAGTGGCATATCGCCTTTTTTTATTGGTAAATGATATTGTTCATTATAATCATCATATAAAACACCAGTAATATGCAAGACATAATGTTTTAACTTGAGTTTTTTCAATTTATTGAATATACCTTCAAAATCTTCATAATTTTTTAAACAACCATTACCTCTTGCATGAATATGAGCAATATCAATGATTGGCTGCACATCTTTTACATTACTACAAACCTCAATAATCTCATCAATACTACCAAATACTCTTTGCTTCCCCATAGTTTCTATACCTAGTTTTGTATTAATTTTCTCCTTTTTAAAAATCTTATTAAGTTTTTTGGTATTTTTAATTATATTTTTTAAGGTTTTTTTCTCATTTTTATCACCGTAATAACCTGGATGAATAATTACGGTTTTTGCTCCCATTTTTTCAGCTAATTTTGCTGAAAAAATCGTTTTATCAAAACTTAATTCTACTTCATCGTCATCAGCTAAATTTATGTAATAAGGTGCATGTACATGTAATTCAACATCATTTTCAATAGAATATTCTTTCATAAAATCTGCTTCTTCATCCTTCATTACATATAAGCCTCGAACAAATTGAACTTCCATTGCATTAAGATCAAGAATTTCTTTTGTATATCTTAAACCATCTTTATTTGTTCTACCTTTACAAGAAAGAGGTATTCCAGCTTGTCCAATCCTTATCATTAATAATTTCTCCAATTAAATTAGCTTTTTTTAATTATTTATTCCAAATAAATAATTTTACATTCAATTAAATTTATGCTAATTCCTCTAAACGGCTCATTATATTCCAAATTAGAGTTCTACCATGTAAAGGGATATTCGGGTCATTTGCTAATTCATCTAGTCTAGAAGTAGCGGTAGATACTCTTACATCTAAAGGGTCAGATTCTTTTAGTAAAACAGTTTTAATTTCTTCTGCGCCTCTTCTAATATTTCTGGGAATTGAATTATCCTCATTTAACATATCTAATCCATCACAAACTTGAATAATAACGTCATCTGACATATTAATTCACCCTTCGAGTGTTTTACCTGTGTATATAAGAATAGGATAAAAATATTTGGTATATATTTTCATTCATCAAATTCAGAATTAAGTATTTCAATAATTTTTAATGCAATATTTTTTCCTACACCATTTACGTCTTGAAGTTCATTTTCTGTTGCATTAATTATCGACTTAATTGATCCAAATTTTGATAGTAATCGTTTTGCAAGAATTGAAGATACATTTGGTAATCCTTCAACAATAAATTGCTGTTGTTCTTGAATTGACATCGAGGTTTTTTCGCCTCTTATTGATACAGATTTTTTATCTTTTTTCTGTTCTCTTTTTGCTGCTAATGATAAAATATTCGCTGTCTCTATATCATCCTTAGTTGTAAAAATTGGAATTCCATAATCAATCATTATTGAAACTAAACTACCAAAAATTGCATTATGTTTAATATTTCTTTTTGTAAGAAGACCTTCCCCCTCTATAATTAACATTGGTCTTGAATATGCATCTCTTAATTTTGATATTTGTAAAAATAATTTACCATTAATAAGTGAATTTAAAAAATCATCTACATTTTTTCTTTCTACTCCGATTCTAGATGATAATATATAATCACCTACAGCTAACTGTTGAGATTCAATAGATATACCTAATTCCATAAGGTTTCTAACTACTCTTGATCGATATTCTCTATGATCTATTATTATTTTAATTTCTTGATTATTTTTTTCATAATCTTTCAAAGTTGATTGATTATTGATATTATCTATATTATCATAATTAAAAAAATCAGTGTGTGTTTTATTATCAATTTTTGATCTTAAAAGTTCAAGCTCTGTTCTCATAAGTTTTTCTCTTCTTTTTGACGCCCAATAATATCCTTCATCAGGTGTTCCTTTTGTTATTAGAATAATAACTTTTCCTGACATTTTCCTTGCGGTTCTACCTCTTCTCTGAATATTACGAATCTCCGAGGGTATTGGTTCAAAAAATACGACTAATTCTGTTGATGGGATATCAAGTCCTTCTTCTGCTACTGACGTTGCTATTAAAATATTGAATTCTCCATTTTTAAATTTTGAAATAATATCAGCTTGTTGCTTCTGAGTTAAGCCTTTATCTTTATCTTTTCCAGCTTGCCCAATAAATCGAACTGGTTTATAATTATCAATATTTTTTAAAATATCATATACCTTTAACGATGTATCTCTATAATGAGTAAAAATTATAATTTTTGAATTAGGTGCTTTGGATAACTGTTTTTCAACTATATTTATTATCTCTTGTAATTTAGGGTGTTCAATATCTAATGATTTAACATATGCAACAGCTTCACTTATATTTTGATCAGACATAATTGATTTAGAAGATTTGGTGCTATTTTTAGTGAGAACTTCCTTATTCATTCTCTGAAAATAATTATTTAAAGCATTTACTCCTTGAGTTTGCAATAATTCAATAGCAAAATATAATTTCAATGCTTCGCTTTGGATTGATGCCGCTTGAAACAATATTTTTGGAATTTTTACTCTTGATTTTATTTCCTTTTGAATTTTAATTTGGGCATCAAGAAGTTTTGTCCGATTTATTCTTGCAACTGATGCAGAATCAATAAATTTAAATTCTTTTAAAAATTTTAAACGATCAGATAATGATTTTCTAAGTAATTGAATTGTATACGAAAATTCCTTTGGAAGAAAAACTTCTTTCCATATTACTTCTAAATTATGGATATATGGCTTAACATCAGAATCATATTTCGTACGTAACTCTATATTTTTTATATTAAGATTTTTACATATTTCCTTAATTTTTGGAATTTCGTTCCCTGGTGAAGCAGTCATACCTAAAATATATCCATCCGCCCTATGTTTTTTATACATTTCAGAAATAAAGACGTATGAATATTTTCCAACAGCATGATGTGCTTCATCGAATATAATAAAAGAAACGTCTTTTATATCAATTTTTTTTGATAAAAGATCATTTTCTACAACTTGAGGTGTAGATATTATTATTTTACTTCGAGTCCATAATTTATTCCGTTCTTCAGGTGATATTTCACCGGTAAATATTGAAATCGATTCACAGTCAATTTTGAGAGATTCTTTAAGAAATTTTGCGTGTTGCAATACTAGTGGTTTTGTAGGTGCTAAGAATAAAATTTTTTCTTCTTTTTTACATATTTGAATGATTTTTGATATCAATATTAGAGCAATAACAGTTTTTCCTAGACCCGTAGGTAAAACTATTAAAGTATTTTTTTTAAAAGAGGTTTCAGCAATATTTACTTGATATTCTCTAAATTCAATTTTTTTGAGTTTTATTTTTTTATAATTTATATATTTTGTTTGCACTTAAATTAGAATATGGTTTATATTTTTAGTAATTTGCATAAAAAAAATTTCCTTTTTATTAATTTTTTTTTTGAAAATCATTTTCATATATTTTGTTTATTAAATTATATAAATAAATTTAAATACTACCCACTACCTACTACTACACATGGTTATTCTTAAATGTCAAAGATGCGGATATAAATGGAATTATCATGGGAAATCTGAATGGTATGCACCATGCTCAAGATGCAAAACCTCGGTAAATATAAAAAAACAAAAAATAAAAATTGAAGAGAAAAAATCTAATATCAAAAAAAATATTTGTTCAATATGTGGAAAATATAAAACAAAGTTTGAAATGGCAAATGAGGATATTTGTTTAGATTGTTCAAATAACATTATCGAGGGGATGAATATTTTTGAAAAAGATAAAGATTTATAATATTGAAGCATAAATTAAACAATTCAAGTTTTAATTAATTTTTTTATAATATTTATAATATGATTGTTTAAATGATAAGGAGTATATTGTATAAATACTCTTATTTTGAATCATCGTTTTATTATTACATTTGATGGAAAATAATATTGAAAAATAATTTTATAAAATTCTCAAAAATTTAAACATTTTTAATAGGGTAATAATGTATAATTTATGAGGTATTATAAAATGGATACATGTTTTATTGTAGTTATAATTAAAAGTATTATACTGTTGATTATTGGTATCACTGGTTTAGTTAACATTGATTATTTTGCAAATACCTATATAGCTGGAATAATTTTTATTATTGGATTGCTGGTTTTAGCTGCTGAATTTAACCATAGAGCATATAAGAAGTGATTAAAAAAAAGGGAAAAAAGAGATGATAATTTAAATACTACAAATTTTATTAAAAATATAGCTTGGGATTAAATTGAATTACCAATTTTGGTAATTCTTTTTTGGATCAGTCCCAAGCTAAAAAATTAAAAAACTTCCGAATATTAACAAATAATTTACCAAATTATTATCTTGATCAAAAATTAATTTTAACTGATTTACATTATGAACGTTTGATAATATAAAACCCGAAAGTTTTATTGCAATTCATACAAATCAAATCTATTAAATTATTATCCATAATTATTTTCAATTTTAAAGAAAATATCTTCTAAACCCTCAACAAAATTCTTATTAAACAAACGTATTACTCCCCTAATAATTAAGATATTAACTATTAAAATATAAATATTACCATAATTTTTATAAATAAAAAACGGAGGCGAAGAGAAGAAAAAAGGGGGACATATCAAGGAAGCGTAGAAATAACAATTCTTTTCTTCTCTCCCGCTTGATTTGAAATAATATATTTGTTATATTGTATATATAATTTTCCTTATTCAATTGTTATATGATATAAATGTTACAATAATTATTAATTATTAAAGAATTATAACAATAAAAAAAGATGATAATTTGAATTAAATAAAACGTTTTAGTTTTTAATCTAAATTAACAATAATTAAAATATATTATTTATTTTTAGATAAGTATATATTGTATAGTACTGATTTAATTTTGTGAATAATAATGATTGAAATATTTGGAAGTTTACCTTTATGGATAATATTATTAATTGGAATAATCATTATTTTTATTGCATGGAAACTAATTAAATTTGCAATAAAAATATTTTTGATACTGATAATAGCATTTTTAATATTATTAGGTTTAGATTTTTTAAATGTTTTTGATTTTATTCAAAATATTCTTACTAATTTTCTCTAATTATCTCTTCTATTAAATGAAATAAAAAATATTTCCTTATCTACTAATTCTAATTTGCCAAAATCATGACTATTAACGTATCTATGTTTATCGTCTAACATCTAAAGGTCTCTCCCCAAATGGCGGATTAAAAATCAACTATATAATATTTTTCCTTTTCATAATTTTTTAATATTTATTTTTCAAATTATTTTTATAAAAACATTAAATATTAATATAATGCAATTTATATATTTAATTTACATGGCCTCTAGAGAGGAATTTAAATCATTTATACCAGGTAATAAATCAATTCCCGAGCTTACTTTTAAATCTATATTGGTTGGTGTTTTTCTCGCAATATTGTTAGGTGCTGCAAATGCATATCTTGGATTATATGCAGGAATGACCGTATCTGCTATTATTCCAGGTGCTGTTATAGCTTTAGCAATTTTGAAACCATTTAAGGGTACAATATTAGAAGTTAATTTTTCTACTATGGGGGCAGCAGCAGGAGAGGCAATTGCCGCAGGCGTAATTTTTACAATTCCTGCTCTTGTTTTATTGGGGGCTTGGTCAGAGATACATTATTTTGAAACAAGTATAATATCATTAATTGGTGGTATTTTAGGTGTTTTATGGATGGTTCCTCTTAGAAGGGCATTAGTCATTAAAACAGATTTGCCTTTTCCGGAAGGAGTTGCAGTTGCTGCTGTTTTAACAACAACTGTTGGAGGGGAGAATGCATCGTCATCTAATAAAAAAAGAGAAGGTGACGTCGGTGAAATCTGGCTTTTTTTTGGTGCTATTATTGCAGGTTTATATAAATTTGGAGAATTATCTTTAAATATTTTTAGAGGTACGATAGAAAATATCATAAGTATTGGAAAATTTTCTATTGGGGGGAGGGTTCAGAATGGATGGTTATATGGCGGGTTAACAACTTCTCCAGCCTTGTTAGGTGTGGGATGGATAATTGGCTTTAAAATTTCATCATATGTCCTTGTTGGAGGTTTAATTGGATGGGTTATTATTACGCCTCTAATAGCTCTTTCATCAGGATTGCCATCTCCAATAACAACTATTGATATTTCTAATGCAATTGCTATGGGCTATGGAAATCAGGATCTTGGTTTCCATATATGGGGGTTTTTTCAAATTTGGGGAAATCAAATTAGATATATAGGTGTTGGAGCAATGTTGGTGGGAGGTTTATGGGCAATTTGGACAATTAGAATGAATCTTGTTGATAGTATTAGAGAAGCAATTATGGGGATAAAAGAAGGTGAAATTAAAACAAAAAAAAGAACTAATCAAGATATTGGCTATAAATTAGTATTTATTTCTATATTTTTAATGGTGATTCCAATATCATTATTATATATTTGGCTATCAAACATTTATACAATATCAATATTAATGGCAATAATTACAATTGCTTTTGCTTTTTTAGCAAGTGCTTTAGCAGGTTACCTAACTGGTCTTGTAGGATCATCAAATTGTCCTATTTCTGGAGTAACTGTTACAGTTCTTTTAATTGTAAGTTTAATTATGTTAGCATTAGGCGTAACTGGGCCAGAAGGTATGGCTATTGTTATATTTATATCAGCTGTAATTTGCATTGGTGGCTCAATATCTGGAGATTTATTACAATCTATGGCTTGTGGGCAAATGCTTGGTGCTACACCAAAAAAATTACAAATTTCAATGACTTTTGGTGTAATAGCAATATCTTCTGTAATCGGATTGATAATTGCTGTTCTTCATAACGCTTTTACAATAGGGAGTAGGCAGTTACCTGCACCTCAAGCATTTCTAATGAAAGGAATAGTTCAAGGAGTATTGGGTGGTGAAATGTTATGGCCATATGTTTTAGTTGGCATGGTTCTTGCTTTAGTATTAATTTTAATTGATTTACCGGTTTTACCTGTAGCAATTGGAATATATCTTCCATTTACGTTATCAATTCCTATTTTCTCTGGAGGTTTAATTCGTTTAATTACAGATAAAATACTTTTCAAAAAATTTGGAACAGTAAAAGATGAAGTATCTAGTGACTGGGATTTGGCAATAAAAATTAAGGGCATTAAGCCAAAAGAAAAAACAATTCGTACAGGTTTACTTTTTACAGCAGGACTTGTTGCAGGTGAGGCATTAATGGGCATAATTATTGCAGTTCTCATAGTTATGGGATTAAATTTTTCAATATTTTATAATGCACCTGTTTGGCCAGGTTTAATTATTTGGTTATTTATTGCTCTATTATTAGCTTATATTCCTTTAAGAAAAATTATTAGGAGAGAATGATCCTTTTTATTTTAATAATTCGATAAAGGTATTAATCATATCCTCCAATTTTTAGACTTGGGTCTCCAAATAAATGAAATTCAACTATACAAAATTCTTCATCGGTATTAAGAGTATTTTCAAGAACATATTTTCTTATAGCTCCACTATGAGCATCTCCTAAATTTTCTGACCCTGCCCCTATTTGATAAAATAAATTACAGTCAAGACCTCCACTATTGATAAGATGAGGTGGATTACCGCCTAATCCTAAGCCTGTACATCCAGTACTGGCAATAGCTCCACCTAATGGAGATACACATAACGCCCAAGAAAAACAGATAGGTGTAATTAAACCACTTGTCCAATACCAATTTGAATAAGGTCTACCAATAATTGTTTTTATAAGGGATACATTAAATAATGCATTATGACAACCACCTATTACAACAATAGGTAATTTTTCACCATTTTTAATATCAGGAAAATCAGTTATAGAAAGACCTCCTCTGAAAGGTGAACCTGGTGGAATTGGGTGTGTTGCCCATGATAAAGGATTCCCATGACCTTCCATTATCACATATCCTGCACCTTCATTTAATTCAACAAGAATGTCTTCTGTTTCAGGTATAGGATCATTAGATCCTTCATTTGACCAGTAAATTCTAACTTCTTCATCAACTATATTGCTCATATAATCAAACGCAGCATCAACAGAATATTCTCCATCTGCTTGTTCTTCATCTTCATTTAAATCAAATGTTTTAAAACACCAGTCAAAGCCTTCACCTAAACTAGAATCACCTAATGGATAACGCTCAATTCCAATAGGATTTATTTCTCCATAGCCCCAGCTTAAGGTATTTTCTAAACCATACGACATATTGATGAAATAATTTTCGCCAATTTCAAGATCAATATCAGGTATATCAAAGGAAATCCAATCTAAAGATTCCGATGAGATTGAGTTGGACGATACCTCATAGCTTGCTAATTCAGTACCTAAAGGTTTCTCAATTGAGAGTTTCAAAGATGATGGATCTTCAGACCATTTCTTGATTTTTACTTCAACTCTAACTATTTTCATATTTCTAGTAACAAATTCCTGCCATTCATAATTTGATATATTTATAGAATACTCAGCATAATTTTGTCTTTGATCTTCACCGCTATATAAATCAAAAGTTCTTCCACCAACTCCAATCATCTTATTTAGCCATGGTTTACTATCCGCTGATGTTGATTCGTAAGTAATAATTTTATTTACAATTGTTTTAAGATCAAAAGTATTTCTACATGCTAACCGGCCTACATAAATATCGGGGATAAGATCTAGATCATCCTTACCAAATGGCCCCCCATTAGCAAAAATATCATCTCCACTGGAATCCCAATCTTCAAATTCCCAATCCATTGAAGATTCATTATATTTAAAAAGATCAGAAAAATATAAATCTGAAATAACACCAACTTCTTCACTATGCTTAATATTAGTATATCTCACGGGCACATACCAACCATCTGAACTACCATGATTTGAATCTTCTTTATCATTTGCAAATAAATATGATTTTAAACCACCAATTAATAAAACATATTTTATATTCTCAATTTCACTTTCATCCTTTAAAAAAAGTTTTATCTGTTCAGGTTCATCTCTACCACTATATTCACTAAATATCTCCTCTACAGTTTTGATTCTAGTTCTTACACCATGATTATTTTTATGATCCACAAGTTGTTCTAAACCTTGTTTAAATTTTTCCGGAGTAATTATAACCATATCGTATGAATCATATGTTGTCTTGAAGCTATTATATCCTGGATCTACATAATCAATAATTATCTTAGAATCCGTTATAAATAATAATTTTTCATTAATTGGATTATATCTAATAGGGTAAATATCTAAAATTAAAAAAGTTGTTTTTACTTTATTATCATTTAAACCACATTTAATTTTATAATCATACCAATTAGTAGGATAAAATGAATCACTTTTGTAAACTATCTCGTTTTCTACAAAATCTTGATCATTATTATAGTGTTCATCTAATGGAAAGGATTGAGCTGCGGGAATAATTTTACCTTTAATACTCTTTTCATAGATATCATTATATTCAAAATCTAAACCATTTATTTTTACTTCTTTTGAAAATTCATAAATTTGTCTATATTTAGGTAATACAGGGTTTCCTGGATCATTTATATAAGAATTTGAACCTTCAAATTCTATGCTTATATACTCTTCAAAATTTGATATAATTGGTTCATAAGAAAATTGATAATTATTAATGATCTTATCTGTAAATTGAACTTTATTTTGTAAACTAGCTGTTCCAAATCCACTTATAAATAGTATTCCTACTATTACTAAAATTAAAATTTTTTTCATTTAATACCTCCATTTTTATCTTTTATTTATAATTGATTAAGTTATAAATAAAATTTTTTATTATTTTTTATATAATTTTAACAAAATTTTTAAAATAATTATTATAATAATTTTAAATATAATATTTATTTTAATTTTAAGATCTTTAAGGATCAAAGTATTTAATATTGAAAATATTATATTTAATAAATATTTATTAAAAAAAACTAAAAAATTTATATACTCCGTTTTGTTTTAGGAAAATAGGGATGCAACAATAGTAATATTAGATAGTTCTATTGCCTAAAAAAATAATTTGGGATGGGATAAAACTGTACCTAAAAGAAGTTCAAATGGAAAATTTTAAATCTTTTGGGAAAAAACTTTCAGTACCGTTTTTTCCAGGATATACCGCAATTACAGGTCCAAATGGATCGGGTAAGAGTAATATTGCAGATGCAATTCTATTTGTTTTAGGTCCAAAAAGTTCAAAAGTTATGCGTGCAGGTAAATTAACAGATCTTATATTTAATGGTGGGAAAAAACATAAAAATCCATCTAAATATTGTAAAGTTTCTCTTGTTTTTGATAATAAAAATAGAAAAATGAATGTTGACACAAATGAGGTAATTCTAACTAGAATGATTAAGCGTGCTCCTCTTAAAAATAATACTGAAAATTATTACAGTTATTTTTACATTAATGGTCGTTCCTGTTCTTTTTCTGATTTTCAAAATGTGTTGGTACATGCCAGAATCTCTGGTGAGGGTTACAATATCGTCAAACAGGGAGATGTCACTAATTTAACAGAAATGGGTGGAGTTGATAGAAGAAGAATAATTGATGATATTGCGGGAATAAGTAATTTTGATAATGATATAAAAAAAGCTGAAAGAGAAGAAACTGATGTTGATTCAAATTTAGATAGAATTTCGATAATACTTAAGGAAATAAACAATCAAATTAAACAATTAAAAAATGATAGAGATGAAGCCTATCGATACAAAGAATTAAAAGATAATCTTTACGAAACAAAAGCAAAGATTGCATTAAAGAAAAAAATTGAAATTGAATCACAAATAAGTGAAATTTACAAACAAATTGGATCATATGAAAAGGAGCAAGGTGAGCTTGATAAAAAAGTCAAAGATCTAAAAATTA
The DNA here is from genome assembly GCA_020054475.1 of Thermoplasmata archaeon. Classification (GTDB taxonomy): domain Archaea; phylum Thermoplasmatota; class E2; order DHVEG-1; family DHVEG-1; genus JAJISJ01. The sequence continues at coordinate 13,203 of JAHWGJ010000004.1, read as the reverse complement.
AATATAATAAATCGCAAAATGATCTCACAGAGATAGAAAATAAGATCGGAGAAGTAGGTGGGGATGAGGTAAGAGAAATAAAAGATCAAATTGATTCATTAAGAAGTGAAGAAATTAAAATTGAAGAGAGATTAAATTATTCTAGCGATGAAATTATTGATATTCAAAATAATGAAAAAGAGCAAAAAACAATTTTAGAAGATATTCAAAATGAGATTAATAAATATAATATTGAAAATGAGGAATTAAACAATAAATTAATTGAAAATAAAAATGAATTAGAAAAAAAAGAAAAAGAACTGAATGATTTAAAGGAAACCATAGCCAGTCATGATGACAAATCCATGGAATTATCTCATGAATTAACTAAAATGAGGGAGGATTATAATGAAAAAACGAGTGAACTTCATGAAATTAAACTTAAAAGAAATAGATTAACAGATAAAATTGAAGCTCTTGAATTACAAATAGCTGAAATTCAGGAAACAAAATCAACATATGAATTTGAGTTAAAAGATATTGATTGGCAAGCTAATGAATTTAAGAATGATTATCAGAAAAAAAATTCAAAACAAAGAGATATCGAGAAAAAACTTTTTGAAAAGAAAAAAACTGAATCTGAATATACACAACAGTTAAATGAATTTGATAATTTAATAAGAAAATTACAGAGAGAACAATCTAAATTACAAGCAGAATTTGATGCGTTACAAAATGTTCAGAATAAATACAATAGAGCCGTAAGTGAAATATTAAAGGCACGTAATCAAGGTACTTTAGAAGGAATTCATGGAACCATAGCTGAACTTGCAAATGTCGATGATAAATATAGAATTGCTGTTGCAACTGCAGCAGGTGCAAGAATGCAATCAATTGTTGTTGATACAGACGAAAAAGCTGCTAAAGCAATAAAATATTTGCAAAAAGAAAAATTAGGAAGAGCAACTTTTATTCCATTAAATAAAATGATAACAAGTAAACCACGGGGAAAAGCTCTGATGACCATAAAGGATAAAAGCTCACATGGTTTTGCACTTGATCTAATAAAATTTGACAAAAAATATTATGACGCATTTTGGTTTGTTTTTGGTGATACAGTTGTTATAAATTCGTTGGATGATGCTAGACGTCTAATGGGTGGAGTTAGATTAGTTGATTTGAAAGGATCTTTAATTGAATCCAGTGGAGCAATGATTGGTGGAAGTATACAAAAAAGTTCACTAAGTTTTACAGATTTAGATCGCACTAAGTTGGAAAAAATAACTAACGAACTTCAAAAATCCCTAACAAATCATGAAGTATTATCTGATAAAATTATTATCATTAAAAAAGAAATTATCGATCTTGAAAATCAATTAGGAGAAATTAGAACAACCGCTGATAAAGAAATACAAATAAAAGATATTGATATTCGTAGAAAAGATTTTCAAAATAAATTAGATTTAATAAAAAAGGAATTAGAATTAAAAAATATTGAAAAAGAAAAAAATGAATCAAGAAGACAAGAGTTAATTAACAAGATACGGGAAATCAATAAAAAATTAGAGGAAATTGATTCATTAAAAGAAGAAAAAGGTAAGATATTACTAACTGGTACAAAAAAAGAACAAGCTGTAAAGGCTAGAAATCTAGAGAAAGACGTATCTCAATTAAATGAATTAATACTAAATATCTCCTCAAATTTAGACACTATTTCAAAGAAAATTGAAATTTTAAATGATAGAAAAAATGAGATTAATTCAAATATAAAATTAAAAGAAAAACAGATGGGGGAACATAACAAATCAATTGAAGAATATAAACAATCAAGAGCAAAATATAGAGATGAAATAAAAGCTCTAATGAATGTTGAAAATCAAATAACAGATAAAATTAAAAAATATACTTCAAAAAGAGATGAGTTTTATAAGGAGACAATCTCAATTGAAAATGAACTTGATAAAGCAAATACGCGTGTCGAATCATATTATGATCTAATTTCAAGAGCGAAATATCGATTACCAACATTGGAAATCGCAATTAACGAAATTGAAGAGGAAATGAAACTTTATAATATTGAAATTAAAGACAAAAACCTTCCAAATGTTGAATCATTAAAAGATTCAATAAAAATAATCGAAGAAACAATGAGAGAATTGGAACCAGTAAATATGCGTGCTCTTGAAGAATATGAACATCAAACGGATAGGAAAAATAAGTTAGATGAAGATGTAAAACATTTAAAAGATCAGAAGAAAAACCTTGTGAAACTCTGTAAAGAAATTACAAATAAAAAAACAGATAGATTTTTTGAAGTGTTTATTGAGATCAATAATAACTTTAAAAAAATTTATTCACAACTTTCTGAAGGTGGAGAAGGAGAATTACAACTTGAGGATCAGGAAAAAATATTTGAAAATGGTCTCACAATAAAAGCAAAACCAAGAGGAAAAAAAGTTTTATTATTATCAGCTCTTTCTGGTGGTGAAAAAAGTATAGCCTCTTTAGCTTTTATTTTTGCAATTCAAAATTATGACCCAAGCCCATTTTATGTTCTTGATGAAGTAGATATGTTTCTTGATGGAGTAAACGCAGAAACAGTATCAAAAACAATCAAAATAAATTCACAAGATTCCCAATTTATTATGGTTTCATTGCGTAAAATTGCATTAAAAGAAGCAAACCATGTATATGGTGTTACAATGAGAGATACAGGTATTTCTGATATGATTGGAAATATCGACCCCTCCTCTGTAGGTCCAAAAGGTGAATTAAATTCAGGTGTTTAGAAGAATGGAACAGCTAAAAATAGATAATGATGTAATTAATCATTTATTATTTCATAAATCGCTTATTGATGAAAATGATGATGCTGCAATGATTAATTATTATGTTGAAATGTTACAAAAAACAAATGAAGGAGAACATATCTCAATTGAAAATCCATTTGAGAGGTCTATAGCTATAGCCTTTGAGCTTGTTATGAGGCAACATTTAGATCCATGGGATATTGATTTAGTAAATTTCTCTACGATGTATATTGCAAGAGCGAAGGAGGAAAAAATTGATTTAATAACAGCCGGTCGAATAATACTAATGGCATGGAAAATATTGAAATTACAAAGTGATAATCTAGTAGTTAGTGTTGAAGAAAACCAAGAAAGTGAAGAAATTTTCGATTGGAATGATTTGCCATCTGAAATGTGGCTTGAAAATGATCAAGATTACTCATATACTAACCTAATTATGAAAATGCCTGAATCCCCATTATACAAACCTGTTAGAAGAGATTCTAAAAGGAAGGTAACATTAATTGAATTATTAGGTGCATTTAATCAAGCAAGAAAAGAATCTGAAGAATATCAACTTATTGAACAACAAAGACAAGAAGAAAGAGAAAGACTTAAAATTAAATCAAGAAAAAGAATGATCGGATCAGCTCATGAAGATAATCTAGAAGAAGACGTAGAAGCAATTTGGAAAAAAATAAATACATTTAATAATAAAACTATATCATTAATTGATCTTTGCGATTCAAAAAATCGAGAGGAATTTATAAAAACTCTGATATCTGTACTTTTTTTAGCATATGATAATAAAATTACGGTTTATCAAAAAAAGTTTCCTTATGGGAAGATATTTATTGAAAATGTATATAACTAGAATAAAGAACTTTTTTAGGGTTGATTTGTATCATATTTTTATTGATAATTGTATATATATAATAAATCTTATATTATAAGAATCTATTATAATTATTGTAAATAATCAAACGGGGAGCATAAACATGAAAAATAAATTAATCGGATTTTTAGTTTTAACGCTATTAATTTCAGCAGCTGTTCTACCAGCAGTTAGCTCTATAGATAATGAAAGCAATGAACCATCAAAAACAAATAAACCTATGATTTTACCGTTTTTTAAATCTCTTTTTAACGGTGATTGGGATTACTGGACAGGGCCACCAAATCTGTTTACAATACCTGACGGTAATGTTGGTATCGGAACAGATCATCCCGGTGAGAAATTAGATGTTGTTGGTACAGTGCAGATGACTGGTTTTAAGATGCCATTTGGTGCTAATAATGGATATGTGCTTACATGTGATGAAAATGGTGTTGGTACATGGGAGATAAGTGCTGTTGGACCTCAGGGTCCTCCAGGGCCAGAGGGTCCACAGGGCCTCAGGGTGAATCTGGTCTTCAAGGGCCAACTGGACCGCAGGGCCCCTTCGGCGATACAGGACCTCAAGGTCCTCAGGGTCTACCTGGCGATTCACATTGGAGTTTAAATAGTCTTGATACTTATTATAACGATGGTAATGTTGGTATTGGTACATCTAGTCCTTCTGAGAAACTTGATGTTGCAGGAGATGTGCAGGTGAGCGGCGACTATAAGTATGCAACCCCAAAAACGTATTACTATTCTATGCCTGCCAGTGACTTCATTCCAAAGTCTTTTGCTGATTACGAATCTGATAGTTGGGTGTATAGTTCAACGGGTAGTGGTCTTATTGATCCAATGGATATCGAAGATAAAGAAATTCAACTTATAGGATCGGTGCATCTTCCTCAAGGTGCAACTATTACAAACTTTTCACTTGATTATATGGATGCAGAGGCTTCATATGACCTGACCGTAACTGCATGGCTTTTTAACCGTACTAATCCCAATTGGCATGCTGGGACTGATGGAATTGCAAAAATTGGTTCCTTTACAAGTAGCGGAGATTCATATACTGTTAAAAGTCTCTATGATAACATAATTGATATTGATAATGCAACAATAGACAATGAACACAGTCATTATTATATTAATATTGTTTGGGAAGTAACTTCAGCTGGATATTACTTAAGTTTCTACGGCTGTCGAATTGAATACACCATGGATACTATTGCACCATAAACAATCTTTTTCCACTTCCCCCCCTCTTTTTTCTTTTTATATTTTTATTAAATTATATAATAAAACTTTTATTTTTCAAATAGATTAGAATTATTGTAAAATAATTTTAATGTATAATATAAATATAACCATTTATATTTAGAATATTGAGGATAGAGAAACAAAAAATAAATATCTGAACAAAAATTAAATATTTATTGAAAATATATATACTTAAAATTTTTTTTATTGAATAATCTCTTTTTTCAATTGTAATCAATTCTCAATTTTCACCTTTATTCATAACAATATTTTGTCTCTAAGAATCATTTAAATTATAATTTTTTATCAACATTATAATCCGCAAGTAATTAATGTTAAGATACTCTTTTAAATGCAAAATACATTATATTACTCATATGGAGGGATTATATGAATAAAAAAATATTAAGTATCCTATCATGTATTTTGTTTTTTGGAATAATCCTTATACCAACAGTGAATAGTAAAGAATCAAAACAGTTAGAATCGGATATTTTAGAAGATATGATTTTGGGTGAAGAATTATTCAATTTTAAACCTTATAATCAAATCAATATTAACTATAATTATCTTACTAGAGATAGAATAATAGAAATTGCAGAGGGTTTTCTGAATCATGAATGGTATCCAACAGAGGATAATATTTTTCATGGGACATATATTGGCCGTGAAGTTGATACACCTGATAGAGATACTTACAATGATTGGCCAGATCACCATGGTTGGAAAGCAAATCAACCTGCTCAAGGTATCCCCTATCAATGGGGTGGTTTTAGCAGTATAACGGGTTATAATCTTAGTGCCCCAAAGGATTTTGATGAACAGTATACCGGAACAGGATTTTTTGAGGGTAGAATTCATTTCGCTGGCGATATTAATTTTGAGGATTATACCTCACAAGCCTGTGGATTGGACTGCTCAGGTTTTGTTTCTCGTTGTTGGAATCTACCATATAAACATGCAACATATACGTTTTCTGATGTTGTTACTCCTATTAGATATTATGAGTTACAAAGTGGCGATATTTTGAATATCCCCTATTACCATGTAATCTTATTCAAAGAATTTGTTGATGAAGAAAAGACATTGATTCGAACAATTGAATGCGGTGGCCCTGCTCCTAATGTTAATGAACATATCTACAAAATTTTATCTACAAGCAATGATAGTTTTTCTGTAAAGTTAGAAGGATATCCTCTAACCGAAAATTTTGGCTTATATAGATATGAATTTATTGATAATACACCTCGAACTCCTACTATTAATGGCCCCACCTCCGGTAATAAAGGTACTGAATATACTTACAAGTTTTTTACAACTGATCCCGAATCAGATCAGGTTTCATACTGTGTTGACTGGGGTGATGATTCAGAAATGCAGTGGTTAGGTCCTTTTGAATCTGGTGAAAACCTTAATATCTCACATATCTGGGAAGAATCAGGAACTTACCATATTCGTGTGAAAGCAAAAGACATACATGATATTGAAAGCGGATGGGCAACTTTAGAAATTAATATGCCTAGATTAAAACAACAATCCTTTTTAAATCTTGGAGATTTTCATGCAGAAATAGGTTTGAATAATGAACGAGAATCTTTAGCAAACTTAGTTGGGACTCAAAGAATTAGAGGGAGATTCATTGTTGTAAATGGAATGGTAAACAAGGAGGGGAGAGAAAATAGATTTCAAGGTTTTTTCAGAGATAATTTTTTTGTTTTACAAATTCCAATTAATGACAGATATATTAATATTATAGGTAAAGTTAGAATCGACTTATATAGCGAAAAATTCACGGGCTTATGGAAAACAAGAAATTCTAGACTTAACGGTTGGATTCAGGGCAATTTCAACTAAAAAAATTTTGGAACAAATATAAGGATCAATATTTTGCACCCTATTGTCTTTTTAATAAAAAAGATTCCTTAATATAAGAATAGTTATCTCCAATTTAAAAAATCTTCAAACCAAATCATAGATTATTAATTGTTATTTTTCCTGTAACGTATAATAAAATATAGTAAAAATATTGATAATAAAAAATATGAAATTTGAAAACTAGGAACCCCGCCGCCATCATTTTCTAATAGTTCAGTAGTAAAAATAAAAAATTCTCTAGTATAAACACCACTAACCCGTGAATCAGTTACATTAATAAACCAAGTATAAGTAGTATTGAAAGCTAAATCAGTAATATTACAAGTTTTAATACCATTATATTCATTAAACCCGCTATTTTCTCCTATATAAGGGGAAGTTTCAATTGTCCAATTAAAAGTATCCAATTCTAAATCATTAATATAGATACTTAAAGAAGAATAAGAAATTGATAATGAAATTAAATTATGGTTTGGATCCTCATTTAATATTATTGGAGGATTATTAATTATGGGTTTCTCTTCACCAATATTAGCTGGCGATATTAAGGGAAAACTATCTTTGTTACCAACTGATGTTGGAATAATGTATAAAGGGCGGTCAATAATTCCATCACTATCATTATCCCAAGCACCTTCGCTTGAATCGTCATAGTCCGACCAGTAATTACCTTTAATTCCGTTATCCCAAGATTCATTTTCACAATAGTCTCTTGCATTAAGAACAATGTTATTTATTAAATCATTTGAATAAAATACATTATATTTACAAGGTTCCTTTGAAGTAATAGCGATTAGTATACCATTATCATTATTAAAAAAGATATTATCAAAAATTATATTATTATCAGATTGAGTCATAGCTAAACCAAAACCAATATTATCTGAAACATTGCAATTTGATAATACATTGTTGTCTGCTCTTTGAAATGATATGCCCCACAGTCTATAGTGATTTTTAATTCTACAATTATTTAAAATTGAATTTGAGGTATTAAACAAATTAATACCCCCTGCATTATTATAGAATTCACAAGAATCAATAACATTTCCTGTTGAATTTAATAGGATTAAACCAATCTGGCAATTAACAAAAATTGTATCAATAATACTATTATAATCAGATTTAATATATGCGCCTGCATAAGTTATTTCATCATATTCAGGATTAATACTACTATTTCTAATTGTAATATTTGATATGATTACATTATCTGAAATTATCTCAAAAATATCGTCTAAACCTGAACCATCAATAATTGTAGAAGCCTGATTTTCTCCAATAATTTTTATTGATTTATTAATAATTATGTTTTCTCTGTAGATGCCCTCATAAATAAAAATTTCATCACCATCTGAAGCATCATTAACCGCATCCTGGATTGAATTAAAATTATCAGATCCGGATCCACCTACAAATATAATAGATGTATCAGCTACCACATTATCAAATAATGAAATTCCAAAATTAATTGAAATAAGAAAAATCATAATAAAAAATATAACAAAAAATCTTAATCCTCGTTTAAGCAAAATTCGTTTCACCTTTAGATTATCCCTAATTAAAAAATCATTAATAAATCTTTTTTATTAGATAATAAGATAAGTTATATGATATTTATCCAAAATCAGTTATGATTGATTAAATATTCTTTTAATCAATAAAATAACTAATTTCAGAATTTTATCTATTAATTATATGAGACTTCAAAATATGATATTTTTCAATATCAAATATTACAATACTATAGATTATATTATTCTATTATGCCAAATTAATTTTAAATCACTCAAATCTACTTTATCATCATTATTAACATCATAATACCATAAATAATCCTCATTTTTTAATATATGAATAAAGGATAATGAAAAATCAATTAAACCTACTTTACCATCAAAATTAATATCATATTTATTATATGAAATTGAATTACTTTTAATATAAAATCTTAGCCCAATTTCAGCAAAAATATCGCAGAAATGTTTTAAACGATATTCAATATCTAAATCACTTAAAGAATAACTTAAACCATTCCAAAATTCTTCATAAGCATCAAAAGTAAAATTCTCAATAGGATTTGAATAATTCTGTAAATCATGCATTCTACTACGATCATATACATGATTAGAAACTTCTACATAATTTTTCTTTATATCAGTATATTGTTGTAAACCTCTAGTATTATCAGCAAGCCATCTGAAATATATATCATCTGAATTTTTAACATATATTGAGCCAAGAGGTAAATATATCCCTAAAGGTGTTGTATCCGCAAATGAAATCCAAGCAGTCGCAGTTAAACCTCCATATTCCTCATCTCCAGAAATAACTGCTATAGATGCATGACATGACCGCCACCCTGCAATACCGTCTGTATTATAATTACCTGAATAAAAATCTGGTTTTGGCTCACTAAACCATGGATAGTTTAAATCTGAAGCATTTTGATCCTTACTAATCGTTCTAATAAGATCTCTTAATCCAATTTTATCAGATTGAAACTGATCATACATAAGATTATTTTTTATCCTATAAGAAATTAGATATTTTATTCTATTAATATACCAAGAATCCTGATAATTTTCACAAAACCAATTATTTCCAATTGATGCCCAAGTATCATTAATCCAAGATATATTAGAATGATAATTACAGTCCATTGCAACTATAGCACCAACGCCAGGTTCAGCACTAATAATTATCCATTGACAAGGGTATGATGCATGATTAGCAAGCCAATATGCTGCATCAGATACTTTTGAGAAATTACCTAAAACCGCCATCATATCATAATCCTCACTTTTACTAGAATGATCTGAGATAAATTCCCACAAATCATCATTAATATCATCAACTGGTGGATCAAAATTAGCAATAGATAAACCCTTTTCATTTAAACCCATTCTACAAAACGAATTTACTCCATCCCCTATACCCCAAAAAGTATAGTTTGTACCATTAAAAAAAATAGGTCTTTGATTAATTTCATCTAACCATCGATGTTTAAATAATAGACTCTTTCCATCATTTATACAAGTTCCAGTTCCAATAAAACCACAACATGCATGATTATTATCTTCAAATGTTCTAAAAGTATCAATTGGTAGGAATAATAAATACACTGAAAAAAAAATTATAAAAATTTTTCCAGAAATTTTAATTCCCCCGTAGATATATTAAGATAAAGAGAATAATATAAATTTTACTATTGATTTTTTATTCAATTAAATAATACCATTAGATATTGTCTTATATAATCTATATTTTTTGAATTTTTTAAAAAACTCATAATCTAATGAAATTATTTAGACTAATATATTTAATAATTATTAAGGAATTAATCTACTAATTTTATAAAATTATTTTTAATTACCCATTCATATAATTCCTCATTATGATCTCCAATAAAAACTTCATCTCCAACTTTATGTTTGGTCTTTGTTTTCCATATAGTAAAAGATTTACATACAACATATTTTTTAAGTCCTTTTGTAGAAAGATAAGCAAGATCAGATCCAGATAAATTTTCTAATTCTTTTAGTCTTTGAAGACGAAAATTTGTATAATTCCCCCGATAAATTTTAATAGAATTATTATTCATATAAAAAATTGTGTCAGCAACCTTATCTAAAAATCTACGATCATGCGAAACTGCAATAATTGTTCCAGAATAGGAATTTAAAGCACTTTCAATCGCAGTCTTTGATTCCATATCCATATGATTTGTTGGCTCATCTAGAATAAGAAAATTATGAGGTTGTAAAATCAGACGAAGAATTGCTAATCTAGCTCGTTCACCTCCAGAGACCTGTTTTACTTTATTAAAAATTATATTTCCTCTAAAATTAAACTGCCCAAGTAATGCTTTAGCATCATTGTCTGAGATATTCTTCTGATCTCTTCGTAGTTCATCAAAAAGACTATTATTTGGATTTAAAGAAAGATGACCCTGATCAAAATATCCCCAACTAACACCCGAACTGATATGAACAGAACCATCATCATATTGTTCTTCGCCTGTTAAAATCTTTAAAAATGTTGTTTTACCACAACCATTTGCGCCAATTAGACATATTTTTTGTCCAGCAAAAATCTCAAAATTAACATTATCAAGTATTGTTTTATCATCAAATCGTTTTACAATATTTTGACCTTCAGCAACGTTTTTACCAGATTTAAAAAGAGTATCGAATCTGAGTTTTAGCAAATAAGATTTAATAATTGGATTTTCTACACGTTCCTCTTTTGCTAATCTATTAATTTTACTTGAAATCTGTCTATTATATTTATTTCTACGCGACATCGTTTCAATAACAGTTTTTTGCCGATTTATTTCAGCTTTTGATTTCTTATAGGCTTTAATTTTTATTTGGTCCTTGATTTTTCTCAGTTTTCCATATTCCGCAAATGTTGTATTATATTTTTCTAATTCCCCCCCTCGAATTTCAAATACTTTATCAACTAGGTCATCAAGTAAATATCTATCATGAGAAATTACCATTACTGCATTTGGGAAATCAACTATTTGTTTTTCAAGCCATTCTATGGTTTCTATATCCAAATGATTAGTAGGTTCATCAAGAAGTAAGATGTCGCATTCCTTTGGTTGTGTCAGTACGCTTGCTAGTGCTATTTTCTGACGTTCCCCCCCAGATAAGGAATCAACAATTGTTTTTGGTGAAAGGTTTTCTAATCCTACCTTATTTAATAAAATTTGAGAAGCTTCCCATCGTACATTACATGAAGAGTTATTAGCTGAAATACGAAGTTTTCGTAAGTTTTCAAATATTTCTTCATATTGCAATGAATTGTAGATATCTGGTTTTTCTAATTGTGTTTCATATGCTTTAATTTTTTGTCTAATTGAATCTAATTGTGTGGTTCTTATAAAAAAATCATAAACCGTTTTATCTTTTGAACTAATTGCAACTTGATCTAAATATCTAATCTTTAGGTTATCTTTTCGTTTTATTAATCCAGTACTCGGGTTCTCCCATCCTAAAATAATTTTGAATAATGTGGTTTTTCCACATCCATTTGAACCAAGAAGTCCTATACAATCATCTTTAAAAACATTAAAGGATGCATTTTCAAATAATAATTTTCCTTCAAATGTTTTTGACAGGTCCATTGCTTTTATCAGATTTTCCATCTGCCGTGATATCAAAGTTATATTGTAAATAAGTATGTTCCAAATTTAGAATAAATGGTATTGTTTATATTTTAGTTAGGTTTTTAAGATATTAATTATTGCTTATTTTTAATTAGGGATGTATTAAAATTTGAAAAAACTTCTATTTATATCTGTAATTTTATTTGTTTTATTATTTATTCAATTAAGTGGATGTACTGATACATCAAATAATAATGATGGATTTTGGGATTTTATAATTCCATTTGTATCTTCACCTGAAGTTGATGAATTATTGACTAATCCTAAAATAGTTACAATGAGTTTTATGTATGATGGAAATACATACAATGTTGATTATATTGTATATAAAGGTCTTAATGATTATTTAGCTTCGCTTCCCAGAACTATTACATATTATGGAGATCCGCCAACAACTAAAGATTTTATCTTAAGAGATTTAGATCAAAATCATCAGAAGATAGTCCTTATGCCTCTTGTAAATTATATATCTAATTTTACAGAAAATAAGGATGATCAGCTTAGAATTGCAGTTAGCATGGTTCAACATATTCCATATGATGATATCGGTTTAGAATTAGGTTTATTAAATTCGAAATATCCTTATGAAGTTGTATATACTCAAACGGGAGTCTGTGCTGGAAAATCAGTGCTATTAACATTTATGTTAAGAGAACTTGGTTTTAGTGTTGTAATATTTGAATATGAAGAAGATAGTCATAGGGCTGTTGGAATAAAATGTCCATATGAATACAGCTATAATGGAACTGGTTATTGTTTTGTTGAAACTACAGCACCAAGTATCATTACTGATAGTGATAAAGAATATGTAGGCGTTGGAAAATTAAGCTCTTATGAACTTATTTTTATTTGTGATGGATTATCATTTGATTCCGTTTTTGAGGAATATAATGTTTCTATCGAATATCATAGATTATTGGATCTAGCTGATTTAGATGGCGGTACTCTCAGCCAATCAAATTATGATAAATGGATGAACATTTCCAATAAATATGGTTTATTATAAATTGGAAAATTATAGTTGAAATAATATTCATGAGAAAGTTATTATACAAGCAATTTCATACTAATTTTTCTGGATTTATTTAGGGAGGTATGATAATAATGATGAATGGAAAACAACCAATAATAATTTTAAGCGAAGGAACAACAAGGGAAAAAGGTAAGGACGCTAGATCAAATAATATAATGGCAGCAATGGCAATATCGGATGCTGTAAAATCAACATTGGGTCCAAAGGGAATGGA
>JAHWGJ010000003.1 GCA_020054475.1 Thermoplasmata archaeon | reverse complement strand
AGATATATTATTTTCAATATCTTTTAATGTCATTTGTAGTGTAATAATACATTATTTGCATAAGAAGTTTTTTCCATTTTATTTATTGTGCAAAAGTAGTATTTAATGTGCAAAACAAGTATTAGCATGGATTAATGTGCAAAGCCTAAATATGGGGCTTTGCATTTTTATTCCTCCCTTTTTTACCCACTTATCTCGATTTGCAAGACCAATCGCCATATAACATACTCCAATACCAATAAAACCAATGAATGCTGGACTTATTGTTGTTGTGAAAATAATTCCCATAGGGAGAAAACTGATTCCCAATATGAAAAAAGCCCGATAATCAAGATCTCTATAGGTTCCTTCTTTCTTCTGTTTCTTAAGTGTAAAAAATACTATGATTTCAATAGTAACAGCAATTATGCCAAGAAATATTGTAATTAAAATCCAATTATTCATATATGATCTCCATCTATTAATCATTTGTTTAAATTGATAAAGGTTATTTACTATATTTTGAACAAACATTAAAAATTTATTTAAAAATTGATAGCATATACAATTATGATTTTATGTATTTATTTTTTGATACAGAGACAACAGGTTTACCAAAGTATCCAAAAGCATCAATCGAAAATTTAGAAAACTGGCCTCGTCTTGTTCAGATTTCATGGCTTATTTTTAATAAGTTAGAAAAATGTATAGTTGAAAAAGATTATATTATAAAACCTCAGAATTTTATAATACCAGAAAGAACTTCAAGAATACATGGAATAACTACTGAGATTGCATTATCAAATGGAATGGAGTTGAAGCCAATATTAAATGAATTTGCATTTGATATTAAAAAATCTGATTATATTATTGCACATAATATGGGATTTGATGAAAAAATAATTGGAGCTGAATTTCTAAGATCTAAAATATCCCACGATTTTTTTAATACTCCAAAAATATGTACTATGAAATTCTCAACAAAACATTGTAAAATACCAGGTAGATATGGAGGTTATAAATGGCCTAATTTACCAGAACTTCATAACTTTTTATTTAATACAACTTTTGAAAATGCACATAATGCATTATATGATGTTAAGGCATGTGCTAAATGTTTTTTTGAATTGAAGAAATTAGGAGTAATTAATCTTAAATAACAAATATATTTTTCATAAAAAACGCCAATTTTGCATAATTATGGCTATGATAATTTTCTTTTTTATATTCAATTTTTCTACAGGTTGTTGATTTAAAGATATTAATATAATAAATATTAAAAAAATTAGAATAGCAAAAATTTTTTTATTAATAATATCTTCCGATATTATCATTTATTAGTTATATAGTATAAATCCTTCTTTTTTCTTTAAAAAATCATATTAAATGTTTTTCTTTATCTTCAAATTCTTTTTTTGCAATTTTTCTTAATTCAATCTTCTTAATTTTTCCACTTGCAGTCATAGGAAAATAATCCTTAAATATAATATATTTAGGTATTTTAAAACGAGAAATACCGTCTTTACAATAATCATGAATTTCATCTTCTGTTAATATAGTCTCTTTTGTTGGTTTAATAAAAGCACAAATTTCTTCACCATATTTTTCACTTGGAACACCTACAATTGATACATCCTCAATTTTTTCATTGGTAAAAAGAAATTCCTCAATTTCACGTGGGTAAACATTCTCGCCTCCCCTGATAATCATATCATCAATTCTACCAAGAATTGTAAAATAACCCGCCTCATCCACTTTTGCTAAATCCTTAGTATAAATCCAACCATTTCTAATAACCTCATTTGTCTCATTTGGCATTTTATAATAACCAATCATAATACTATATCCTTTAGCAATCAATTCCCCAGGCGTATCATACGGCAATTCAACACCTGTTTTTGGATCAACAATTTTAATATCCATATTTGGAAGAGATTTACCAACAGTTTCAACTCTTTTTGCAATAGGATCATAACGGTTTGTTTGTGTAAGAACAGGTGATGTCTCTGTAAGACCATAACATATAGTTATCTCCTTTAAATTCATTTTACTCATAGTATTGACCATTACCTCAATTGGACAGGAGGACCCTGCCATTATACCAGTTCTTAAAGATTTTAGATTATACTTATTAAAATTAGGATGGTTTAACTCAGAGATAAACATTGTAGGAACTCCCTGTAAGACTGTACATTTCTCTTTTTCAACAGTTATTAATACTTTTTCAGCATCGAAAACTTCTATCGGTACCATAGTAGACCCATGAATAACGCAATTAAGAGTTGATAAAACACACCCAAAACAATGAAAAAATGGTACAGGTATACACATCTTATCAAGATATGTCAACCCCATTGTTTTTCCAACAAAATAAGCATTATTTATAATATTATAATGACTAAGCATTACCCCTTTCGGAAATCCAGTAGTACCTGATGTATATTGTATATTAATTGTGTCATTATAATGTAAAGATGTTGTTCTTTTTTCAAATTCTTCATCAGAGACATTTTTTCCTAATGATAAAAGATCTTGAAAATTAATCATACCATCATGTTTTTCATCACCTAAAAACACAATATTTCTTAAAAAAGGAAATTTATCCGAGTTAATATAACAATTTATAAAATCATTTAATTTTGGAATAATTTTATTTACCATTTTAATATAATTTACATCCTTAAATCCATTTGTAAGAAAAAGCATTTTAGCATCGGATTGTTTAAGTAAATACTCAAATTCAAAAGATTTATAATAAGTATTAACAGTAACAAGCACAGCTCCAATTTTAGCAGATGCAAATTGTAAAAAGATCCATTCTGGAATGTTGTTAGCCCATACAGCTATATGATCTCCACGTTTAACTCCAAAATCCATTAAACTCTTCGCTAAATTATTACAATATTCATTAAATTCAAAATAAGATAATTTTAAATTACGATTTTTATATACTAAAGCATCATTATCGGGAAATAAAGTTACAGTTTCTTCTAAAATTTCACCAATAGTTTTTTTTATCATTCATTATCACTTAAAATTTCAAAAATTATTTAGTAAATATTGAAACTAATCTAAATTCCGATAACAAAAATTCATATAATAAATCTATGCTTAACATATGTTAAAAGATATAAATCATTAAAACTATCTTTCTTTTTTTATTAATAAATATTCTATTTAATCAGAAATCGTCTGAGCGCTTCTGATAAGTTTTTAAATTACTATTTAAACATATTATTTTTTTTTCAACAACATCCTTTATTTCTTCTGGTTTGTAGAATGACTTTCTTCGAAATGTAGTATTATATGTTCTTCCAATTTGACAATATATACAAGAATATGTACAGTTTTTTGGCGGAATATTATTGATGCCTAAACTTTGTCCTAATCGTCTTGACGGAACAGGGGCCAAAAATATTAATTTTTCTTTCATTCGACATATACTTACTCTGAATTATTCTTTTTTAAATAACATATCCGCAATTTTCACATTTTAAACCTTCATCAATTTTAATAAAGGTATCACTACCACATTTTAAACAAATCATTTTTTAGCCTCACATTGATATTTTTTTTTATTTACGAAATCAAGTTATTATCCTAAATCATAATTTATTAATAATCTCTTCAAAAGATAAAATCTTAGCAAAACCCCTTCTTAAAATTTTTAATTCTGCTTCATGTAGATCTATAAAATGTGATGAGGTTACATCTCCTCCAAAAATTACCTTAAAACTTCTTTCAAATGCTTGTCGAGCTGTTGTGGAGCAGCAATAATTAGTTAATGTTCCACAAATAATAACAGTATCCTTACCCATATTTTTTAGTATGGTTTCTAAAGGGGTATCATAAAATGCACCATATGATGGTTTATGAATTATGATTTCATTATTTATTGGTTTAATTTCATGCCATACTTCACCTTTAATAAAAAAGGATGATAGATCGATATCAATGTCTGGGAATCTACATGGCATTAGCGGTAGTGTTTTTGGGCGATCAAGAAAATTATGAGTTTTGGAATAAACAGTATATATAACAGGTATATTTTTTTCTCGAGAGTGATTTATTAATTTTTTAATTCGGGGAACTTGTCTTGTTGCTTCTGGAACCCAATAAGGCGTCCAAAGTGGTTTTACAAACTCATTTTGCATATCAATGACAATTAAAGCACATTTATCTGGAATGATCTCAAATTCTACATCTCCTTTTTCATATGCTTCTTCTGCCAGATCAAGTACCTGTTTTTCTGTAAATTCCCCAATTTTCATAGAAAAATCTCCATTAAATCACTGTTTTTTAGTTTTATCTCCATATCTCCAACTATAACCAGGGTATCTCATTAATCTGAAATCTTCTAAAAATGAATCAAAATCTTTTGGATTTTTAAAACGAATTATTCTAATTGTTTCATTTGTTTTCTCATCGATTAACTCTATTGTTTTTCTAAATTTCTCTTTAGGTTTCTTTCTTAGATAACATATTATCAGTAATGATAAAAATAGAATTATTATAGAATCCTTTTTCAAAATATCTTTTCTCCCTAATCTACTTACTAGGATGAATTAATCATTTATAATTCTATTTTTTAAAATTAGAATGTTTTGAATTTTTTCTTTATAATTAAATTCTATAATATGATTATTTTTTTTTATTAGAAATTTGCAAACATCATTTTGATTTATTTCAATTAATTTTGATAATTCTTTATGTTAATTAAATATAGATATGAAAAATGAGGTTTATCTCATACGTTTGTTTATTAACTTCTATATTTACATCTGGAACAATACCATCCATCCTGTTCGAAGGGAGCTAAATAATTGCCCTTACACTGAGGGCATAGTGGGCCATTTCCATTTATTTTTATAAATGAATTGAATTCGTTTTTTTCTTTTGATATTAAACTATTATCATATCCCTCATTTCCTTCATAATACCTGTAGAAACCACATATTGGACAATAATAAAAAGGCCGTAATTCTGCATCATGCTCTCTTATCATATCCATTCTATGTTTTGGACATCTATTCCAAATTAATTTAGCCATTCACACCATTATTTTCAATAAATACCTTAAATAATAATTTTTTGGTATGAAAATAAAATATATTATCATTAAAAAAAACTTGTTTGGAGAATATTTATTTTTCAATCAAAGTTAAATTCTGTAATAATTTTACCAGTACAATCTATGAGTCTTCTATTTTTTCCTTTTTCTTCAACAGTCATATCAAAATAAGTACCAATTTTTTTCCATTTCTCCATAATCTTGGCTCCCCCATTTTTTAAAGATTCGAATTCCACAAAATAGAATTAAACCTTTATTATATTTATCATTATATTATAATTTATTGCCGATAATTAATATAATTAAAAATTTAAATTATAAATAATTATAAATATTAGTTTTTACAAATATATTATATTAAGCAGGTGGAAAAATAATAAATAATATTATATTCAACTTAAATGGAGGATCTATACTGTATGGAAAAAAATGATTTAGGTTTAATTATATCTAAATTGGAAAAACTTGAAGAATTTTTCCCATGTTTCAAATCATTAATAAAAAAAAATTAATATTTAATTAATAAACTATAATATAATATAATTAATATTGTAGTTAATGATTGGATTTAAATTACTTTTTAAAGAGGTAATAGTACTATTTCTCTTTATTCTCCTCGTATTTCTAGAGGCATATTTAATTAAAATAAATCTGTTATATATTGCATTATTTGATGGGATCTTTTCATTTATTTTGGGTATACATCTTTTCAAATCATTAATGAAAAAAATGAAAAATCCATCAAAATAATATCAATTAAATAAAAACTATTTAAATAAAAAATCTAATTTAATATAAATTTTTTATTTGGAGAATTAAAGATGGATTTAGGTTTAAAAAATAAAGTTGCATTAATAACGGGGGCTAGTAAAGGAATTGGGAAAGCTATAGCAACAATTTTTTCAGAAGAGAATGCTTATGTTACTATTTGTTCAAGGGATATAAATAATTTAAAAATTGTTGCAGAAAAAATTGAAGAAAAAACCGGGTCAATAGTCTTTCCAATTCAAACTAATCTTGAAAAACGTGATGATATTAAAAAAATGGTTAATAAAACAATAAAAAAATTTGGTAAAATTGATATTTTAGTTAATAACACAGGAGGTCCTCCTCCAATTAAATTTATTGATACTACTGAAAAACATTGGCAAAATGCTATTAATCAACTTTTAATGAGTACAATAAATTGTAGTTATGAGGTAATACCAATAATGAAACAACAAGGTTGGGGTAGAATAATTAATATGACTTCAATTGCAGCTAAACAACCAATAGATAACCTGATTTTATCAAATTCATTAAGATCGGGTATTCATGGATTTACTAAAACTCTTTCAAATGAACTTGCAGAATATGGTATAACTGTGAATGCTGTTTGTCCAGGATATACATTAACGGATAGAGTTATTGAATTAGCTAAAGCAATTGCATTAAAATCAGGAAATAAATATAAAGAGATCATACGACAATGGGAAGAAAAGATTCCAATTGGTAGACTTGCTAATCCAGATGAAATTGCTAATTTAGTGTTGTTTTATGCTTCAGAAAAAGCGAGTTATATAACTGGTAATATTACTCAGGTTGATGGGGGATATAATAAATCAATAATTTAAAAAAAACTCAAATAAGATATATTTTTTACTATATGTTAATACTAGTGACCCAATCAGCAATTCCGGTAAGTGCAAATTGAACTGCAATTGCAACTGTTAATAATCCCATAACCCTTGTAAAAGCATCCATTCCTTTTTTACCTAGGATTTTTATTATTAATCCAGAACTCATGAAAATTAAATAGGTTATTATCATAGTAATTAAAATTGATATAATAGCAATTATTATTGCATAAAACCAAGGAATATTTATTGTAAGGGATTTCATGCTTACAATTGTTATAGTTATTGCGCCTGGTCCTGAAAGTGAGGGCATTGCAAGAGGCACAAGAGCATAATCTACTTTTTGTTCTTTTCCAGGTTGACTTTCACCAAATTGTTCTCCTCGTCTTACCATGTCAAGACCTACAAAAGATAGTAAAATTCCACCCGCGATTCTGAGTGAATAAATTTCAATATTTAGATAATCAAGTATACTAGCTCCTGCAAATGCAAAAATAATTAATAATATTGATGCATAAAAAACTGCATTTTTTGCTGTAATTTTTCTTTCTTTTTTAGAGTATTTGTGGGTTATAGCAGAAAATAGTGCTAATGTTGATGAAGGATTCACGATTATTATTAATGGAATAAAAACTGATAGAAATTCTTGAATCATATAAATAGAGAATGCAATTACATTTTAGAATTTTTTGTAATAATAAATTTATAATAATAAAAAATAAGTATGATAAATTACATTTAACATATAGAGGTGTTTTAAAAAATGGGAATATACAAGATAATAGATATAGTTGGAACATCTACAAAATCTTTTAGTGACGCATCAAAAAATGGTGTAATTGAAGTAGCGAAGACTGTTAAAAATATTCGAAGAGCGGAAGTAAGAAAATTTGATATGAAAATTGTTGATGATGAAGTAGTTCAATATAGAGCAGAATTAAATATCGCATTTGAAATTGAGAGATAAATTATTAAATATTTTTCTTCTTAATCTTTACTCATTAATCAATAATTTAAATTAGGTGATTTATTCATTAATCGAAAGTTCTTTTCTTTCAATGATATCAAAATAAAACTTCATAATGAAGTCTATGATCCTGCAGAGGATTCATTTCAGTTAATAGAATCAATTAGAGTTAATAATAAAGAAAATGTTTTTGAAATTGGAACAGGATGTGGATTAATTGCTTTAGAATGTGCAAGATTAGGGGCAAATGTGATTTGTAGTGATATTAATCCTTATGCAGTTGATCTTGTAAAAGAAAATTTTAATGTAAATAAATCAAATTTGAAAGGATCAATAGATGTTAGATTAGGGGATCTTTTTTCTGTTTTAAAGAAGAATGAAAAATTTGATGTAATTATCTTTAATCCACCTTATTTACCAATAGATAAAAAGGATATTATTGAAAAACATGATTGGATAGATATTGCAACGAATGGTGGAATTGATGGTTTAAAATTTATTATAAGATTCATTATTGAAGTAAATAGATATCTTAGAAAAAAAGGTCGAGCATACTTTGTATTTAGTTCACTTTCAAATAGGACTAAATTAAATGATTATTTAAAAAAAAGTGAATTGAAAAGTCAGATAGTTACAAGTCGAAAGTATGATTGTGAAACAATTGATGTATACTCTCTCTTTAATTAAAACCGATCTTTTTTCTTTATTATATGATTCCAACTTCTTTAATTTTATTATAGTTATGAGGATTATCATCAAAATATTTTCTAACGGGCTCTAAAATATTATTTATATAATTTATTGTAGAATTTTTTAAATCAAGAGGATGTAATCCTTGTAAATATTTATTTTCTAATTCTTCAAATGATTTAAATTCAAGATTACCTCCATATTTTTCTGGTCTCTCAATTATAAATGATTCTTTTTTTAATTCTGGAAATATTATATATTTACATATTTCAAGAATTGGGTTTCCTATGTTTTGTTTTTCCGGACAAAACGCCTTTTTTATTTTATTTTTTACTTCTTCAGATGAATCATGAATTGATATCATTGAATCTGGCTTGCTTTTACTCATTTTTGATTCTATTGGATCCATTCTCCCACCTGCTTGAAGGCTTGTTAGTAATGGGGTATGGATTGCAACAGGTGGGGTGATTCCAAGTTTTTTTGAGACATCTCTTGCAAGCATATGAGCATGCCTTTGATCCGTTCCGCCATATGCAACATCTAATTTTAAATAGAATATGTCGGAAACTTGCATTGCTGGATAAAATAGTTTTGAAAGATCTTTCTCAGCTTCTTCGGCATCTCTTCCCATAATATCCATTGCACGTTTTACTCTTGCTACAGAAGTTGCTTTTGAAGTTTTTAATACTAATTCCCAATAATTTGGATCTCCAATATAATCACTAGCGTAGACAAATTTCACTTCATTTTTATTTATACCCATTGCAGCGAAACAGTCTTCCATATATTTACCACAGAGTTGAATTTTATCGATGTCGCCGTTTAGTTTATCATTTATATAGGCATGCCAATCAGCAAGTAATATTATAAAATCGAATCCACATTCTAGAAAATCCTTTATTTTATTTGTACATATTTTCCAACCAAGATGAACTGAACCTGATGGTTCAAATCCTATGTATGCTTTAGGTTTTGGTTTATTTAAAACATTTTTCAATTCTTCAATAGTTATAGTTTCTTCTGTATTTGACGTTATTTTTTCAATAAAATTCATTTTATCATCTATCAAGTTTTTTTATTACTCTATCAATTATTTTTTCAGTCACTCCAAGATAATTTTCTGGATTTAATGCGTATTCTATTTCATTATTGTTAAGGAGTTTTAATTTTTTATTCTCATTTATAAATACTTCTTTTAATGTTTTTTCTAATTTAACTGCTTTTAATGATATTTTTCTCATCAATTCATGAGCATCTCCACGTCCCATTCCTTTTTTTATAAGGGTAGTCATCATTGATTCTGCCATTGGTAACCCTTTTGATATTGCCATGTTTTTTTTCATTTTCTCTGGAAATATTTTAAGGTTTTTAAATACTGAATTTGTTTGATACACTATCCAATCTGTTAATATAATTGAATGAGGTATGATAAATCTCTCACTTGATGAATTACATAAATCTCTTTCATGCCATTGAATAGAATTTTCAAAAGCAGGTATTATTAAACTTCTAACTATACGGGATAATCCACAAATTTGTTCTGACGTAATTGGATTTCTTTTATGAGGCATAGTTGATGAACCTACTTGTTTTTTTGCTTCAAATGCTTCAGCCACTTCTGATATTTCATCTCTTTGAAGATTTCTAATTTCAGTGGCAAATTTTTCCATGCTTGTTGATATATTAGCTAAAATACATAATAATTCATTATATCTATCTCTGCATACTATTTGTGTTGAAACATCTTCTATTCCAAGTTTTAGTTCATTTAGCATTTCTTGTTGGATTATTAATGCATTTTCACCTAATGCTGCTCCTGTTCCTACTGCGCCGGATAGTTTTCCAATTAGTAATCTGCTTTTACATTCAAATAGACGTTCTAAGTGTCTTTCAATTTCCATTGCATATCCCGCCATCTTCAAACCAAAAGTAATTGGTATTGTATGTTGGCCGTGTGTTCTTCCAAGCATTACAGTTTTTTTATGTTGCTTTGAGAGTTTTACTAAGTTTGATCTTAGTTCTTTCAAACCTTTTTGGATGTATGTTGTTGATTCTGAAAATTGTAATGCATTTGCAGTATCGACAATATCATAACTTGTTGCTCCTAAATGTATATATTTTCCTGCCTCTCCTTCACAAACTTCCGATAGAGCCTTTGTTACAGCCATTATGTCGTGTTTTGTTTCTAATTCTATTTCGTTTACTCTATTTATTTTAACATAATCTATTGTAGCTTTTTTTGTAATCTCATCCGCTGCTTTTTTTGGAATATTCCCAACTTTTGCATGTGCTCTTGCTAGAGCAGATTCAACATCTAATAAGTATTGAAGTCTTTTAGTTTCACCAAAAATTTCTTTTAATTCTTTTCTTCCATAGCGATAATCAAGAGGACATGTAGAGTTATCCATTTTTATTCACAATTCGTGTATCGATTTATCATTAATATTTTTAGCTATTCGTATTATCTGATAATTAATTGTTTACAAATTCGTTAATTATGATGGAAAAATATTTATACCTTAATTTGTATTCATTATAAAATTATAATCATTACAAATTAGTTATCATTTTAGATATTGTGATATGATGTTTGAAAAATATGTCAATTTACTAAAAAATAAATCCATACAAATAACACCTCAAAGACTTGAAATTTTAAGATATTTAGATAAGCATAGGAACCATCCAACAGCATATCAAATTTATACAGATTTAAAAAAAAATAATCCCTCTTTATCAAAAACGACGGTTTATAATTCATTAGAAATACTTAATAAACATAATATTATTAACTCGATTTCTATCACTGGATTAGAGTCAAGATATGATATTATCAATGAAATGCATCATCATTTCATGTGTAAAAAATGTGGGAGGATAATAGATATTGAAATCACTTGTCCAAATATTAAAAAAACATTAGAAATTGGACATAAAATTGAGGAAGTTCATGGCTATTTCAAAGGTAAATGTAAAGAATGTTTAGAAAAGGAAATTGATAAACATGAATCTTAAATCATTACATAAAATTTCATATGGTCTATATATAATCTGTTCCAAAGAAAATGAGAAAATTAATGGGCAGATTGCAAACGCAATATTTCAAGTTACATCGCAGCCACCAACTATTGCAATAAGTATAAATAAAAATAATTTAACACATAAATATATTTCTAAAAGTAAATTTTTTACAATATCAGTATTATCAGAAGAAACACCAATGAGTTTTATTGGAAATTTTGGCTTTAAATCTGGTAAAGATATTAATAAATTTAATGAAGTTGACTATAAATTATCTAAAAATAAAATACCAATAATATTAGATAATTCAACTGCTTTTATTGAAGTTAAAGTATTGAATAGTATTGATATGTCAACACATACAATTTTTATTGGAGAAGTAAAAGATGCCGATATATTGTCTGATAAGCCAGTAATGACATATGAATATTATCATGAATGTAAAGGCGGAAAATCTCCAAAAAATGCTCCCACTTATAATAAAATTTTAGATAAAAAAATAAATAATATGGAGGAAAAGAAAATGGAAAAATATGTTTGTAATGTATGCGGATATGTTTATGATCCCGCTAAAGGAGATCCAGAAAGTGGAATAAAACCCGAAACAAAATTTGAAGATCTACCTAAAGATTGGGTATGTCCAATATGCGGTGCATCAAAAGACCAATTTGAAAAGGAGTAAAAAATTAAATGGAAAAAATTGAGCTAAAACCAAATATATTTTGGGTTGGCGGGATTGACTGGGATATTCGAAATTTTCATGGATATTCAACAAATAGAGGAACAACATATAATGCTTATCTAATTATAGATGAAAAAATAACCTTAATCGATACTGTAAAACCAAAATTTAAGGGTGAAATGCTCTCAAGAATAAAAGAAATAATAAATCCTAAAAAAATTGAATATATAGTATCAAATCATGTTGAAATGGATCACTCTGGATCTTTAACTGAAATGACAGAATTATGTCCAAATGCTACAATTATTACTTCTACACGAGGTGAGAAAGGATTAAAAAAACATTACAAAAAAAATCTAAATTTGAAAGTGGTTGAATCAGGTGATACATTAAATATTGGAAAAAGAAATCTTACTTTTGTACATATCCCTATGGTTCATTGGCCAGATTCAATGGTCACTTATATTAAAGAGGATAAATTATTATTATCGAATGATTCTTTTGGACAACATATTGCAAGTTCAGAAAGATTTGATAATGAAGTTGAATGGGGTATTTTAAAAGAGGAAGCTGCGAAATATTATGCAAATATTGTGATGCCTTATGGGTCTCAGGTTGAAAAAGCTCTTTCTACAATTGAAAATTTGGATATAAAAATGATTGCGCCAAGCCATGGTATAATCTGGAAGAATAATATTAATAATATTATTAAAGAATATAAAAAATGGTCAAAACATGAATCAGAAAATAGAGCAC
Source organism: Thermoplasmata archaeon (assembly GCA_020054475.1). Classification (GTDB taxonomy): domain Archaea; phylum Thermoplasmatota; class E2; order DHVEG-1; family DHVEG-1; genus JAJISJ01. Next base: position 82,364 of record JAHWGJ010000003.1, on the reverse strand, counting down.
TAATCATATACGATACAATGTGGGGTTCAACTGAAAAAATTGCTTATTCTTTGAGAGAAGGGATAAATGAAACTGGCTTGAATGTCTCATTAAGAAATTTAAAAACCTCTCATTTTTCTGATATTATGTCAGAAATTATGACTTCCAAATTAATATTATTTGGCTCTCCAACTTTAAATAATGGTTTATTACCTACAATGGGTGGTTTTTTATCATATATGAAGGGTTTAAGACCAAGGAATAAAATTGGATTTGTTTTTGGATCATATGGTTGGGGCGGTCAAGCTGTTGGTGAAATTGAAAAAATAATTAATGATCTTTCATGGGAAATTCCAGTTAAAAGTGTAAATATTAACTATATTCCAGATGAAAATGATTTGAAGGAAATAAAAAATATTGGAAATACATTAGGAAATTATTTGAAAAAATAAGAGGTGAAAAATTATATGTGTGAAAGTTGTGGTTGTGATAATCTAGGTAAGCCTGTTCAATATGAATGTGAATGTTCAGGAGATGAATGTTCCTGCGGTATAATTGAGTTTGATGAAGAACCAAGTTCAATACCATACTGTTGTGGTAAACCTATGAAAAGAATAAAATAAAAGAGGTAAAAAAAAATGTTAAGTAAAAAAATGGAAAAAGAATTAAATGAACAGATAAATAGAGAAATGTATTCTGCTTATCTCTATATGTCAATGTCATCACATAGTAATTCGATTGGACTTACAGGATTTGCGAATTGGTTCATGGTACAATATAATGAGGAAATGGAACATGCAATGAAAATATATGATTATGTAAATAGTCAGGGTGGAAAGGTAAAATTAATGGCGATAGATGAACCTTTATCAGATTTTAAAAATCCAATGGATATGTTTCAAAAAACATTAAAACATGAACAATTCATAACAAAATGTATCAATGAACTTGTTGACCTTTCTATAAATGAAAAAGATCATGCTACACAAATATTTTTACAATGGTTTGTAACAGAACAAATAGAAGAAGAAGGAAATGATAACGATATAATATCAAAACTTGAACTTGCCGGATCAAAAGGAAATGGATTATTTATGATTGATAAAGAATTATCAATAAGAGTATATAATCCACCTGTTAAAGAAAAAAATTAAGGGGAGAAAATAATGAATTTAAGTGAATACAATCTCGAAGATTTATTTCTAACTGCCATAAAAAGTGAGATTGAAAGCAACAAATTATATTCGAATTTAGCAAAAAAGATTCAGAATGGTTTGTTACAAGATAAACTAGAATTTTTAGCAAAAGAAGAAGAAAAACATAAGAATTTTATTGAAGATGAATATCGAAATCATTTTCCAGATAAAAAAATTAATCTTCCAAAAGAAACTCCAGTTCCTTTACCTGAGATAATAATAGATGATGAAAATATACCTCTTAGTAAAATTTTTATGAGTGCAATGCAAGCAGAGAAAGCTGCACAAGATTTCTATAAATCTTTTGCCGATAGATTTGAAGATGGAACAAAAATTAATCATACTTTGAAATATTTTTCAGATATGGAACTTGGACATTACAAATTAATTGAAATTGAAAAAGAAAGTATGGAGAGATTTGAAGAAGCAGATGTATATTGGCCAATGATGCATATTGGCCCATAAATAAAATTTCAATTTATAATCGAGGTGTTAAAAAATGAAAGATTTAAAAGGAACAAAAACAGAGAAAAATTTATGGGATGCTTTTGCAGGAGAATCCCAAGCAAGAAATAAATATACATATTTTGCAAAAATTGCAAAAAAGGAAGGATATGAACAAATTTCAGCATTTTTTCTTGAAACAGCTGAAAATGAGAAAGAACATGCAAAATTACATTTTAGAAAACTAAATGGTATTGGGAATACTATTAAAAATCTAAAAGAAGCTGCAAAGGGTGAAAACTATGAATGGACAGATATGTATCCTACAATGGCAAAAGAGGCATACGAAGAAGGATTTAATGAAATTGCTGAAATGTTTGAAGGCATAGCAAAAGTAGAAGAAAAACATGAAAATCGATATAAAAAACTATTAAAAAATATTGAAGAAGGAAAGGTTTTCAAAAGAGATGGAAAAATATATTGGAAATGTATAAATTGTGGATATATTCATGAGGGAATAGAAGCAATTGATTGTTGTCCTGTATGTAAACATCCAAGAGCTTATTTTGAAATATGGACCGAAAATTATTAAGAACTAGTTTGAGGAGTTAAAATGATAGAAGATGAAGTAAAAAATTCAATAAAAACAGCAATTCAAATGGAAAAAGATGGATATGCATTCTATAAAAAAGCATCAGTACAAACATCCAGCGACATGGGAAAGGAGATATTTGAAAGTCTAGCAAATGATGAGCAATTACATCTTAAAGTTTTTCAAAAATTATTTGAAGATAAAATTGAGAAATCAGAATGGGAAAACCTAGTAAATTCAAGTAAAAAATATGCTGATATTGATATATTTCCAAAAGATTTAAAACAAATCGAAGGCGTAAATCCTGATACAAATGAATTAGATGCAATTAAAATAGCAATGGATAGCGAAAAAGATGCTATAGAATATTATGGGAAGATAAAAGAAAAAACGAAAGAAGAAGACATTCGTCAAATTATAAATGAAATAATTGAGCAGGAAAAAAATCATTATTCAATTCTTCAAGAAGAATTCGATCATTTAAGTAAAACAGGTTATTGGTATGAATTGGATTTTTTAGGCGGGTAAAAGCAAAAGAGGGGTTAATCTGAATAAAGAATTGAAAATTAATAAAGAAATTGACTGTGTTGGGTATTTTTGTCCAATGCCAATTGCAATGACAAAAGAAGGTATTGATGATATTGAAATTGGTCAAATTTTAAAAATTGAAGCTGATGATCCCGCTGCTGAGGAAGATATTAAAAGATGGGCAAAAAGAACGGGACATAATCTATTAAAATTTGAAAAAAAAGGAAATATTCTTACATTCATCATTAAAAAAAATAAATGATAATGAGGTTGTAAAATGAAAGATGAAAATTCAATTTTATATGTTCAGACTACAGATGATGTTGAGAAACAATATTCTCCATTGATATTGGCTCAAACTGCAAAAATGATGGATATAAAACCAATTGTATATTATCTTGGAACTTCGCTAAAACTCCTAAGAATGGGAGAGGCTAAAAAAATTAAGTTAGGAAATTTCCCAAATTTGAAAGAAATGATTGATAAAACTCTTGATATGGGTATTGTAATTTATGTTTGTGAGGCATCAAAGCAAATGCTTGGGTGGGATAAAGTTGATTTAATACCTGGTTTGAAGATTGTTGGTGCTGGTACATTAAATGATCTTGCATTAGATGCGGGAGCAACAATGTGGTTTTAAATGAAAAATAAGAGGATATATCTTGATCATGCTTCTTCAAGACCAGTTCTTAAAGAGGTTTTTAATTTTGCGAAACCATATCTTATGAAAAAATATGGTAATCCCTCATCTCTCTATAATTTAGGTCTTGAGTCGCAAAAAGCTTTGGAGGAAGCACGTGAAAAAATTAGATTTTTCATTAATGCTGAAAATTCAAAAAATATAATATTTACAGACAATGCAACAGAATCAAATAATATTGCTATAAGAGGAACTGCAATTAGAAATTTAAATGATGGTAAAGAAATTATTTCAAGTTCGATTGAACACATGTCTGTAATAAATCCAATGAAAGATTTACAAAAAAATGGATGGACATATAATCAAATTCCAGTAGATAATTTTGGTTTTATTAATTATGATAAACTAAATGAATTATTATCTAAAAAGACAATAGTTACCTCAATAATGTATGCAAATAATGAAATTGGTACAATTCAACCAATCAAAAAGATAAGTGAAATTGTACATGATAAAGGAAAATATTTACATGTTGATGCTTCTGCAGCAATAGGTTATTTACCAGTTGATGTTCAAAGAGATGATATTGATTTACTAACCTTTTCATCAAACGATATCTATGGGCCAAGAGGAGCTGGAATTCTTTATATAAAACCTGGAGTTAAATTACAATCAATTATGCCTGGCGGCGGACAAGAGAGAGGTATAAAATCAGGAACAGAGAATATATTTTCAATTGCTGGAATGGGTGAAGCATCAAAAATTATAAAAAATGAAATAAAAAGCGAATCAGAGAGATTAACTATTATTAGAAATAAATTAATAAAAGAAATTTCAAAGATAGATCGTGCATTTTTAACAGGTCATCCTAAAAAACGTTTACCGGGACATGTTAGTTTTATTTTTAATAATATTGAAGGAGAAAGCATTTTACTAAATATGGATATGTATAATATTCAAATTGCAACAGGTTCAGCATGTTCTCATAAAACACTTGAACCATCACACGTCCTTTTAGAAATTGGATTAAAACATGAAGAAGCACATGGATCAATGGTTATGACGTTAGGAAAATCAAATAATATTGATCAAATTCCTTTAATAGTAAAAGCTGTTAATGATACTGTTGAAAGATTAAGAAAACTTTCACCACTTTAAGATAATTAATGAGGTTATAGAAAATGGCAAATGTTGGTTATAGTAAGAAAGTAATGGAGCATTTTACAAATCCAAGAAATGTTGGTGTAATAGAGAATCCAGATGGATATGGAAAAGTAGGAAATCCTGTTTGTGGGGATTTAATGGAGATTTATATCAAAATAAAAGATGATATAATTACAGATATTAAATTTAAAACATTTGGGTGTGGATCTGCAATTGCTACAAGCAGTATGATTACTGAGTTAGCAAAAGGAAAACACGTTGATGAAGCATTTAAAATTACAAGAAATGATGTTGCAAATGAATTAGATGGTTTACCTCCACAAAAAATGCATTGTTCAAATCTTGCTGCAGATGCCCTACAAGAGGCAATTAAAGATTATAAAAATAAAAAGAAATAGAGGGATGATAATATGACTAAATTAAGAGAAATATACAAATGTGAAATTTGTGGGAATATAGTTGAGGTTCTTCATACTGGAGGTGGATCTCTAGTGTGTTGTAATGAAGAAATGAAACTTCTTGAAGAAAAAAATGATGATTCATCTGTTGAAAAACATGTTCCATATATTGAAAAAACTATGAGTGGAATTTTAGTAAAAATTGGACAAAATCAGGATCATCCAATGACTGATGAGCATTATATAGAATGGATTCAAGTAATAGCTGATGGTGTTGCATATAGAAAATTTTTAAAACCCGGAGATAAACCTGAGGCAGAATTTTTAATTGAAGCAGATAATGTTAGTGCAAGAGAATATTGTAATATGCATGGATTGTGGAAATCTTAGATTATAAATCACAATCTTTACAATTTTTTTCTTCACATATCTGATTCTTTATTTTCCACTTTAATGACCAATTTTTTATATTTTTTATAATATTGATAATATCCTCTCCACTCCCTGTTAGTGAATATTCACATTTGACTGGAAAAGTGGATGTATCGATTTTTTTATTAATAATCCCCTCCTTTTCTAATTCTTTTAATCTTGATGATAATATTTTTGGTGATATGTTTGGAATTTTATTTTTTATTTCTGAATATCTTTTTTGGTTATATTTTCCTCTATATATCTCTAATAAGATTATTAGTGACCATTTTTTTGAGAGATACTCCATTGTTTTATATACTGTACAATCTTCATCCATGGTATCTATATAGAAACTAATAACTATAAATACTTAACTACATATTACATATTTGGTATAAAAAAGATACTTAAGTTAAATATATTAATTTGAGGTGTAAAATTATGTTTTGTTATCAATGTGAAGAAACAAATAAAGGTGAAGGATGTACAGTTGCAGGAGTATGTGGAAAAAAAGATGAAGTTGCAATCTTACAAGATATGCTAATATATGTATTAAAAGGAATATCAATCAGTAATATTGAGGCAAAAAAACTTGGCATAAAAAATGAAAAAGCGGATATATTTATTGCAAATGAATTATTTTCAACAATAACTAATACTAATTTTAATAAAACATATTTTTTAAATAAAATTAAAGAAGCAATAAAATTAAGAGATGAAATTAATAATGAAATATCAATAAATCATGATTATGATGCAGTTACATGGACTCCAAAAGATGATGAAGATATATTAAAAAAAGCAAGAGAAGTTGGAGTTTTATCAACAGATAATGAGGATATTAGATCACTTCGACAACTTTTAACATATGGTTTAAAAGGAATGGCGGCTTATATACATCATGCATATGAACTGGGTAAAAAAGATCAAGAAATTTTTGATTTTATGCAGGAAGGTTTATCAGCTACAATTAAAAATTTATCGGCAGATGAATTAACGAGTCTTGTGCTTAAATGTGGAGAATATGGTATAAAAACAATGGCATTATTAGATGATGCTAATACCTCGTCATATGGTCATCCTGAACCAACTAATGTTAATATTGGGGTAGGAAATAATCCGGGTATATTAATTAGTGGTCATGATCTAAAGGATCTTGAAGAATTACTTTATCAAACTGAAGGAACTGGTGTAGATGTTTATACTCATGGTGAAATGTTACCTTCAAATGCTTATCCATATTTTAAAAAATATAAACATTTTATTGGAAATTATGGTAATTCATGGTGGAAACAAAAGGATGAATTTGATAAATTTAATGGGCCAATTCTTTTGACATCAAATTGTTTAGTTCCTCCAAAAGAATCTTATAAGGATAGAGTGTATTTAACAGGCGTTGTTGGTTTTGAAGATTTAAAATATATTCCTGAACGAACAAAGGGTAAACAGAAAGATTTTTCTTCAATTATTAATCATGCAAAAAAATGTAAATCCCCCGAAAAACTTGAGGAGGGGAATATTACAATTGGTTTTGCTCATAACACTTTGATAAACTCTGCAGATAAAATTTTAAATGCAATAAAATCTGGTGACATCAAACAATTTGTTGTTATGGCAGGATGTGATGGACGTCATAAGGAAAGAGATTATTATACTGAATTTGCAAAGAGATTACCAAGTGATTCAGTAATTCTTACTGCAGGTTGTGCAAAATATCGGTATAATAAATTGAAATTGGGGGATATTGGTGGAATACCAAGAGTAATTGATGCGGGTCAATGTAATGATTCGTATTCGTTGGTCGTTATAGCAAAGAAATTGTCAGAGATATTAAAAGTTGATATTAATGACCTACCAATTATTTACAATATAGCATGGTATGAACAAAAGGCGTTTTTAGTTTTATTGGCTTTATTGTCTCTTGGTGTAAAAAATATTATTCTTGGTCCAAAAATACCTGCTTTTGTATCAAAGAATGTTTTGAATGTTTTAGTAGAAAACTTTAACATTAAACCAAATACTACTATTGAAAATGATCTCAAAAATTTAAAACTAGTTGCATAGGTAAATTTTATGCTGAAAAGAAAAATAATAAAAATTGATGAAGATAAATGTAATGGATGTGGAGTTTGTATTCCAAATTGTCCTGAAGGAGCTATTCAAATTATCGATGGAAAAGCAAGATTAATTAGCGATATTTTTTGTGATGGTCTTGGGGCTTGTATTGGACATTGTCCTCAAGATGCAATTACAACTGAGGAAAGAGAGGCTGAAGAGTATAGTGAGAGAAAAACGATGGGAAATATTGTTAAAGCGGGCAAAAATACAATAATTGCCCACTTAAAACATTTAAAAGAGCACGGGGAAGTAGATTACTATAATGAAGCAATGGAAGTATTGAAAGAAAAAGAAATTGAAATTGAGTTAGAAGAGAAAGATGTTAATAAAGAATGTAATTTTTCTGCATGCCCCGGATCAAAAGTAATGGATTTTTCAAATGAAAAACAGAATGAAGATGTAGATTCAATTGATACAAAATCTCAATTGAGACAATGGCCTATTCAATTACACTTAGTCCCTCCTAATGCACCATATTTTCAATCAAAAGATGTTATATTAGTTGCTGATTGTGTTGCTTATTCAATGGCGAATTTTCATGAAAAATATCTAAAAAATAGAAGTATTTCGATAGCTTGTCCTAAACTTGATTCAAATATTGAAATCTATTTATCAAAATTAATATCTTTAATTGATAACGCAAAAATTAATACTCTTACAGTTATGACAATGGAAGTGCCTTGTTGCAGCGGATTATTAAATCTTGCAAGAGAAGCATCTAGGAAGGCAAATAGGAAAATACCAATTAAATCAATAATTGTAAGTATTAAAGGAGATATTCTCAAAGAAGAATGGATTTAATTTTTAGATGGTGAAAAAATGAGTGATAATAATATTATGCCACGAATGGTTAACGATCATAATATAATTGAAAAATTAATGGATGATTTTGAAAGAGATATTGATAAAGATTATGAAGTGATGAAAAAATCATTTACAAAATTTGAATGGAAGTTAGAAAAACATATTTTTTCTGAAGAAAAGGTAATATTTACAAACTATAATCCTGAGGATGTTACAGAAGGATATCGAATGCTTCCTGAGCTTACAAAACAGCATAATTTTATCTTAAATCAATTATCTAACTGGAGAAAAGATTTAGTTAATAAGAATAAAATCGATGGATTTTTCAAGTTTAAAAAAGTTTTAATTAATCACAAAATTTTCGAAGAAAATGAGGTATATCCAAAATTAGATCAGTCATTATCTGATTCAGATAAAAAATTGATTATTGATAGACTAAATGAAATAAACTGATGTGGTTTTAATATGACTAATGAAGAAAAAAATCTAGTAGATAAGAAAGCCTTTAATTTTATTTTAAAGGATCATAATAAAGAAGAGTTTAAATTATCAGATTTTAAAGGTAAAAAAATCTTATTATCATTTCATCCTCTTGCATGGACAGGTATCTGTGCTGAACAGATGAAATCATTAGAAAAAAATTATGAAACCTTTAAAGAATTAAACACTATTGCTGTTGGAATAAATATTGATTCCATACCTTCTAAAAATGCATGGGCAAAATCTCTCAATATCAAAAATACAAGTTTATTATCTGATTTTTGGCCTCATGGGGAAGTTGCAAAATTATATCATATCTTTAGAGAAAAAGAAGGTTTTTCTGAAAGAGCAAATATTATAATTGATGAAAATCAGAAAATAATTTATGCAAAAATCTATGAAATTTCTCAATTACCTGACATTAATGAAATTATATCATTTTTAAAAAAAAATTTGAATAAAAATTAGTTTTCAAATATCCTCATATTTTTATTCCATTTTAATAATGTATATGAAAATGATAATTTAATTTTATAAAAACTGTAGAACTAATATATCCATCTCATCATATGCTACTTTTTTATCCTTAGTCCATACATGAACATTAATAGTATGTTTTCCTAATAAAGGTAATTTTTGCCATACTGATTTTTCTATTTTCCATTCATATGTTGGTTCTTTAACCTCAGCATAAAAAAATGATACCCCATCGATTCCAAAAAATACACTTTCAATTTCTGATTGAGAAGTAACATTGACTCTTACTATTGTTTTTCCAAGAATATATGTCATTCCTCTAAGTCCTAATTTAGACAATTTATTAATTCCAGGTAATTTAAGTATTGGTTTATCCATAAAATAGAAATATCCTTCATATGGAGTCGTTATTCTAATTTGAACATCTAACTTTTTTTCAATAAGCTCAACTACAATTGTTAGTATTAATTTTGTTACATTTGTAAGATAATTAAAATTTATTTTATCAATTGAATCTTCAGGTGTATGTAGCGGATAATCATCTCTATTTAATTGTACATATTGCAATGCGTCATATCCGAAATCAAGAAACGGTTGATGATCACATGGTCTATTACCTATTGGTATTAAATTTAAATTATGGTATTGATAATATTTTTCAGAAATTTCAATAGAAAATTGAGATAGCCATTCGGTTCTTTTTGTTTTTAATATAAATAATTCTTTTCCTTCTCCACTAGTATATCCAAATGTTTCAAGATTTAAAACAGCAATTATATTTTCTCCTTTATAGTATGCTTTTTTTGCATAAGCATAACTTCCATATGTTCCAATTTCTTCTCCTGAAAATGCAATAAATCGAAGTGTATAATTAAATGAATATTTGCTACATATATTTGCAATTGAAAGCATTGCTGCAATTCCAGATCCATCATCATTTGCTCCAGGGCTTGTTTTTGTTGTATCATAGTGGGCGCAAATAATGAATTCCGCATCACTATTCGAATCAGTACCATTTAGGGTTGCTACAATATTTTTACTTTTATATTGAATATATTCCCATTCGTCAAAGTAAACGTCTAAATCTAGTTTATTAAATTCATCAAATATGTATTGTGCAGCATCATTACAGCGTTCTGTTCCTGTATATCTTGGTCCAAATTCAACTAATTCATTAAGATATTTTGATATTACTGATTTGTTTACTTCATTAATCATATCAATAATATTATACGCCTGTTTTTCTACTAAATTATAATTATCAGTAGCATTTATTTTAACAGGTATTATAGTGCAAACTAGTATAATACATATAAAAATTCCAATTATTTTTTTCAATTTTTTCCCCCCTCTTATGATTAATATAATATATCTTCCATATAAAAGATTATTCTCATATAAGATAAATTTAATATTTTTTCATTATTAATTACTAATAAATGATGATTTCCTTTTATTAACAATATCAAACTCTTAATTTTTTTTTTAAATTATTAAAAGATTTGTCAAAAATTTTTTTTAATAGTTAAAGTATATATGTTTTTGATTTAAATGGATGATATTGAATTTTTTGAGAATAAAGATCTTGATTTATCAAATTCTATGCTTATAGTTGCTTTCCCGACTGTTGGTTTAATCAGTTCAATAGTTGGACATTATATTATTGATACTTTAAAACTTGAAGAAGTTGGATCAATAGTATCAAGATTTTTTTCGCCAACAGCCATCATTCATAAATCCAAGCCATCGCCCCCAGTTAGAATTTATGCAGGGAAAAAAATTTGTGGTCCAGATGGATCATGTGAACAATTAACTGTTATTATTTCAGAATTTATGCCACCATTAGAAATCATTAAACCTTTAACAGATAAAATATTTCAATGGTCAAAAGAAAAAAAATGTAAAATGATTACTACTATAGAAGGTACCCATGCGATTGGTGATAGGAAAGAAAAAAATGTTAATATATTTGGGGTTGGTAGTAATAGTAAAATGACTCAAATATTAAAAAAACATAAAATAAAAGTAACAAAAGAAGGCATGATTACTGGTGTAACTGGCGTTCTTCTTTATGAGGGGGTGTTATTAAAACAGGATGTTATTTGTTTATTAGCTGAAGCACATTCATCTTATCCAGATTCTAGAGCTGCTGCTGCTTTATTGGAAAAATTGGATATAATGCTTCCATTAATAAAAATTGATCCTACTCCATTATATGAGGAGGCAGAGAATATTGAGGAGAATATTAAAAAGTTTATGGAACAATCTAAACCTACTGCACCTGTTTCAAGTTCATCTCCAAGTCAAATGTATGGTTAATTCTAAAATTTTTATTATTTTTTGATAAAATATTATTTTTGTTATTTTTTATATTGTGAATTGTATTAATTTGAATTAAATTATTTTAGGAAATATATAAATATATCTTTACTAATATAATCTTAACAATTGTTAAAAAGTGGAAAAAGGAGAAATAATATGAAAATTACAATGATTAGTGGATTATGTATCGGCTTTATTTTAATAATTAGTTTTATGCCTTCTTCTTTAAGTGGGAATATGGTGGATACTGAGCTTGAAATTAATGATATTAGAACCTTATTAGGTGGAATTGAAACTGATGTTAAAAATATTGGTGGTTCAATAGCTGAAGAAATAAGTATATCAATTTATGTAACTGGTGGAATTTTTAATAATATTGATGTTCAGCATGATTGTGGCGGATGTAGTCAATGTGGAACAACTCTTGCATCTGGTGGAATTAAAACTGAAAATTCTTTAGAGGCAGGTTTCATAATTGGTTTTGGAAATATAGAAATTACTGTTACAGCATCAGCGTCAAATGCAAATGAAGTTTCAAGAACAGTTAATGGATTGGTTATTGGTCCATTTATTTTGTTAAATTAAGTACATCATTTTTCCAAAATATTTCTTTTTTTTTTATTTCTAATTACGTAATCTATGAGATTTAAACATCTACGAGTTTCCTTTATATCATGTGCTCTAATTATATCTGCTCCATTTAAAACTGCGATACATGCTGCTGCTAAACTCCCCTCTAATCTTTGATTTATCTTAAGATTTTCATTATATCCACTTATATTTCCAATAAAAGTTTTTCTTGAAGCTCCGATCATTATTGGAAAATTTAATTCTTTAAGTTTTTTAAGATTCCTTAAAATTTCACAATTATCTTCTATGCCTTGACCTGTTCTTTTACCAAAACCTATTCCGGGGTCAATTATCATTTTTTCTTTTTTTATTTTATTTTTTATTGCAAATTCAGTTCTTTCTTTTAGAAATGTATAAATTTCTTTTATTATATTTGAATATACTGGATTTTTTTGCATGTTTTTTGGATGTCCTTTCATATGCATTAAGCAGATTGTAGTTTCATATTCACTGATTATTTTTACTAGAGATTTATCGCCTCTTAATGCTGTTATATCATTAATCATTGAGGCTCCTGCATCAATTGCTTTTTTAGCGACTTTTGATTTGTAGGTATCGACAGAAATTGGAATATTTGTTTTTTTATTTATTTCATCTATTATAGGTATAATTCTATTAATTTCTTCTTTTTCTGATATTTTGTTTGCACCTGGTCTAGTTGATTCTCCGCCTATATCAATTATATCTGCACCTTGTTTTTCCATTAATATAGCTTGTTTGATAGCTTTTTCTTTTGAAAAAAATTTTTCACCATCTGAGAAAGAATCTGGCGTTACATTTAATATTCCTATTAAAATTGTTTTTTGTTTTATATTAAATGTTTTTTCACCAATATTTATATTATTCATTTAACATCTTTAATTAAAATTGAGAGTTCCTCTGAAATTTTTTTTAATCTCGGGTAATGTCTATTTAATTTTATTATTAAATCTTTAATTTGTTTTAAATTTCCTATGATTAAAATATCACCTGTTTTTTCATGTAATTTGAAAGTATTTTTCGGTACTGCAACTTCACCACCTATAGATAGCATATCTTGTTTTATTATTATTGCATCTTGAAGTACTACATTATTGACTTTGATTACTTTTGATATTATTTTTGGTGCCATTATTTCAATACTTTTCGGATCACTGCCAATTTCTTTTATTTCTTTTTTTGCTTCTTCAAGTGTTTTTATTTCAATTATTTGCATATTATTATTTACCACTAAAAAATGTATATTGTTTTTATATTTCAATTATTTGTATCTTAAATTTTTATTTTTTTTCTCTGGATTTCTTTATTTTCAAGGGTAGATATAGAATATAGAATATACAGAAAAATTCAATATTTGCTGCAATTATTATATAATATGGGTGGAAATTTTGAAAATAATGTACAATTGATAAAACTATTGAGATTAAAACTGCAATTATTGCATATATTATTATTAATTGTTTTTCACTTCTATTTTCAAACATATTTTATTGTATTATTGATAAATACTAGTTGCTTTTATAATTTTTTAAAATAATCTCTGGCTTCTGCGACTGTATAAAGAGATCCTGTAATGCAAATTAGATCTTTATTTTTTGTTATTGATAAGCCATATTTTATTGCATCTTTTATTTTATTTTTATTAATTACTTTTTTCTGATTGTCATATTTTTTTATTATTTTTTTTAGATGTATTGCTTCTAATGCGCGATTATTATTTGATTGGGTAGTTATTATTAAATCAGAATTTTTAATTATTGAGGGAATCATGGATTTTATGTTTTTATCTTTTAAAACACCTAAAATAAATATTAATTTATTATATTCAAAATCATTTTTTAATGTTTCAATTAATAGTTTAATTCCTTTTGGATTGTGAGCTCCGTCTAATATAACTATAGGTTCTTTTTGAATAATTTCCATTCTACCAGGATTATTTGTTTTTTCAATACCCGATTCAATCCAATCTTCATCTATATTGGCACCATAATTTTGTAAATATTCTAATGATATAATTGCTAAAGTTATGTTTTCTCCTTGATATTTTCCTAATAACTTAGTTTTAACTCTATACTCTTTTAATAAGCCTTTAATTTGAAATTCTTGAAATTTTAAGTTATTTTTTAATCGAATATAATTTTTATTTTTTATTACATAAATAGGAGATTTTTTTTCATCAGCAATTTTTTTAATTATTTGTAAAGATTTATCTTTTGCAGCGGTAAATATCGGTGTTTTTTCTTTTATTATACCTGCTTTTTGATCAGCAATTTGAGTTATTTTTTTTCCTAAAATGTTTTGATGTTCTAATGATATGTTTGTGATAATTGAAATCAAAGGAGAAACAATATTTGTTGCATCATATTTTCCTCCAAGTCCTACTTCTACTATTGCATAATCAACTTTTTTTTCTTTAAAATATTGAAAAGAAATCGCTGTCAATATTTCAAAATATGTGGGTTTATCATATTTTCCGATCATTTTTTCTTCAATATGTTTTATTTTTGTTGTTATATTTGCAAAATCAATATTGGAAATTTTTTGATTATTTATGGTTATACGTTCTTTTATATTATGTAGATGAGGTGAGGTATATTTTCCAACCCTATAGCCTGATTCATTTAATACTGACGAGATATAATTACATACACTGCCTTTACCATTAGAACCGGCAACATGAATTATTTTATAATTTCCTTGAGGATTTTCTAGTTCATCCATTATATATTTAATTCTATCTAACCCTAATTTAATACCAAATTTTTGAAAACCATTAATCCATTTTAAGGCACTATTGAAATTCATGTTAACTTTTATTAATATCCTTCTGAATATAAAACATCAGGATAATATTCATATTTGTCTATCCAAGATTCACCGGGTAAGATTTTTACTTTTCTACCAATAATTTTTAATCTTTTTTCTGCAAATAATTGAATAGTTCTTGGTAGAATTTGATGTTCAATTTTTAAAATACGATTTGCAAGTTCATCTCTATTATCATTTTGATATATTTTAACTGCTGCCTGTAATATTATTGGACCATGATCCATTTTATTATCCATAAAATGGGTGGTACAACCTGAAATTTTTACTCCATAATTTATAGCATCTTCCTGGCCACTAGTCCCTTTAAATGAGGGTAGTAATGCAGGATGGATATTGATTAATTTCCCATACCATTTGTTAACAAAAGAATCTGATAGAATTTTCATGTATCCTGCCCCTACTATAAGATCAATTTTTGATTCTTCAAATAATTTATCTATTTTCTTTTCATGTTCCTCTTGTTTTATCTCTTTAGGATTAATAAAATAATTACTTATCTTATGCTTCTCAGCTCTTTTAAGAGCAAAAGCATTTTTCTTGTCACTGATCACTATTTCGACTTGCGCATCAATAACATCTTTTTCTGATGCATCTATTATACTATGTAAATCAGTACCATTTCCGGATACTAAAACCCCAACTTTTATCTTTTCTCTCATAAAATCTCTTTCCATTTTATTCCATAATTTTTCCAATTGCTTGTATATAATTTATAAATTTGAATATAGAAAATTGTTTTAGTTTTTTCCCCATTTTTTCAATTAAAAAATATTTTCAATTTCATTTAGAGGAGCGTCTGTTTTAAAACCGATATCTGAAAAATGGGTTTTTATTGCATAATAGTCTTTTTCATTTAATTTTTTAAATAAGTAATCCATATTTGGAGTTGATTTTTTTAAATATGAAGCAATTTTATCTGTTGAGTAAAAAAAGGGATTAGCATCTGATTCTTTTTCTAATAGATCTAATAATTTTAATAATTCGTATTTTGTGTTGAATTGTTTTTTAAAGATATATGGGGTAATTTTTTTTATTATATTTTTATTTCCAATTTCTCCCATCCATAAAGGACCAATTTTCTGGTTATTTTTTATGTTATAAAAATAATCTTTTGAATTTATTGAATATATTTTTTTTAAAGATTCATTTGCATATTGTATACCTTTTATTATTTTAATATAAATTCTAAAATAGTGATCTGTTGAATAGCTAATAATAGATTTTATACCTTTGTCATATTTTGCAGCTTCTCTTCCTAAATACCCTATCAATATTCGTAATCCAATTTCGTGCATATTTTTTGAATGAAATGGATATGCACCATATCTTCGGATGCATACTTTTGGGTAAACTCCACAAAGTGTTGCAGTATCAGTTGCCGTGCAGGCAATAATTCCATTTTTGTTGATACTTCTAATTGCAGAATCTATGAAATAAATTGGAGATCCAAAAGGATCAATATCGATATAGTCATATTTTTTTTCATTAAGTAAAACATTTAAATTTTTTTTTGATGAAATAATGTTGTTAAATTCATTATTTTTAATATTTTTTAATATAAGGTTATATGCAATTTCTGACCAATCATTAATATATACAGTAAAATTTCCTTTGAGTTCATTTGCAAATCTGATACCTCTAATCCCTGAAGCAGCAAGACCATCTAAAATACTTATTGATGACTTATTCGTGTTATCAATAAACCATTGATTTAATGCAATAGATATATCTCTGTTTAATTCCATGGATGGATTATAAAAGGGATAATTACCTTTTTTTGATGGTCCTTTTTTTGTTTTTTTTTTAATATATGTTAAAATCTCTGTAATTCCTTCATTTATCTTTTCAATATGAGAGTTATTATTCATATTTAAAAAATTGGCGGTAATTTTTCTTTCATAATTTTTTCAATTTTATATGGTAAAAGGTTTCTATTAACTGGTGTTACTTCTAAAATTCTTATATCGTCGCGTCTTCTTACATCTTGTAGAAGAGGAGTTCTAGATTTTTTATGTAATGTTACCATTATTGGTTTATCAGAGTCTAAGGCATCAATAACAGTATCGCAAAATTTTTCTGATAACATTTCCATTTTGCCAATTTCGTCAATGATAATTATATGGACTTGGTCATCGGAGATTGCTTTTTCAATTGCAGGAATCCCTATTTTTTCAAGAGCGCTAAGGTCTACGCCGTACTCTCCAACTTTATCCTTGACATCAAAATCTATGTGTGCGAAAACCTCATTTTCGCAAGTTTGGAAATCTTCAACGATGAATCCAATTCTTTCATCTTTTTTCAATATTGGTTTTGTTATCATTCCTTCTAATTTATAACCGGCTTCTTCTAGAAACTCTATGATTTTTAATAGAGTACGAGTTTTTCCTACATTTGGCATTCCAGTTATACCAATTTTTGGAATATCATCCATATTGAGTAGATGTAATGCATTTTTTGTTTAGAAATGTTGTTATTGATTTTTTCATTAAATATTTATCAGAAATTAATATAATCGTTATTATTGCTTTTTAATTTTGTAGATATATACTGGCCCTAAAATTGAATAAATCATAATTGCAACTAATAATAGTAACAGTGCGATTCCATTAAATTGTTTTCCAATTAATATTGAAATAATTATTAATGCTGTTGCTATTAAATTTATTATATGATTTGGTTTTGGAAAACGAATGTTTGATATAAGCATAAATGATATAATTAATAATATTATAGTAAGATAAATATATTCAATTTTTAAATATGAAATTATTAATATTATTATTGTACTTGCTGAAGCGGGGAGTCCAATAAAAATTTTTTTCTCTTTCATTATATGAAATGAACTAAGTCGAATAATATTAAAAAATAAAAAAATAGTTAAAACTAGTATTAATAATAAATGTTGAATATTATTATTTGATATAATTATATCTTTACTATATGTTTGATATACGAATAAAGCTGGTGCAATTACAAGAGATATCATATCGCCCATTGCTTCCATATACTCTCCTAAATTGCTATGTTTTGTCCTTCTTGCGACTAAACCATCAATTCCGTCTGTTATCATGGCTAATAAAATCAGTGAAAATGAATAATGTATTTCATTTAAGAAAAGCATAATGATTGCAAGGAAACCAAGAATAGCATTGGATATTGAAATAAAATCCGCGATAGATAATAATTTAATCATATATTTTTGCAACACTACTTTCCCCCGCCTTTAACTTGTCTCCTTTTTTAACTTTAATTTTCAAATTTTTACTATTAGGTAGATAAAGATCTACACGAGATCCTAATCTTATTATCCCAATCTTTTCACCTTTATTTATAATATCATCTTTTTTAATATATGGCACAATTCTTCTTGCTAGAGTACCAGCAATTTGAGTAATTTTTATCATACCAATAGAAGTTTTTATTTTAATTATGAATCTTTCATTTTTTTCTGATTCTTTTTTAAAGGCTGGTAAATGAGATCCCGGTAAATGAATTGCTTCCTTGATTATACCATCAATCGGCATTCGATTGACATGAACATTTTGAATATTCATAAAAATTGATAGAATTATACATTTTCCAATATCGACATCATCAATTTCATATATATCTCTTATATATCCATCGGCAGGTGCAACAATATCTTTACCAATTTTTCTTTCGGGGTCTCTAAAGAATATTATAAATAATACTGTTATAAGGAGAAACATTATTGAAATAATTAAAAATTGATTTTGATATGTGGGATAAAAAACTAATAGAAAAATAAATAAAATAAATAAAATAAAAGGAGATATAATCCATGAATATGTACCTTTTGCAAATTTCATTTATTTTTTTACTCCTAATAATTTTTTAAATTGTTTTTCAATTGGGCCTTCTCTTTTTGGAAGATCTGTCAAAGAAATTATCTCATCAAATACCTCAGGTACAATTTTGACTACAATAACTAATAAGATAATTAATGCTATGAGACTTCCACCCTTTCCTATAATATTATGTGCTGTATAGAAATCTGTGATGTTAGATCCTATTAAATAAGTGATGCCAGCATTTCTGATAAGATTTAAGAAATATACGGGTAATACTGTTATAAGCAAACCATAAATCTTTCTTTTAATTTCAACATTTTTAAGTGGGAGTATCATTCCAATAAAAATTACCATTGATTGTATAGCTGTACAGGCAAAAATTATTCTTATATAAGCAAGTTCATATAATATATATCTGCCTTCTACGTTAACGCCGTTTATGAATATATCTAAAAGAAATCCACTTTGAGCTGCTACGATTTCAATTAAAATTATTGCAAGGGGGGTTAGTTCTATAATAAAATATATTAGACCAGAAAATGAGGATGCTCCAGCAATCCAATTTAAACTTTTTATATTTTTCTTAATTTTAATAGAATACCATTCATGATATGCAAAATAAAATAAAACATATATTCCAATTATACATAAAATTGCATTTACAAAATCTTGCTGTTCAGCAAAATATAATGTATTAATTCTTGTTGCCCAATAAAAGGCAAATAAAATCCAACCAATAATTTTTATTTTATTTCCAAAAAATTCTTTTTTAATAAAGAAACCAATAAAAAGTAATCCCAGTCCAATAAATAATGGAATAGTAATAAGATTTTCAATGAGTTTTGGAATTGGGTATGTGAAAAATATTAAACCAATTATTATAAAAATTGTTGGAAGAATTACAAATATCCAAGAAAAATTATTGCTTAAATAATTTATTTTTCCCATTTTATTTCAAAACACCTTATTATGGAACAATTTAATACTGTTATGATATAAATAAAATAAAAAAGAAAGAAAAAATAATTTATATTATTAAATTAAACCTATCATCTTAAATAATGGTTCTAATCCAAAATTTGTCATTATAGTTTGATCCCACATTATGCAGATTAATCCAACCAAACTTAACAATGTTATTGGAACCCAATATGTATAAACAATTTGATCTATCTTTAAACGAGCAATTGCAACTCTGATTAATGTAACTGAGAATAGTATAACGAGAAGTATTTTTATTAAATAAAATATAATGTCAACGCTAAAGGCTAAATAACTTTCTAATCCTAGTAATGGCGATAAATTATATGGGAAGAATAAAGCAACAATAAGTGAGGCCATAACAATTGTTTTTACACCATCGGTTAAATAAAACATTGCTAAATTCCTTCCTGAATATTCTACCAATAAACCCCCCGCAATCTCTGTTTCAGCTTCAGGTGAATCAAATGGAATTTTTGATAGTTCAGCAGGAGTCACTATAATTAACGAAAGTAGAAGAATAATAAATCCGATAAAACCTAAGGGTCCTACAGTACTCCAAATAGGGGCTGCGATAATTGAGGATAAAGAGAAAACATTTGAGACACCATCAATACTTAATTTCCAAGCAATACTGATTATTATTATAGCAAGTGGGAATTCATATGCTATCATTGTAGCCATTTCCCTTTGTGCACCAATAGTTGCATATGGTGATCCCGATGAAAAACCTCCTATAACCATTGAAAGGGAGGGTATTATTAATAAGTATAAAATTAGAATTAGGTCACCTTTATTATACAATAGGGGATCAAATCCTGCAATAGGTAAATATAGAATGATTGAGATAGTTGCAACTAGTCCTATCAATGGTACAAAGTTAAAAACCCATGAAATGGCATTTTCAGGCACTATATTCTCTTTAGTAAATAACTTAATCACATCTAAAAAAGGCTGTTTTAATGGTGGCCCTATCCTTCCTTGCATATGTGCAGATAATTTACGATCAACACCCTTATAAAATAAACCAAAAATTAATCCAAATATTGTAACTCCTATTGCCCCAATTATTGTAATTAATGCAGCTTGCGAAACAACAGCCAAATCCATTTAAATCAACCCCACCACTAAAAATAAAATGGAAATAATAACCACAAACCATAGGATATAATCACTAGTATTTCCAGTATGCATTTTATTAAGATTATCAAATATCCATTTTAATGATTCAGTAAAACCCCAATAGATATTGCTACCTTTGATATGCATTTTTTCTTTATCATATTCTGGATTACCTGATAGAAATGGTTTTACTTGCTCTGTATTAATTTTATAATTCTTATTACCAAAACCTCTCAAAATATATATTATTAGGAATATAATTAATATTGTTACCAACCAAACAATTGGATTCCAAAAACCACTACCAGTTTCAAATGTATTTAACAAAGATTCAAATATTGCCATTTAAAAACCTCCAGTAAACGTTGGAATTACTTCTCTAATATAATCGCTATAATTGATTAATGCATTAACAGCAGGATCAACAATATTATTAATTACTAAATCTGGAAATAAACCAAATATGATTATAATTGATGCGATTATTCCCATAGCAAATAACATTGTTTTTGGAACTTCTTTTACTCCATTAAATTTCGGTAGGGCAGGTCCAAGAAATGCGGAGTGAAATACTTTTACAAATACTGCCAGTAACATTATACTTGAAAGTATAGCAACAATAGATAAAATTGGGTTTAGTTGAAAAGTTGACTCATAAATTAATAATTTTGAAGCAAAACCATTCATAGGAGGAATACCTGATATTGCAAGTAATCCTATTATAAAGAAAATCGTAGTATATTTCATATGTCTAGCAAGACCACCCATCTTATCTAATGATGTTTCTTTTGTGGCATAATATACTGCACCTGCGACAAGGAATAATAATCCAACATCCAATGAATCATTTATAATATGAAAAATACCTCCACTCATTGCAGTTGTACCGATTAAACCAAACATCTGATTATTCGCGAATAATGTCAAACCTGTTCCAATACCTAAAAATATAAATCCAATTTCCGCAACGGCACTAAATGCTATTAATCGCTTAAAATCAGATTGTATTAATGCCATAGCAACACCAATCAACATAGTTATTAAACCTAATAACACAATAATCCAGCCAATTGACGCGGATGAAAGATTTATTGTATTTCCATATAAAGTAAAACAAACTCTAAAAACACCGTATAAACTTGCTTGAGTTGCTCCGATGAGTATAATTGTAACTGAAGCCGGTGCTCTACCATAAGCATCTGGAAGCCACATGTGCATTGGTACGATACCAGCTTTCATAGCTAAAGCAGCAATAAGTAAGACTAAGGCAATTTTATCAAGATATGAAAATTGAATAACACTCCCAAGAACCGCAATATTTAATGCATTATATTGTCCATATAGTAATGCAATTGAAAATAAAATAAAAAGAGCAGCTAAAGAACTTATAACGATATATTTAAAAGCTGCCTCAACTGCTTTACCTTTATTTGTCCAGAATGCAATTAATGCACAAGAAGCAATTGATGTAATTTCAAGAAATACAAAGAAATTAAACATATCTCCAGTAAGCATCATTCCAAACATACCAGCAGCTAATAACAATACTAAAGTGTAATATTTATCAAGTCCAGAATTTTCATCAATGAATGACCAAGAATAAATTACAGAAACAAGGAGTAATATTGATCCAATGATGGCCATAAAAGCACTCATTGCATCAACTTCAAATAATATTCTCACTAAAGGTACGGTTAAATCTTGTGATCCAAATACATAAGTGTGAATATTTCCAGAAAAAACATCTGACGCTAGTAACATAACTAAAATTGTTGTAATTAAAATAATAAGAATTACAAAAACATTTCTAACTCTATTATTTATCTTACTTATTAGAGGTGTTAAAAAAGCACCAAGTAGCGGTATAGCAACAATTAATGCGGGAGAATGTTGTAATAAAAAATCAATAAAACTCATTTTTCCCCTCCAATTTTTCTAACATCTAAAGTACCATAATGTCGATAAATATGGATGATTAAAGAAAGCATCAAAGCAAGAACAGCTACACCAATGACTATACTTGTAAGTGTTAAAGCTTGAGGAACAGGAAAAGCCATGCCTTGAGGAATTTCTGTACCTGAAGGCAAACTAGTAAAAATAGGGGCAACTGAACCTTCTCTATATCCTAATGTAATTAAAAATAGATTAACACCACTTTGAATAATAGTAATTCCAATAACCATTTTAATTAAATTTTTTCTAAAAACCATTGCATATAGTCCAATAATAATTAATGCGATGACTGCGATAAAAGGGAAATTAAATATCAATATTTATCCCTCCTAGTACTGGCATAAGCCATTATGAGAACAATACCAAATAAACCTGCAATAACTTTTAAACCAACAGCAAAATTCATCAAAGGAATAACTCCAGCAGTATTAATATTTGAAATTGTTGATCCAAAAGAAGGTATAATGCCGAATATGATTTCTGAACCAATTAAAAAATTCTTAAAAAATACTGTCCCAAATCCAAGTCCAAGTATAGCTAATGTAATAAAACAAATCGCTCCAACGCTTTCAAGGATTGAAAGATTTTTTTCCTTTATTTTTCCTAATGTCCAAACTGAACCATATGCAATTAAAATCATTGCACATCCCGATGCAACAACTGCACCACCTTGAAAGCCTCCACCTGGTGTTAAATGTCCATGAGCAATAATATATAAACCATATATCATGACTAAAGGAAAAGTAATACTTGCAATTGTTTTTACAATTCTAGACATCCCATTCATTTGTTCATCCTCCTGAAAATCATAATAACACCAGCAACTGCAGTGAATAAAATTGTAGCTTCACCAAGAGTATCAAAACCTCTATAATCAAAAACAACAGATGTGACACCATTATTAGTACCAGTTTCAATTTGAGCATTTTCGATTATTTCATCATCCATATTTGTTTTTTCAGGATTACCAAAAGGATGCATCATAAGAGAACTAATAAATAAAAATACAGCCATTATTACGAAAAATATTAATGCAAATAAATTTCTTTTGGACATTATTTTTCATCCTCCATTCTTTTGGTAGATTTTATTGCAATTACTAAAATTGCAGTAGTTAGGCACGCTCCTACCCCAGCTTCAGCTATAGCAACATCAGGTGCTTGGAGAATGAAAAATTCTAGAGAAAGTAATAAGCTCATTGCTGCAACAGCAATAGCAGCTGCTATCAAATCTTTAAGAAGAACAGCGAATAATGATGATGCAATAATCAATATAGGTAATAAAATATGAATCGCATCTAAAATCATTTTTTCTCCTCCATTTTTTCTTTTTGATATTTTATAGTTTTTCCGTTAACTTTATCCAATCCATCAACAACTGCACCAACAGGTTTGACTCCACTTTTATGAGCAGCTCGAGCAATTGCATGAGCTCCTGTTGGATTTGTAAGAAGAATTGCAATTAAAGCTCCTGCCGTATGAATAGCCAAAACAGATCCATCGGCACTACCTAAATACCACATTTTTAAACCAAGAATTATGACTGATCCTGTAATAAAGATTGAACCAAAAGTAGTACATTTTGTTCCAGCATGTAATCTGGTATAAACATCAGGAAATCTTAGTAATCCAAAACCTGCAAGGAAACTAAAGAAAACTCCTATGATTAGGAATATATAAACAATAATATCAATAATTAATCCTAACATTAGAAATCTCCTCCTTCTAGATATTTAGCTATAAATAATGTTGAAATAAATGAAAGTAGCGCATATACAATTGCTACATCAATATAGATAATCTCCCTAAAAGCAGCACCAAAAATAACCATGCTAGAGATTACAATTGTATTTATTGTATCTAATCCTACTATCCGATCGGGTGCTGTAGGTCCTAGAACAACTCTGATAATTGCTAATATAACACAGATTAAAAGAGCAATTAAGACAATTATATACACATTAAAATAATCAATCATTCAGTTATCCTCCTTACCCATTTTTCAAAATTTCCACAAACATATTTTGTTTCAACAGTATCTCCTTTTAATTTTTTCTCATCAACATTAATCCAGTGAATATATAGATTATTTTTTTCTTCATCGATATCAACGCTTAAGGTTCCAGGAGTTAAAGTTATAGAATTTGCTAATAATGTTATCCCTAAATCTGTTTTTAAGTCTGGAGTTATTTTTACAATACCTGGATTTATTTTTCCCGTAATTACTCTATAAGCAACATCAATATTTGATTTTGCCATACCAATAAAAAAAGGACCAATAATATAAACAAGAAAAATAAGCCATCTAATAGGATTTAACATTCTGAAATCTTTTTTTATGAATATTTTTCTTGTTATAAAACCAGTTATTAATGAGAGGATAATGCCTAATAGAATTTCTTCCAAGCTCCATAATCCAAAGGTTCCACTACCAGTAGTTAAAAGTAAATAGATTACGAAACAAAGTATAGATGTAACAATAAATGCTATCATTATAATTTCCCTTCCAATATATCTAACTCTGATTCAGGGTAATCTTGTTGCTTTTTAAAAGCTTATTGTTTGATTATTAAAAATAAGTAAATTATTTATGTTTGATAATCTATCTATTAGACAATAATTTAGAACTAATAAAAGGAATTTTGATATAGACATTTTGAGGGGAGATTAAAAATGAATGTTAAACTTATAGGTTATTCTTCAAATCCTGAGAAAATTCCAGCAATGGCAGCTAAATTAACACATAGTATTGCTAAACCTGAAGATTTAGAAAATAATCCAGATGATGAATTAAACTCTATATTAAAACATGTTTTAAATCTTGGCCATACAAGCATAATTGAACATACTAGTTTTACCTTTGCAATAAGTGATGTTAGCAGATCTTTAACACATCAATTAGTAAGACATCGTATTGCAAGTTATGCTCAGCAAAGTCAAAGGTATGTAAATTTAAAAAAACCAAATTATGTGATACCTCCAAAAATTAATGCTAATAAAATTATGAAAAAAGCATATCAAGAGACGATGGATATTATTTGGAAGCAGTATAATACGCTCATTGAAATGAATATACCTGCTGAAGATTCAAGATATGTTCTTCCTAACGCAGCATGTACTAATATAATTGTAACGATGAATGCCAGATCTTTGCTAAATTTTTTTGAATTACGTTGTTGTCTTCATGCTCAATGGGAAATAAGAATACTTGCAAATCTGATGTTAAAAGAATTACAAAAAAAAGCTCCTATAATTTTTAAAGACGCCGGCCCCTCATGTAAAAGTAAAGGGATTTGTACTGAAAATAATAAAGAATGTCCATTATATCCAAAATAAGAATAAGATATTTATGAAAAGACCTTATGTTATAATTAATTGTGCAATATCTGCTGATGGTAAATTTTCTCTTCCCAATAGAGAACAGATTAAGATATCTAGTAACGATGATATAAAAAGAATGTATGAATTACGGAATAGCTGTGACGGGGTTCTTGTTGGTATAGGTACTGTTCTATCAGATAATCCAAAGTTAACTGTTAAAAATAAATATGTAAAAAATTCTAAAAATCCTATAAGGATAATTCTTGATTCAAATTTTAGGACGCCTTTAGATTCTTATGTTTTAGATAATTCATCAATGACATATATAATCACTTCTCAAAAATGTTCTAAAAATTTGGGAATAAATAATGAAATAATAAAATGTAATAAAAATAAGGATGGATATATTGATCTTAAGGATCTTTTATTTCAATTAAAGAGTAGAGGTATTAATAAATTGATGGTGGAGGGCGGAAGTACTGTAATATGGAATTTTATAAAAAATGGTTTTTTTGATGACTTATTTGTTTATACAGCTCCTTTTGTAATTGGAGGTAGAAATACACCGACCATGGCAGATGGCTCTGGAATAGAGGATGAAAAATCAAAAATATTGTTAAAAATCATTAAAATTAAACAACTTGGTGAAGGTTTTTTAATTCATTATAGGAAAAAATAATGACGATATTTACTTATTACTAATTTTTTTATATGATCTAGTATCCATCTCATTGATTTCTCTTTCTGATATAATTCCTTTATTAGCTAATTTCATCATAAGTAAATTATTATGTTCTAAAAGATATTCAATTTCGTTTATTCTTTTATCAATAATTCCATCTCTTGTTTTTTTTTCATTTTCAATATTTTCAATATTTTTTAAAAATTGATCAATTTTATTATTTTTATGTTCTATTGAAGTTTTATAAGTTTCAGATAATTTTTTTGACAAATTTTTAATTTGATTTGCCAATATTTTTTCGTTCTCATCCTTGATTGTATTTATAGTGTGTTTTTTCAGCTCATCTAGATCTTTTAATTTTTTCAATAAGTCTTTGAATCCTCCGACTTGTTCTTGAAGTAAAATGAGTTTGGATTTTTCCATGTTAATCATTTGATCAATTTTTTTACATTTTTCATAAAGTTCTGCAATTTTAATTTGCAAATATCCTTCTTTCATTTGTTATTATCACCTTGAGCATCATATAATAACTTTCAGCTTAAAACTCTAACCAAAACAAAAAATGCAAATATTTAGGATTTTATTACCATTTAATACAATGAAATTTTTATGCGACCAAATGTTGGGTAATCTATCAAGATGGCTTAGGTTTTTTGGTTTTGATGCCTACTATGTTAAAAGAGACATTAATGATGATGAATTATTAAAAATCGCAGAAAAAGAGAACTATATACTAATTACTAGAGATAAAGATTTAATAATTAGGGCTAAAAAAAGAAATTTAAAAATTATTAGTATAAAATCTTTAAATTTAGATGACCAATTAAAACATGTACTGAAGGACATTAAGATAGATGAAAATGAAATATTATCAAAATGTTCAATTTGTAATTCTAAACTTATTAAAATTAATAAACAAGATTTTAAAGATAAAATTCCAATAAAAATTTATAATAATATGAATGATTTTTATTTTTGTAATTTCTGTGATAAGATATATTGGAAAGGATCTCATTATGATAAAATAATAAAGAAAATTTTTACAATTAAAAATGGAGATTAATTTATTACCTCATCCTCACCATTTGAGCATGAGGTACACCCTTAATTTTAAGAACGCATTCAGGATCAATTAAACCAATTTTAATTGCACATTCAACAGCATTTTTACCAACAAGATTCGCAATTGTTGCTTCTTTGAGATATTGTATAAATGTCTCAATTGAAATTATTCTCCCACCATAGAAAGCTTTTGAAACATCAATTTGTAATTTTCCTTCTTCAAATTTTCTACCTACTAATTCTTCATCGCAAGCACCTATTAATATTTCGTTGCCCTGTTTGTAGATTTTAATGCTTATCATTTTAAATCCTATATATTGCGAGTTACCATATCTAAATTAAGTTTAGCTTATTTATATTTCTTTCTAAAAATAAAGATATATTTGTTACTCATCATACGCCTAAAATGATGAATAATTAATCTGATAAATATTTTTATTTAAAATAACCTATTTTCAGAAAATTATATATATTACCTAACTTCAAAAAAAGTAATCACCGATTTTTTATTATAACCATAATGCTAAAAACCTTATTTTGCATATACTTTTTCTAAAATACTGAAAAGTATTTTTTTTGGGTAAAGGGATGAAAGCAATAATTCAAATTTTCTCAGAACATGGTACTTTCGTACAACCAGAAACTTTAGATTATATACTGTCAAAAGAAAATCCTAAAGAGTTTACTGCTTATCTAACTAAGGAATTAAAAGAATATCCTCTGGTATTAACTCTTGAACAAGTTAAGAAAATTGAAGAAACAAGTGAAAATAATGAAATTTCAAATCCTTCTGATTTTTTTATAAAAAATAAAGAGATTCAATCAAAAATATTATTTGATTTATATAATCCGGAATTAAAACCGAAAAAAAATATTATTGAAGAAGATAAACAGATATTAACCGATCAAGAAAACTTTAAATTAAATAATAAAATCGTACTAAAAAATGATATAAAATCAAAAAATTTTGAATTCAATAAGATTGATAGATGGAGTGCTTTTTCAAAAAATTTTGATTCGGATATAAAAATAATTAAAGATGTAACTGGAAAAAGTACATGTGAGGGAACTACACAAGATTTTATTAAATTATTTACTGATAGATTTGAAAATTTAAGAAAAATATTAAAAAATCAAAGGAGAGAAATTGCAAATATTATACCAATTAATAAAATTAATAAAATTGGTATAAAAAATATTCAAATTATAGGAATAATTAAGGAAGTAAGAAATACTCAAAATGGTCATAAATTGATTGAGATAGAAGATGATTCAGGATCAACTGTTGCAATTGCGTTAAAAAATAATCATGAAGTATTTCAAATTGCAAGAGAAATTGTATTGGATGAAATTGTGGGAATAACTGGTCAATTAAGTAAAAATGGAGATTTATTGGTCATACAAAATATTATCTATCCGGATATTAGCATTCAAAATAGTAGACATAAATCAGAGGAATCAATTTGTGCAGCATTTCTTTCAGATATTCACATTGGAAGTAGAGAATTTTTAGAAAAACAATGGCAATCTTTTATTAAATGGATTAATGGCCAAATTGGTAATTCGAGACAAAGAGATGTTGCTGGAAGAATTAAATATATTGTAATTCCGGGTGATGTTGTTGATGGAATTGGAATTTATCCTAATCAGGAAAAAGAGCTTTCAATTACAAATCTTTACAAACAATACGAGGTATTAGCAGAGTATATTAGTAAAATTCCAGATTACATTTCGGTTATTATTCAACCTGGTAATCATGATGCCGTAAGACCCGCAGAGCCTCAACCTACCTTTGAAAAAGAAATTCAAAATCTATTTTCAGGAAATGATATTACTTTTGTTGGAAATCCATGTTATTTTTCAATACATGGGGTTGAAGTTTTATCATATCATGGTCAAAGTTTACTTGATTTTGCTACAAATATTCAATATTTAAAATATAATGACCCTGTTGAAATTATGAAACTTATGCTTAAAAAACATCATTTAGCACCAAGTTATGGAGGTTATACACCTTTAGCTCCCGAACATATTGATTATATGATTATTGATAAAATCCCTGATATATTTGTTACAGGTCATGTTCATTTAGCGGATGTTGGCGAGTATAGAGGGGTTAAACTGATAAACGCGTCAAGCTGGCAATCTCAAACATCTTATCAAAAAATGTTAAATTTCATTCCAGATCCTGCAAAAATTCCAATCATTAATTTAAAAACTAGTAATGTTACAATGATGGATTTCAATAAAAATTCATTTTAAAATAATCTTTAATCAATTTAATAATGAAAAGATTTAAACATCAATTTTGTATAGTAGTATGATTTGTTTTTAGAGGTCAAATGATGGGTGGGGATATAACAGATGATATTGCAGTCAGCGGAGAAATGCATTCGTATTTTAAAAATTTACAAAAAAAGGTTGACGGCTGTTATATATTAGCAAATAAGGCAAGAAGCATTGGCCTAGATCCAGAATTTGAGGTTGAAATTCCACAAGCATTAGATATTGCTTCAAGGGTGGAAAAACTGGTTGGACCAAAAAACATCGCACCAATAATCCGAGAAATTACAAAAAAATTAAAAAATAGAGAAATGGTTTCAATTGAAATTGCAAAACGAATTGTTAAAGATAAGAGTTATAATTTTAAAAAAACTGAAGAAGCATTAGATCAAGCAATTAGAACGGGACTTGCAATACTTACAGAAGGAGTATTAGTAGCCCCTCTTGAAGGAATTGCTGAGGTTAGAATTGGTACTAATAAAGATGGGTCAAATTATGTTGATCTTTATTTTTCAGGTCCTATAAGAAGTGCTGGTGGAACAGGTCAGGCAATGAGTGTGTTACTTGCCGATATTGTTAGACGAGAATTAGATATTGGTAGATATAAACCAACCTTAGAAGAAATTGAGCGTTATAAAGAGGAAATTCCTTTATATAAAAGAACACAACATTTACAATATACTCCGTCAGTTGATGAAATTGAAAAAATAACAAAAAACTGTCCAATTTGTATTAACGGTGAAGGAACAGAAGAAGTTGAGGTTGCAGGACACAGGGATCTTTCGAGGGTAAATACAAATAGATTAAGAGGTGGAGCATGTCTTGTTATTGCTGAAGGTCTTTGTTTAAAAGCTCCAAAAATATTAAAACATGTAAAAAAACTGAAACTGAAAGATTGGGATTTTTTAGAGATTTTTTTAAATAAGAGCAATGGTGCAGATAAACTTACTTTAGGAAAAATTCCTGAAATTTTACCATCAAATAAATACATTGGTGAAGTAATTGCAGGGAGACCCGTATTTTCACACCCTTCAAGAAAAGGTGGCTTTAGACTCAGATATGGTAGAGCTAGAACCGCAGGTCTTGCGGCGACTGCGATTAACCCTAATTCGATGGTAATTCTTGATAATTTTATTGCTGTAGGTACACAACTAAAAATTGAAAGACCAGGTAAAGGTACTATAGGCACTCCATGTAATAATATAGATGGCCCATTAGTTCTTTTAAAAAATGGGAATTTAATTCAATGCAATGGAGATAAAAAGATTAAAAAAGATGATATTAAAAAAATAATTGATTTAGGAGAAATTTTAATACCTTTTGGAGAATTTATTGAAAATAATGAACTACTTCCAAACTCCCCCTATGTTTATGAATGGTGGATTCAAGATCTTCAAAAATCTCTTAACTTATTACCAAAGAAAAATGATTTAAATAGCATACTAGAGAAGGATAAAGAAAGTCAGATTAAAATAAATAATGATTTTAAAAGAGAAATAAACCTTGAAACACCTAAAGCTTATGATGCATTTGAACTATCAAAAAAATACAAAATTCCTTTACACCCCTATTATAATCTCTTTTGGCATGATTTAAAAATTGATGATATTAAGATTCTTGCTTATTATATAAAGGAAAATGGAATTATTAATGAAGATAATAATCTACAAATTCCAACTAACGATATTGTAAAAAAAATCTTAATTGAATTAGGCGCCACCCATAAAAAAAATCAAGAAATGATTCTCTTCGAAAGATATTCTTATTCATTAATTAAGAGTCTTGGTTTAGATGTTATTGACAAGAAAATCTGTGAAACTAAGAGATTTGAAGAAATAATATCTTTAAAAAAAGATGAAACACCTATATCTCTAGTTTCAAAATTATCAGGTTTTGAAATAAGGGAAAAATCTCCTTTTAGAATAGGATCTAGAATGGGTCGACCTGAAAAAGCTGATGTTAGAAAAATGAAGCCACCTCCACATGTACTATTTCCATTAGGAAATTATGGTAGTAATCAGAGATTGTTTAGTAAGGCTGCTGAAAAAGGTTTAATTGAAGTTGAAGCTGGTAAAAGAATATGCCCCAATTGTGGTAAAAAAAATTTTCGGATAACATGTATATGTAAAAATCACACAAGACAGGTTAATGATAGAATTGAAATTCATAAAATCGACGTATCAGCGGAGCTAAATATAGCAAAAAATAACCTTAAAATTCGGCATATTCCAGAGAATATTAAAGGTGTTCAAGGTACAATTTCAAAACATAAAACTCCAGAACCTTTAGAGAAAGGAATGTTAAGGGCAAAATATAAATTATCAGTTTTTAAAGATGGAACAATCCGTTTTGATATGACTGATGCTCCATTAACTCATTTCAAACCTAATGAAATACATGTTTCTATAGAAACATTAAGAAAATTAGGTTATAATAAAGATTATTTAGATAAAAATTTAGATCATAATAATCAGATATGTGAGTTAAAAGTACAGGATGTAATTATTTCAAAAGCCTGTGCAGAATATTTTGTTAATATTACTAAATTTATTGATGATCTTCTTGTAAAATTTTATAAACTTAATAGATTTTATAATATAAAAAAACTCGAAGATTTAACAGGTCATCTTGTTGTTGGGTTAGCCCCTCATACTTCAGCTGGTTCATTAGCAAGGATTATTGGTTTTACGGATTCTCAAGTTTGTTTTGCTCATCCTTTCTATCATGCAGCGAAAAGAAGAAATGCTGATGGTGATGAAGATGGGCTGATGCTTCTTTTAGATGCGCTATTAAATTTTTCGAAGGCTTATATTCCAGATAAAAGAGGTGGTAAAATGGATTTACCTCTAATTTTGACAACTCGTATAGATCCTTCAGAAGTTGATAAAGAAGCACATAATATAGATACTTTGGCAAGATATCCTTTAGAATTTTATAATGCTACTTTGAAACATAAACATCCAAAGGAATTAGAAAAAATAATGGATATGGTTTCTTCAAGATTGGGAACACCTCTTCAATATGAAAAATTTTTTTTCACTCATGATACTGTAGATATATCACAAGGGCCAAAAATGTCTTCTTATAAAACATTAAAAACTATGATGGATAAGATGAATGCTCAATTGAATCTAGCTGCAAAAATTCGTGCAGTTGATGAAGCTGATGTTGCATATAAAGTCATTGAAAGACATTTCCTTCCAGATATATTAGGTAATCTGCGAGCTTTTAGTAAGCAATCTGTTAGATGTCCAATATGTAATATTACTTATAGGCGGATGCCCTTAGTGGGTAAATGTGCTAAATGTAATGGTAAATTAATACTTACAGTTCACGAAAAATCAGTAAAAAAATATTTAGAAATCTCAAAAGAAATTGCGGAAAAATATAATATTCCCTCGTATGCTAATCAAAGAATTAAGTTGGTGGAGAAATCAATTAACTCATTGTTTATGAGTGATAAAATAAAAAAAACAAAAATAGATGATTTCTTATAGTTAATTTTAATCATAACTTTGATATATTGCTTATGCATGCATTGTTAATTAAAGAGGTTGTTTCTTATGATAGATGGAAAAAGAATTAATCAGATTAGTAAAAAAACCTGGTATAAATGGTCTTTTTACATAAATATAGTTTTATTTTTCATTGTTGGATTGTTTATTTATTTACTTGTGATTGATTGTCTAAATTATAATAGAATATCATATGATTGGTTATATATTGCTCGAGATATTGGTTTTCTATCAGTAGCTTTAGCTTTAATATTCTTTCAATTCTTCAGAAATCTGTTAAAAATAATGCAAAGATCACTATAAAATAATAAATGGCGAAAGGTGTAGAATAGACTGGGGAGGTAGGCGTTCCCTGTTACCAGAAAACGCCTTTATGCTGGAGTTGAAACTAAGAGGCGATGTAACGAGCATTTGTTGATCCATTTGTTGACAATGAGACCCTGTCCTTTGGGATTGGAGGTGATGATTATATATGATCGGAGGGTCATATATGCATCTTTATTGCAGAAATCGGGTGAGGCACGGAAGTGAGCAGCCTTACTGTAAACTGCCGATGCTCGAAGGGTTAACGGGGTTGAGAATGCAAATGGGTAGTCAATAGATGAAACGTGCAACCACTCAAAGTATTTCTACACCCGCTAAAATTCAAATAAATTGCTAAAAAAAACATAAAAAATTTCTTGGTGGAAGACAATGTTAAAATTGTTAAAAGATAAGAGTTTATCATCAACTTGGCAGAATTTCTTTGAAGAAAACTTCAAATCAGATATTGAAAATATTGCCCTTGAATATCCTGACAAAAGAAGTATCTTTATTGATTATTGGGATATTGATAGGATAAATCCCTCATTAGCTGAAGGTGTTTTGAATCAACCTTATAAATCAATTTTTAATGCTGAAGAAGCTTTAAAAAATATTGATGTTGCTTCTGGTGAAAAATTAAATCTACATTTTAGAATCAAAAATCTTCCTGAAATTAATAGACTTATCATTAGAAATATTCGAGCTAATCATCTTGGAACATTAAAAGCGGTTGATGGATTAGTTAAAAAAAGAACTGAGGTTCGACCTAAACTCCAGGTGGCTGCTTTTCTCTGTCAAAAATGTGGTGCGATTATAAAAGTTGAACAAGATGAAGATATATTAAAAGAACCAACGGAGTGTTATGCTGATCAAGGCGGATGTGAAAGAATTTCATCCTTTAAATTGGTTACAAGTTTATCTAGTTTTATTGATTCTCAAAAAATAGAAATTCAAGAAAATCCAGAAGGATTAAGAGGGGGGGCGCAACCTGAAAGATTAAGTATTTATCTCGAAGATGATATGGTGGGGGAAATTGCTCCTGGCGATAGAGTCATTATTAATGGTATTTTACATTCAATGCAGAGAAGACGAGGTACCTTTAAATTAACTTCTTTTGATAAAACTATGGATGCAGTAAGTATTGAAAATGAACAACTTGCATTTGAGGAAGTAGAAGTATCTGAAGAGGATGAAAAAGAAATTTTAAAAGTAAGTAGAGATCCAAAAGTCTATCAATTGATGCAACAAAGTATGGCTCCAACAATATATGGCATGGATGTCGAAAAAGATGCACTGGTTTTACAATTATTTGGGGGATTATCAAAAAGAATGCCCGATGGAACTTACATTAGAGGAGACATTCATACATTATTTGTTGGTGATCCGGGTACAGCAAAATCTCAAATGTTAAATTATTTATCTAAATTAGCACCTAGAAGTATATATGCTTCTGGAAAGGCATCATCTGCTGCGGGTCTAACTGCTGCTGCCGTAAGAGATGAATTTGGAGAGGGTCAATGGACTTTAGAAGCTGGGGCGTTAGTTTTAGCAGATATGGGTATTGCTTGTATTGATGAGATAGATAAAATGAGTGATCAGGATAGAAGTTCACTTCATCAAGCAATGGAACAACAGGAGATTTCTGTTGCCAAAGCTGGAATTAATGCTACATTAAAATCCCGTTGTGCAGTTTTAGCAGCAGCAAATCCAAAACTCGGACGTTTTGATGAATTTATGCCAATTCATGAGCAGATAAATATGCCCCCTGCGTTGTTGTCAAGATTCGATTTAATATTTTCAATTTTAGATAAACCAAATAGAGATCGAGATACAGAACTTGCAACTCATATTTTACATACACATAAAGCAGGAGAAGTGAAAGAGAATATTAGTAAATCTTTAAAATCAAAATTTTCTTCCAAGGACGAGGAAAAATTAATGGAAATGGTTATGCCGAAATTTTCTCCAGAATTTTTAAGAAAATATGTTGCATATGCAAAAAGAAATATTTTCCCGGTAATGAATGATGATGCGTTAGAAATGTTAAAAACTTATTATGTAAATTTTAGAAATTCATCAGAGGAAACGGTTCCTTTTACACCTAGACAATTAGAAGCTTTTGTACGTCTTTCTGAAGCAAGTGCCCGTATTAGATTATCAGAAGAAGCTAATGTTGAGGACGCAAAAAGAGCAATAAATATTATTGATCAATATCTTAGAAGAGTGGGAATTGATAAAGAGACAGGGAAATTTGATATTGATATTATAGCAACAGGAATCAGTCATAGTCAACATGATAGAATGCGAAATATTATTGATATTATTCATAGACTCTGCGATGAATCAAAAGAGGGAAATGCTTCTAGAAATGATATAATCATTGAAGCGGAAACAAATGGTATAGCTGCAGATAAAGTTAGAGAGGTATTGGATAGATTAAAAAGAAACGGTCAAATTTATGAACCTATCCATGACAAATATAAAATTACAGAATATTAAAATATAATTCTTTAATGAAATGATCTATAATTTGGGAGATGATAATTTTCCAATAGCCTTTTTTACATTAATCTGATTTTTATCTCCAATTTCATTAATAATGCAATCTGCAAGATTATTTTTTACATCATTCCAATTAAGCGTTGATACCGCAAAATAATATTTTTTATTTACGTTAGGTAATTTATGAATATGAGGCGACCATCTTCCTTCAGATAAATCGCAATTATCCATATGCAAAACATAATTTTTCTTTAAACTTTTTTTTTCTACAAGATAAATTTCAAATTTTCTATTGAAATATTTAAAACTCTTATCCCTATCATAATATCGATATTCTAGTTCAAAATTTTTGTTAATATTAATAGTTCCTCGCTCCATCTTTTCACCATATTATACAATATATTTGCCTATCTAATAATTTATGATTTATTTAAAATAGAGAAAAAATATGGATTTTAATCCATATAATATTCTGGAGGGAAGGGATCTGGTTTTAATCCTTTTCTCTCTCTAATTTGTGTAACTATTTGATTTTGTAAATTTCTAGGTAAAGGTTCAAACCCAAGATTTTCAGTATTCCATAGTACTCTACCACCAGTTGCTGATCGAATCGATGATGCGAATCCAAACATCTCAGCAACAGGGGCTTTCGCATCTATATTTACCATATCTCTTTCAGATAGCATATCTTTTACAACAGATCTTCTTTGGTTAAGTTCTTTTGAAGCATCCCCCATTAGATCTTGAGGAGTACTAATAAATACTTTTTGCATAGGTTCAAGAAGAATTGGATCTGAACTTACTATAGCTCCGTAAACTGCATTACGAACTGCGGGTATAACCTGTGCTGGACCTCTGTGTATAGCATCCTCGTGAAGCTTTGCATCTACTAGTCTTATTAGCATTCCTTGGCAAGGTTCAGAGGCAATTGGTCCACTTTTCATTACTTCTTCAAAGGATTGTGCTATTAGTTCATGAGTTTCGGATAGATATTGAATTCCTTTTGTAACATCAGTTAATAAATTCAATCCTTGAATTGCAAATGTTCCTTTAGCGGTTTCTTTATCCATACCTAATTCTTGTAAAATTTTTATAACATCTTTTTTATGTTTTTTAACATTATTTGGTATTTCATTATTATATAATGATTTTACAATATTTTCGGGAAGTGGTTCTGCTTGGATATAGAATCTATTGTGTTTATTTGGGGATTTACCTTCGAATTTATGGGGTGTTTTTTTAGCTATGGATTCACGATAAACGACTATTGGTTCTGAACAAACTATTTCAACACCATATTCATTTTTTATTCTATATTCAGTAATTTCAAGGTGAAGTTCACCCATTCCTGACATTAAATTTTCTCCAGTTTCTTGGTTAATATTTACCTGAATACTTGGATCAGCTTTTGATACCATCCGGAGAACTTCAATTAATTTTGGTAAATCTTTTGTATGTTTTGCTTCAACAGCAACTGTAACTACTGGTTCAGATACATGTACTATACGCTCAAATGGTTCGGAATCTGGATCATCTGTTACTGTGCTTCCTGCAAAAGCATCTTTAATCCCCGTTAAAGCTACAATGTTACCAGCACTTACGTATTCTACAGGAATTCTATCAGCACCAACCATTAAATTTACTTGTTGTATTCGATTTAATCTTGGCATTCCAACAACGTATACTTCTTGTCCTCTAGCTATTTTTCCACTATACATTCTACCAACAGCAACTTCACCAGCATGAGGGTCCATAACTATTTTTGTAACCATAAGTGCAAGAGGTCCAATTTCTTTTGTTTGAATCATACTTTTACCAAGTTCGCTTTCTTGATCACCACGCCAAATGTGGGGTATTCTATATTTTTGGGCTTCTCTTGGTGAAGGACAATGATCAACAACCATATCCAGTAAAACTCCGTGAATTGGCGTTTTTTTCGAAAGGGTTTTTTGATCATTTTTATCACAATAGTCATAAATATCTTTAAAACTTAATCCGGAGGTTTTCATATATGGTGCAGATATTGCCCAATTATAATATGCTGATCCAAATGCAACACTGCCATCTTCGACTTTTACGTTCCATTTATTTTTAAATTCTTCAGGAACCATCTTATTTACAAGATCATTGAATTTCGCAATTATTTTTACAAAACGTTGTTGCATTTCTTCAGGAGTTACTTTTAATTCATTAATTAATCTATCAACTTTATTTATAAATAAAATAGGTTTAACTTTTTCTTTCAATGCTTGCCTAACTACAGTTTCTGTTTGTGGCATAGCACCTTCAACTGCACATACAACTACAACACATCCATCAACAGCACGCATTGCACGAGTTACATCACCACCAAAATCAACATGTCCTGGAGTATCAAGAAGATTTATAAGATATTCTTTTCCTCTAAAATCATGTACCATTGAAGCAGAAGCTGTGTTTATTGTTATTCCTCTGTCCTGTTCCTGTTCATCAAAATCCAGTACTAATTGTTTACCCGCAAGATCTTCACTCATCATTCCACAACCTGCTAATAGATTATCAGATAGAGTAGTTTTACCGTGATCAATATGTGCAGCAATACCAATATTACGAATATATTCTAATTTATTCATTAAATTTTTAGCTTTCTTGATATTATCTTCTTTCTTACCCATTTTAATCATCTCTTATAATTCTAATAATTTCTTCAAATAAATATAGTATACTTATCTAGCAGATTTTGCGACTCTTTCCAAATCATTTTTCTTTGCAACAGCGAAAGATGAAGGATCATTTTTTGATGCTTTTATTAGCTCATCTGCAAGGCAAAGAGTTACACTTTTTTTATTCTTATGTGAGCTATTTACTACACCTTTACAAATATTTCGTAATGCAATATCTAAACGTCTTTGGGGTGCTGTATCAACTGCTTTTGGGACGGATATTCCACCAAAACGTAGTCTAGTTGTTTCCTCTTTTGGTGCAGCGTGTTCAATAGCATTAATAAGAACCTGAATTGGATTAGATTTTGTACGTTTTTCAATTACTTCAAAAGCTGATTTAACAACTTTATAAGAGGATACTTTCTTACCATTATATTTTTCAGTTCTCATTAAATTGTTAATTAAACGTTCAACAACTGGCACCTTTTGTTTAGAAAACATTTTATTTGCAAAAATTGCACCAAGATATATATTCTCGCTATCAAGATTTATATATCGCTCTAATCCTTTATCTTCTATCTTGATTTTATCCTTATCGTATTTTGCTAAAATTGGGAAAAAATGAATATTTTTTCCTTCACTTTTTTTTACTGCCATATCTATCTTCTCATTGCCTTCTCAATTTTACCTTTTACCATTTG
Source organism: Thermoplasmata archaeon (assembly GCA_020054475.1). GTDB lineage: Archaea > Thermoplasmatota > E2 > DHVEG-1 > DHVEG-1 > JAJISJ01. The sequence goes on along the minus strand of JAHWGJ010000003.1, from coordinate 42,492 downwards.
ATTTAGAGATACATCATTCACTTTAATTACTTTAAATCTTACACCGGGAATATCTCCAAAACTTCTTCCCATTCTACCGCCAATACCTTCGACCATTACTTCATCGTGCTCATCAATAAATCCAATAGCATTATTGCCTGGGGCAAAAGCTGTAATTTGTCTTCCATTTTTAATTAGTTGTACTTTTACACACTTTCGAATAGCAGAATTAGGTTGTTTTGCTTCAATTCCAACTTTTTCAAGTACAATGCCTCTAGCCTGAGCTGTACCTTCAAGCGGATCTGCTTTTTCTTTTAAGTGCAAAACCCTTTTTTTGTAATATCTGTCATTCCAGTTTTGCTTTCTTTTGCTTTTTTTAAGCTTCCTTGCTGAATTTATACCTTTACCCATAGTTCACCCTTTAGAGAAGAGTAAGGCAGTATACAGCTTTTCATATATAAATTATATCCTGAACCCAACTTTTAATTTTAATAAGGGAATATTGGTTTCTCTCCCATAGAATATTTTTATCTACCGAAAGGAATATAACCTACTAATACTATTACGTTTAAAGGTTTTCTACTCCTTTTTTCGAGTAGAATTATTTGATGAATTTTGTTGGTGAAATCATGTACAAATCAGCGGAAGCTCTATTGAGTAGGCTAGATAGTTTACCCGCTAAACATAGAGATGTTTTAAAAGAATATTATGAGGATAATTCTCTTAATAATTCAGCATATCAGACTTGTGAAAATAAATTATTGCAATTAATTAAATTTGCAAAATATTTTAACAAACCATTTATTGAAATTACTAAACAAGACATTAAAGAATATTTAATTCAACGACAAAACGAATTAAAACCAAGCTCACTTTCTATATGTAAATCAATTTTGAAGAATTTTTTCAAATGGCTGTATAACACTGATGATTATCCTGAGTGTGTTAGGTGGATTAAAACAGGTTATGCAAATTCTGGTAATGATTTTCCTAATGGAGTCCTGAATCCAGAAGAAGTAAAATTAATGATAAACAAAGCAGAATCTGTGCAAAGAAAAGCAATAATCTCAGTTTTATATGATAGTGCCGTGAGAGTTGGTGAACTTGTTGGGATGAATATTAACGATATCGAGTTTGATGAAAATGGCTCATTTATTGTTGTAGATGGCAAGACTGGTAAGAGAATTATTAGATTCATTAACTCTCAAAATTATCTTTCAATGTGGCTTGATATACATCCATATAAAGACAAACTTAATAATTCTGGTTTAAGTAAGAAATATCCTCTATGGGTTTCTGAATCAACTCCAACTTGGGGTAAGAGATTAACGATTAGTGGCGTGTATGGAATTGTACGATTCACTGCTGAAGATGCGGATATTAAAAAGAAAGTTAGTCCTCATAAACTTCGCCATGCTCGTCTTACAGATTTAGCTAAGAAGGGTTTGAATGAATCAACTCTTAAGATTCTAGCAGGATGGACTGGCAGTTCAAGTATGCCTGAGGTGTATATACATCTTAGTGGACGTGATGCAGCTAATACTCTGCTTCAGGTTGAAAAACAAGGTTATGTGAAACCTGAGATTGTTAAAAATCCATTAATACCAAACGAGTGTCCAAGATGCAAAACTGAATAATGAATGTTTGGTTTATTTAGGTTCTGGATGCTATGGTGGTAAACCTGCAAAAATTATGATGAAATTTATTAAAGATAATAATTTCAAATCAAGAAATGTTGCTTTGTTTGGTACTTCAGGTTCAGGGGAAGGATTTGAATGTAGAAAAATGGAAAATTTACTTATTACCAAGGATGCTTCCATCAAGGGAAAATTCTTTTGCAAGGGTAAGTTTTTGTTTGCTAATAGAGGAAGACCTAATGATGAGGACATCAACGATGCAAAAGAATTTGCTCAAAAACTGAAGCAAAACTAATATAATCCTATCCATCTCATTCATAATCAGCAAGTTAAAATGCTACAAAAGTTGCATTAAAGAATATTTTGTTAACAAACGTCACATTTTTATAATAAGATATGCATTATAATAATCAGAGGAATAAAGGGTAATGGAGGTAAAAATATGAAAAAGAAATTGATAATTATTTTAGTTTGTATTACGCTCGTATTGACAAATGTAACTATTTCTGCATTCAATGAGAAACCTGAAATTCTTGGGATCAATATAATGACTCAGGATATCTTATTTGATAATGTGGTTGGAATTATATCACTTACTGACTCATGCATCATGCCAGATAATGGATTAGGGACAATTGATTTACCTGCAATGTGTCCTTATATTGCACCTGATGATCCAATGTATATCATTGACGGTCTATCTCCTGGAACAACAATGGAACTGGATCCAACACTTGATAATTTTTATAACATATTAAGCTATCCTGGTGGTCTACTGGGTGGCGAAGTTCATACTTTTGATGCTACTCTTCAGCTGGCTGTTTCAGGTACTGATAGTCTAGCTGGATTCAATCGAAATCTTGCAGTACCTGTATCATTAGAAGTTCATACTGGACCTCGAACTCCGGGCGATCCAATTCAGATGTTCCCAAGTAACATTTTTCAGTTATATGGGGAAATATTTGGTGATCCTGATTTTTGTACGTTTAGAGTAATAGCAGGTTCGGATTATGGTCTCCCGAGTCCAGGCCAATTCATTTTAACTGAATTTATTTCTGGTGATTTTAATGTTGATAGTTTCTTTGATATTACATATCAAATCGAGTTTGAAGGGTGCCCTGGATCAATTCTTGAGGGTTTCTCTGGAACGACAACTGGTACAACACGTTTACAACAAGGAGAAGAAACTAGTAATACACCCCCTAATACTCCAAGTAAACCAAATGGTCCAACAATAGTAACAGAAGGAACCCAATATACGTATATAACAAGTACTATAGATCCAGATGGTGATAATGTAAAATATGGTTTTGATTTTAATAATGATGGAATTATTGATCCAAGTCATTGGACAACTTTTTATCCATCTTCTAGTACATGTACTGTGAAAATTACATTTTACGGAACTGGAACTAGATATCTTAGAGCCAAAGCAGAAGATGAACATGGAGCTCAAAGTGGTTTTTCTTCGACATTAGTGATAATAATTGCTGGTGCTAATAATCCACCAAATACTCCTAGCAAACCTTCAGGACCCAGCTCAGGCAATATGGGGTCATCATTATCGTTTTCCACTAGCACAACTGATCCGGATGATGATTCTGTTAAATATGGATGGGATTGGAATGGTGATGATACTATTGATGAATGGAGTAGTTTCTTAAGTAGTGGAAGTGTAGATACTAGGTCTCATTCATGGTCATCAGTTGGAACATATGATGTACAAGTAATAGCAGAAGATTCAAATAGCGGTCAAAGTGCATTTTCAATATCAAAAACAGTTGTTATAACTTCTAGTAATAACCCACCTAATAAACCTATAATTAATGGACCTACATCAGGAAAAACAGGCGATTCATATACATATATTGTATCAACAGAAGATTCTGATGAAGATCAGGTTTTCTACTGGATTGAATGGGATGACAGCACAAATTCAGGATGGCTTGGCCCATATGATTCAGGTTTATCTGTCAGTTCATCACATATCTGGTCTGCAAATGGTACTTATTCTATAAAGGTGAAATCTAAGGATAACTATGGCGATGAGAGTCCATGGTCAGATCCATTAAGCATTACTATGCCGAAAAGCAAATCAAATATGCCATTTGGGTTCATTTTTGTTTTTGGATTTGATGTTGATGTGAAACTTATACAGTTAGAACCTGGTGAGAATTATGTTGATTTAGAGGTATTAAGTAAACCCTTTTATATATGGGAAAATGAAATACAGACAAGAAATCCAGGAGAATTTATCCGACTTATTAATGCAAGAGGATTGTTTTTACTATCATTGCCCTTCTGTTTCGGTATTTGTGATGATTGGGGTATTATTGGATAAGGAAAATTTCATCAACAATCACTATTTTTTCTATTAAAATTCGTTTAATAAAATCACTAATACAATCAAAAAATCATGTTAAACATTAACATTATATTCACCTAAACTATAACTAAATTATGCCTAAATAAAAACTAACATTAAGCATAATATTCACCAAGTAATAATGCTACAAATGTTGCAAATATACTGGTTAACCTGCGTTAATCTTTTAAATTGGAATTACATTATAATATTTGGGAGTCTACGTAAGGGAGGTAAATAAAATGAAGAAAATAAAATCAATAATTTGCTTAATCATAGTATTTTTAATTGTGATGATTCCAAACGTTTCTGCGATAGAAGGTGAAAAATATCTTTACATCTGTGATTTTGATGAGGATGAATTGAAAAATTCTATTCTTGATAGAATAGAGGAACTGCAAGAGAAACAGGTTGATTTTAATATTCTCAAACTAAATTGGACTGACCCTGATGGGCCTCTCGAAGGCGGATTGGATGATATGGCTGATTATGTTTCACTTATGGTTGGTATTATATCTGCAAGTTGTCTCTTGTTATTTCTAAAGCAAGGTATGCTTAGAAATTCATTGAATTTGTTAAATTTTGCATTAGGGGTTATCAATTATGGTCTTTATACTTATGAAACGCTAATAGCCTTTGGGGAAGCATTTGATATTATTGAAAACAATGACGATGGCCTATAAATCAATTATTCATTATCTGCATCCAAAATAGATAAAAAAATCATTTGAAAGTATATATTCATAGATATTAAGATCTAAATCAAATATAAGCTGAGGGCTATTCTAAGCCTGATTATTCTAATTTATCAGAAACCCTCAGATTTAGTCTGATTATATCAAATAAAGAATACGGGGTAATATTAGCTAAATACTGGAGCTTATCAGAAGGCGTTGGATTAAAGCAAGTAATAATGCTACAAATGATTTTATATCAGAACATCTAATATTATATTGGGAGGTAATGATGAAAAACAAATCCATCATCTGGGGGATTATTCTTCTGTTTGTATTATTATCAATTCATCCAATGGTTATAGGGTTAGATAATAAGTTGATAAAACCATCAAATTATACTAATGATGGTATGATGGACTCAGCATGGCCAACTTTTGGCCATGATAACCGCCATACATGTCAAAGTCCATACAATACAGCTGATAATCCTGGATTAATAAAATGGAAATTTCTTGCAAATTCAGGTTTTCATTCATCACCAGTTATTGATAATGATGGAGTACTCTATATTGGTTGTAAAGATGGTTTTCTATATGCTATTAATCAGGATGGAACTGAACAATGGCATTATAATTGCCGTGGTTGGATATTATCTTCACCAGCTCTTGCAGAAGATGGAACAATCTATGTTGGATCTTTTGATAATAATCTATATGCTATTTATCCAAATGGATCTTTAAAATGGAAATTTCATGCTGAAGGGAGTATATGGGGTTCACCAACTATTGATGAGGAAGGTATTATTTATTTTGGTTCTCTTGGTTCAGAGAGTAATGGAAAAATTTATGCATTATATCCTAATGGATCTGAAAAATGGCAGTTTAATACTGACAACTCTATTTATGAAACACCTGCAATAGGCGAGGATGGAACTATTTATATTACTTCAAATGATAAGTATTTATATGCTCTTTCTCCTTTAAATGGATCATTGTTTTGGCGTTTTCGTACTGGAGATGGGTTAGGTAGTCCAACTGTGGGAGACGACGGAATAATCTATGTTGCATCGCTGGATGATTATTTATATGCAGTTTTTCCAAATGGAACTATGAAGTGGCGAGTTGAAATTGACACGGGTAGTTCTGATACACCCGCAATTGCTATAGATGGTACAATATACATAGGTGGTTTTTATTTTTATGCAGTTAATCCAGATGGTAGTATTAAATGGATTTATCAAGGTTGGGAACCTTATGAATATGAGTGTACATCCAGAACATATGCAATTTCTGCTGATAATATTGTATATTTTGTAACTACAAAACATGGTGGTTGGGGTGGAGATCTTATAGCCTTGAATGAAGATGGAATTCTTAGATGGCGAAAAACAATATCTGCTATTGATGATCAATTTTCATCTCCTATAATTGATAAAGATGGTACAGTATATGTTGGCTCTCAATTTGGAGAATTTGGGTCTATATATGGCAATCTTTTTGCATTTGGTAGTGTTGAAAATAATTCGCCTCCTGAGAAACCAGGAATAAATGGATCTTCAGTAGGTAAGATTGGGGAAGAACAAAAATATACATTTATTGTATTTGATATTAATTATGATGAGGTTTACCTCTGGGTAGACTGGGGCGATAACACTAATACTAGCTGGATCGGACCATATAACTCAAGTGAAGAAATAATATTACCACATACATGGAATATAAGGGGATCGTATACTATTAGTGCAAAGGCTAAAGATATGCATGACGTTGAGGGAGAATGGGCATCATTAGAAGTGCGAATGCCAAGATTTAATCAATATTTTCATCAACTATATTGGTTTCATTATAATTGTTTAAAGGAGGTTTTTTTTGAATAAAATAACCTCATTTTTAATTATTCTTCTTTTTATTCTATTATCACTCCATCCAATTGTTATTGGATTAGATAATGAATCTATAAAACCATCAAATGGTATTATTGATGGCCCGATGGATTCACCATGGTCTACATATGGGCATGATAACCGTCATACGAGTCAAAGCCTATATAGTACTGCTGACAATTCTGGTCTTATCAAATGGAAATTACTTGCTGATTCAGGTTTTCATTCATCACCTGTTATTGACAATAATGGAATTATATACATAGGTTGTATGGATCATTATCTATATGCAATAAATCCAGATGGAACAGAAAAATGGAAATTTGATTGTAATGGTTGGATTTTATCTTCTCCTTCACTTTATGAGAATGAATGTATCTATGTTGGATCTTTAGATGATTCACTTTATGCTATTAATCTAGATGGTACTTTAAGATGGAAATATGATGCTGAAGGAAGTATTTGGGGTTCACCAACCATTAGTGATGATGGAATTATTTATTTTGGATCAATTGGTCCTGATTCATATGGGCGAGTATATGCTTTATATCCCAATGGAACTGAGAAATGGCATTATGATACAGGAGATTGGATATATTCAACACCAGCTATAGCAAATAATAATACAATTTATATTACTTCTAATAATAAGTATTTATATGCACTTAGTTCAAATGATGGCTCATTATTATGGCGTTTTAGAGCAGGAGATTCATTAAGTAACCCTTCTATAGATGATGATGGCATTATTTATTTTTCTTCACACGATGATTATTTATATGCTATCTATCCCAACGGTACAATGAAATGGCGAACTGAAATCGATACAGGTAGTTCTGATACACCAGCAATCGGTTCAGATGGAACTATCTATATTGGAGGTTTTTATTTTTATGCAGTTAACCCCGATGGTAGTATAAAATGGATTTATCAAGGTTGGGAACCATATGAATATGAATGCACATCAAGAACATATGCAATATCCTCTGACGGAAACATTTATTTCGTAGCTACAAAACATGGTGGTTGGGGTGGAAATCTCATCGCTTTAAATCACGATGGAACTCTTAGATGGAGAAAAAATATTGCAACTAATGATTACCAGTATTCATCACCTGCAATAGATTTACATGGAACTGTCTATATTGGATCAAAATATGTAGATTCTGGTTATCTTTATGGTGATCTTTTTGCATTTGGACATGGCGAAGTGAATAATAATATTACAATAGAAATCAATGGAGGGATTGGAGTTGAAATTATTATTAAAAACAATGGAGATTCATCAATTCATGATTTAGAGATCAGCATTATTTTAGATTCTTTTTGGATGATAGCAGGTGGAGAAACAACCACAACAATTTCAGAATTATTACCACAAAGTGAAATAATTGTTACAACAGGATTCTTTTTTGGTCTTGGACCATTTGAAGTAACAGTTAATATTCTTGATATTAGTGAAACAAGAAATGGTTTTATTTTTGGACCATTTGTAATATTAAAATAAAGGATAGGTTGAAAATAATGGCAATATATGGTTCAAAGGGGCAGAGAGCTTGGTTTTTTGGCATAATCTATATGTGGATAAGAGATATTTGTAGAAAGAGTATCTATGTTAAACTAATGGTTCATAGTATTGGACTCATTTCTATGATAGTTGGAATATATCTTCTTGTTGTATACTTTCTTGCCCTCTATAGTATAATAGGTATAACTTTGGGTTTATTTGGACTTGTAATATTTTTTTCTCCATTTATTTTAGAAATAAAATAAATATATTTTTTCTTTTGTCTCTCAGGAGGATTCAAAACAAAGTTTTTTGTTTTGAATGGATAATCTTAAAATTAAAAGCTTTCTTCAGGACCGCTTTTCATATATAAATTATATCCTGAACATAATTCTTATTTATATGGAGGAAATATTATTTTCCTCCAAAAGAATTATTATTATATGCATGAAAAAATAATATTAATAAATATTCTTATTTTTTACTTATTTTTTTATCAAATAAATGTACTACTAATTTGCAAATTTTCATTATTGGCTAATTACTTTTTTTTTTATTTTGATATAATCAGCAAATTATATTCCGGGAAAATTAAACCAATTGTTGAATATTTTTTAGAAATTGAAAAATCATCATTTAATCCATGAACAGAAATTTTGAGAATAAATAATCCAATTGAATATGTTTGTTGCCCTATATGAAACTGCCAATCCTGTTTAATTTCTTCAGTAAAATTCCATATGCAAGGAACTAGATAATATTCTTTTTTTATATTAACTGGTTCATCTCTTAATAAATGATTCATTTCAATAGTAATACTTAGATTTGCTGTATCAAAATTATATTTTTTGTTTTTTATTTTTATAGTTAATTTTGCTTGATATTGGTTATTATTTTTTCCTTTTATTAATATTTCAATATCATTATTTGTTAGATTACTATTTCCATATGCAATTGTGGCTATTGTACATGTTGCAAGTTGACATACTTTTTTTAGATAAGAAATATTCATATGTTTTAGAAGATCCTCAGAAGTATGATAGTATGGATTTAATGTTTCTTCAACAAGATTGCTCCCAGAATATCCTTTATCAACGAATGCTTTATGATCACTTGAACCATCAAAAGGTAGTCTTTGTATATTGAGATCAATTTCATCTTTGTATTTTTTAGTGATTTCCTCTGTTAAATCTATCATCCAAGATGAAGCTGGATCTGCATGATGTCGAATTGTTGTTCCTTGTTCACCGGTGTAGCCGATTTTATCCAGAGCTAATATACCAATTATATTGGCATCTTGTTCTTCTAATTCTTTTACATATTCTTTGCTTCCAAGTAATCCTTGTTCCTCTCCTGAAAATAAAATTAATTTTATTGTGGAATTATGATCATATTGGCTCAGAATTGATGTCATCATTAGGATAGCAGCTACTCCAGATCCATCATCATCTGCACCTGGTGATATTTCTATGGTATCATAATGAGCACATCCGATAATAATATTTTTAGAAGATGCTTTTCCAGTTATGGTTGCAATGATATTTTCTCCAGTTTTATCTTCATATTTCCATTGATGATATTTAACTTGAATTGGCATACTTGATAATTCATTATATAAGTATGTTTTTACTTTTTCAATTGTTGAAGATCCAGTAGGGTGAGGTCCAAAAGATTGCAAATCCATGATATATTTTTCAATAAGGGTACTATTCACTTTTGATATTAAATCTGATAATGAAGGGCGTATATTAAATTTTATTTTTTCAATCATATTATTACTATTTTTTTCTATTTTTACTGGTATTTGAATACTATTTACATTTAAAGTTGAAAAGATAATTAATACAAATAGTAACAATGATATACTCTTTTTTTTCAATATCATAATAAAACTACTCTCCGATAATAAATATAAGTTCAATATTATAAAATTTCTTAACAATATATATTAACAATATATATTAAAAAATCTTTTGAGAGAGAAATATTTTTTAATTATCGATCTCTCCCTCTCTCTCCAATTAAAATGAAATTCTCTCTCTAGAATATTTTATAATAATTTACAAGGAGAAATGTTATATAAATACTATATTTATTTTAAAAATATTGATAATCTAAATTTTTCTAAAAAAATTTGATTTTTCAAATAAAATTGAATTTTAAATATTTTGATAACAGTTGATTTTAACAATTTCAAAAATTACTTATTTTAAATATTGTTCAAATGTCTATAGAGTTGAACTATACGTTTGTATTATTATTAGTTGAAATTAAATAAACAATGTTTAATATGATATTGAGGCTAATTAGACAATGAATGATTTATTAGAAATAATTATTATTTCTATATTTGCATTTCTGAAATATCTTTTATATTAACATAATATTGAACTTATAATTGCTTTATAAAAAATATTGGATTAATTGGTTAAAGTATGGATGATAAAATTCAGAAACTAAAAGAAATAATTAAGGAATCAAATAGAATCGTAGTATTTACTGGAGCGGGAATTTCATCTGAAAGTGGCATTCCAACTTATAGAGGAACAAATGGCTTATGGTCAAAATATGATCCAAATATTTATGCCAACATAAATGTATTCCTACAAGACCCAACTTATTATTGGCATTATTTTAAAGATGAAAGATATCCAATTATTAAAAAAGCAAAACCAAATATTAACCACTATTCAATAGTTAAATTAGAAAAAAAGGGTAAGTTGAATTGTGTAATTACCCAAAATATTGATGGTTTACATCAAATGGCTGGTAGTTCTAACGTTATTGAACTTCATGGTAATACAAGAATCATAACTTGTCTAAAATGTAATAAAAAATTTTCAATAGATGAAATATTTCCATTATTGCAAAAGGAAATTCCCCCATATTGTTCATGTGGGGGACAACTAAAAACTAATACGGTATTATTTGGAGAACCTTTACCATCAAAAGCTCTCCTAGAAGCAGAAAAAGCATCAAAAAATTGTGATCTATTTATAGTTCTAGGTAGTTCATTAGTAGTCTATCCAGCAGCTAATCTGCCTGTTATTGCAAAAAATAATGATTCTTTTTTAGTAATAATAAATTTTGATGCAACTCCTCTTGATGAAATTGCAGATTTAGTAATAAATGATATTGCATCAAATATTTTATCAAAATCAATATAAGAATATCATGAACCATTATGAGTTCTTATCCCATGAGGGTAAATGAGAAGAAAGTCTGGGAGAACTTCTCATCACGGTTGAGATGGGATGGTGATGCACTCCTTATAAAATACCAGCCCAGACTTTTTTATTACTACCATCGCCAAATATTCATTATCCTTTTAAGTACTTTTTTCGCAGGTAAATATGCACTTAATTACACAAGAGAATTTTTTTTTTATACATCTCAAATTTTAAAATAAATTATTGATAAATCATTATTTATATAGAAACTTGTTCGTGGTTAATGTTAACTTAAGAATATTTTATTAAAATGATAAAAGAAATGTGATAATATATGACGGAAATAAATATTCAAAATATTGTAGCATCAACCAAATTTGCAGATAAACTTGATTTAGATGTGATAGCACAATCAATAAAAGAAGCTGAATATGAACCAGAACAATTCCCCGGTTTAATATATAGATTAAAAGAACCAAAAACAGCTACTTTATTGTTTACTAGTGGTGCGGCAAATTGTACTGGTGCAAAATCAATAGATGATGTAAAATTAAATATAAAGATAATTGCAGGTAAGCTAGAAACAATAGGTATAGAAGTATTTAAAGATCATGAGATTGTAATTCAGAATATAGTGGCTACTTCAGATTTAGGAGGAGAACTTAATCTTAGTGAAGTTGCAGTAGCACTGGGTTTAGAAAATGTTGAATATGAACCTGAACAATTTCCAGGATTAGTCTACAGATTAAGTGTTCCAAAAGTAGCCTTGCTATTATTTGGATCTGGGAAAATAGTATGTGCTGGTGCAAAAAAGATAGAAGATGTTGATTCAGCTGTTGAAAAGGTACTCAAAGAATTAACTTTATTAAAACTTCTAAGAAAATAACAAAAAAATTCATTATTTGATTACTAGAAAAATATTTAATAGTATGGACATATACTAAAAACATTAAAAAAACATTAAATAAAGATAAAAACATGTTTTCGTTAAACGAATTATGAATTTTTTTATTTTTGTTTTTTATAGTATACCCAGATTAAAGTGTCTGAGGAGTTGAAAATAATAAATGAAAGGAAAAATAAAATGGTATAACTACCGAAAAGGCTATGGATTTATTGAAAGTGAAGAAGGAAAAGATGTATTTGTTCACCAAACTGCAATACCTCTTGGAGTTCAACTAAATGAAGAAGATAAAGTTGAATTCGATATTGAAGATACTGATAGAGGAAAACAAGCAAAAAATTTAAAAAAATTATAAAATAATTTCATTTTTTTAATTTAAAAAACTAATCTGTAATAAATATTATTTCGTTTAAATAACTAAAAATTTGAATTAATATTCTAAATAATAAGATATTGATACTTTCATTCTAAATTATATGTTTGGTGTAATAATGAAATTTGATAATCTAACTATTAATAAAATAATCATTGATAAAATTAAAACATATGGATTCAAAGAAATGACTGCAATCCAGGAAAAATGTTTACCAGAAATTATCAAGGGAAGAGATGTTGTAGGTCAGGCAGAGACAGGGTCTGGTAAAACTCTAGCTTTTTGTCTTCCAATTTTAGATAAGATAATTAAAAATAAAAAAATACAGGCACTTATTATTACACCTACAAGGGAATTATGCATTCAAGTTTCCGATGTTTTTTATGATTTTGGAAATAACCTTGGAATCAAGACGACAAGTATCTATGGTGGTGTTGGTATTGAACCACAAATCAAAAGTATATCTAAATCAGAGATTGTGGTTAGCACACCAGGTAGACTACTTGATCATATTAGAAGAGGCACAATAGATTTAAGGAATGTAAATTTTTTAGTTATAGATGAGATTGATAAAATGCTTGACATGGGTTTTATAGATGATGTTGAAAAAATTATTTATAAAACTCCAAAGAGTCGACAAACACTAATGTTTAGTGCTACGATATTAAATGATATTAATAAATTAATGCATAAGCATCTGAATAAACCTCTAATTATTTCTACAAAAAATTATGTTGATAAAAATAAATTAAAACAGGAATATTATGATATTTATAATCAGAAAAATAAATTTTCACTTCTATTGCATTTACTTAATAATAACAAATCAGGTCTTTCAATAGTATTCTGTGGAACTAGATTAGAGGCTGAGGCTGTTTCAAAAAATCTTAGAAATCATAAAATTAATTCTTCTGCAATTCATGGCGGAATGACTCAAAAAAAGAGACTTCAATCTCTATATTCGTTAAAGAACAAAAAAACTGATGTACTTGTAGCGACTGATGTAGCCGCACGTGGATTAGATATCCAAAATGTTACACATATTTATCATTATGATGTCCCAAAAACCTCTACTGATTATATTCATCGAATTGGTAGAACAGCACGAGCGGGGAATACTGGAACAACGATAACTTTACTTACAGAAAGAGATCATGATAATTTTAGACGAGTTCAGAGTAATGATGATATTGAAATTAAAAAAGCGGCTTATCCTGATTTTAAAAAAGTCTCATTTGATAGGAAAAAAAAATATAGAAAAAAACCAAATAATTTTTATTAAATAAAACTTCAATACTATGAATTTTTTTATTTTTTATTAAATATTATTTGTTGTTACTTTAATGACTTGAATATTAAAATAATACTTAGTTTATTAAACAAAAAAAGTATATGGATTTTTTGTGAGGAGAGGATGGAAAACCGAGTCAAAATAACTTATACTGTACCGAGGCAAATTCCCTTATTTGAAGAGAAAGATGATGGAAATCTTAAGGAATATCAAAATAAAAAATAAAGTGAATTTATTTTTATAATTACTATTTCTTTCTAAATAATCCCTTTTTAAGAATCGATCCATTTTGTACTCGATAATTGCAGCCATCTTTCATTGGACATTTTATACAATTTGGATTATCGCTATAGCAATAATCTTTACCTAAACTTGATAGTGATTCTAGATATTTATAGACATTTTCGTTCATTTTTTCTGCTTCTTTTGTTAATATTTTAATAGCCTCATCTGGTTCATTCACTGTGATCCAGCCTAATCTATATGCAACTCGTGTAACATTTTTTGCTTTTTCAGTAACATTATTTGCAGGTTTTTGTTGTTGCTGTATCTGTTGTTTTTCTTCTTTTATTTGAGGATATTGTATATTCTCAGATTGTTGATTAATATTTATCGATTCATAATCCGATTTTTTTCCACCTTTGGATATTTGTACTGATTTTCCACCATGGCTTGTCTCTCTAGTTCTTATTTCAGCCATTATCGGCATTTGAAGAGAAGCACCAGATATTAATGCAACTCCAATAGGTAATCTTTGTATTTCTCTAAAAGTCTGACTTGTTAATCCTTCAACGGATTGTACAATAGTTTTTAGATCATTCGGGTTTGTAACCTTTAAAATTATATTTGTGTTACATTGTGAAATAATATTTTTATCTACCTTTGCAGGTCTCTGACTAACAATACATAATCCCATACCAAATTTTCTACCTTCAGATGCTACAGTTCTAAGTATATCTGACGAAACAGCACTTCCAAAACCTCTTTCAGGGCAATAGTTATGTGCTTCTTCAACAATAAATAGAAATGGAGGAATTTTTCCAGCCTTTCTATCATCAAATAATTTTTTTGTTATTCTAGCAACAACAACACTTTGTACGTCTGGTGGAACACCTTTCATATTTATTGTTGAACATTTTCCAGTTTTAACTAATTCACTTGTTGATGTTCCACTTTCAGAAAAAACACCTATTGAATCTAATGATTCTAAAGATGCTATAACATTCCATCTTGCATTACTTTTACTTCTTCCAACAGTATCTATGATATCTCTTATTGAATAAATGTTCTTATATTCCTTAATTTCTTTTATTGCTTGATATAAAACTCCTTTTTGTGGACCTGAAATTTTTGAAGGTAGAAGATCTAAAATTTCATGTGCTTCAAGATTTGATCCGTTAAGAGAAAGATGTTTCATATTATTTCGGTTTTTTATGGGGGAAAAATCGTTAATTTGACTTGAATAATCTCGTTTTTTAACTCCATATTTTTCCATATTTTTCTGATCTTTTCTACTGTTATTTGATTTTTTTAGAGATTGATATTCTCCATGAGTATCAATTACAACCATTGGGACTTTATTTTTTAGAAGTTCTTCAACTAGTACTCCGCAAGCATAACTCTTTCCACCACCTGTTTTTGCAAGAATACATATATGTTTTTGAACTAGAGAATCTATATTTAAAAATACTGGAAGATTATGACCTTTTAAAAGACCAATATAAGCACCATTTTCTTTGGCGGCGTTTAATCCTAAAACTACTCTGATATGATTTTCATTTGCTCGTATTATTTCAGAACCAACATTAAAGGGTGTTCTTGGAGATTGCAATAAACCTCTTTTATCTCTAAAACCAATAACCTCCGCATATGCCTTAAGATTAGTTGTAATATTTGGAATTTCTTCATTATTTATAAGAGAGGTTGCATCTTCAAATTTAAAATCAGAATGCTGTTTAATATCCATAACCTGTGCTAATATCTCACCTTCTTTATGCGGGGCATAGATATAATCAAATTTTCTAATACCATGTCCATCAACAGCAAATTTAAATTCTGTTATTCCAACTTCTCCAAAAATATATCCTACAATACCGTCTTTCTTCTGCATCCTTAGATCCCCAACTTTTTAGAATAATATCATGTTAGGTTATTATAGTTTTTGCAATTTTTGACTTAAATCTTTAGGTAAATCAGCAATTTTTTCAAGTGCTTCTATCTCTAAGAAATGAAGATTGGCCGGAACAACTAAAGTATGAAGGGGAGGACCAAAATCTTCATTTTTTAAATTTTTAAGATAGTTGGCTTTTATAATTGGATTTGATGATCCTGCACGAGCTACAACGCAAATCAAACTATCATCCTTAAAAATTCTATCTCCAAGTTTCCTCTCAAGTTCCTCCAAAATTTTTATCCCCTCATTAGCACTCATAAATTTATTTTTATCAACTTGAATGTCTAAAAGCACAAGAGAATGCATTCCAAATTCCTTATTTTTTTTTATTATATTATATGGGCTAACTGGAAAATATTCATCCTCCGGATATGCAATGGTAGTAGTTCTTCCAAATTTATAATTTTGAAGACCTAACAAACCCGGTATAGCAGTAAACACACTACTTCCATGAATTATATCAGTTTTAATTTCTTCATTAATTGCTCTTAATCTAAGATCAAGATGAGTTGTTGCTGCCATAGAATCACCACATGATAAAAATACAACATGATTCTCTTTAGCATCATTTATTATTTCATCACCTTGTTCTACTTCCTCTCTTTTTAATATAATTATTTTCTTTTTAATTTGCCTTTCAATATTTTTAATACTTGTACCAAATAGCTTAGCTGTATAGAACTCGGCATAGACTCTATCACATTTATTGATTTCATTTAACCCTTTTAAAGAAATATCAGTTTCATCATTTAAACCAAGTCCAATGAAGGTAATTTTACTCTTATTCATATTTTTCAATAGACTTTATTCATAAATAATTCAAAAAGGTTTGTTTAAAAAAGACATATCTAAAATATTTTTTTAATTAATTTTTTTCATTTTTCATCTAATTTTTTATAATGATATTTAAATAACAATATTAATTATCAGAAAATATGATTGATGCTGTTCTATCTATTCCTTCATTTATAATTGGAATTATCTTTCTATGGAAAGGATCAGATATTTTAGTTGAAGGAACTTCAAATACGGCAGCTAAGCTTGGAATATCATCAATTATTATTTCTTTAATAATAGTAGCATTTGGTACTTCAGCCCCTGAATTTGCTATATCTTTTGGGGCAGCTCTTCAAAATAGAGCAGATATATCTCTTGGAAATATTATAGGTTCTTGTGTTGCCAATATTTTCTTAGTCATAGGAATAAGTTCAATAATTAATCCTATAAAAATTAATAAGAGTATAATGAGGAGAGAATTACCAATATTTGTTGCAGCATCAATTATTTTATTTTTATTTAGTTACTTTGGATTGTTAGATGATTATCATTATTTTGGTGGATTAATTTTTCTGATACTTTTTGTATTATTTATTGTCTATTTTATTCAATGTGCTAGAAATGAAAGAAAAAATAATGAAAAATATGGGGAAGGTTCAACTAAAAAAAATATTATTTTTATAATGCTTGGTATTGCTGGAGTTGTTTTTGGAGCTTGGTTATTGATTGAATCTGCAATAACTATAGCGGATTTACTAGGAATACAACCATTTGTTATTGCATTATCTATGGTTGCAATAGGAACTTCTCTTCCAGAACTTGTAGTTTCAGCTATGGCAGCATATAAAGGGAAATCAGATATTGCTATTGGAAATGTTTTAGGATCAAATGTTTTTAATATTTTTCTGGTATTAGGGGCTTGCGCAATATTTATACCGTTACAAGCAGCTGATTCCTTTTATCATCTAATTTTTTTATTAATAGCTACATTCATTATGATACCAGTTGTTAATACAGGGCATATTATTTCAAGATTTGAAGGGGTTATTTTCTTAGTTTTATATGGTGTTTTTATATGGTTTATATTTTTTTATTAATAAAATTTAATATCTGATTAAATCAAATCATATAAATATTGATTTTATATTTTTAAAAATGAATGAATGAAGATAAAAAAACTATTGACAAGAGAGAGCTTTTTGCAATATTAATTATGGCTTTTCTTTTCGTTATTATACATGGAATATCTCTTTTAATTACAGGTACATTTCAAGAAGAGGGAATGCAGGCGTTTGAAGATCCTGATAATCCAATAAATATTGTTTATATTCTCTTTATTATGTTGATTTTTACGGCAATTATTTTATTGATCGCTAAATTTTGGAAAAAGCAATTAATTCAAATTATTATTCTTGGTGCCATAGGTTACACCTCAAGCTATGTTTTTTATCCTTTATTTAACATAATTCTACCCAATTCATATAATATTATTATTCCTATTGGTGCAAGTTCATCTTTAGTTTTATCTATTTCAATAATAATCTCAGTAATACTTGCTTTGCTTTTAGTTATTGTATTATATAAATATCCGGAATGGTATGTAATAGATATTTGTGGAATTATAATAGGCGCTGGAGCGATAGCAATATTTGGGATATCTTTAGGGATTTTATTAGTAATAATTCTTTTAATTTGTCTTGCAATATATGATGCAATCTCTGTGTATAAGACAAAACATATGATTGATTTAGCCGATACTGTAATGGATTTAAAACTTCCTGTTTTACTTGTTGTACCAAAAATTAGAAAATATTCTCTTATTAATGAAACAAAAAGACTTAAAGAAAAACTTGAGGAAAATTCAGAGCGTGATGCCTTTTTTATGGGATTGGGTGATATCGTTATGCCCGGAATACTTGTTGTTTCAACTTACAATAATTTAAGTAATTCCCTACCGATAGCCCTATCTGTAATAGTTGGAACACTTATTGGTTTCATCTTTCTAATGAATTATGTTATTAAAGGAAAACCTCAAGCGGGTTTACCGTTTCTTTGTGGAGGGGCAATTATCGGATATTTAATTTCAAGCCTCGTTTTTTATGGGGAAATAAGAGGTTTAATTATTTAAATATTTAAAAATTGTCCTTAAAACCACATTTTTCACATTTAACCATATTATTTGAATGATTAAGCATGTTATTACATTTAGGACATTTTACTTTCTCTAGAAAATGATCAAGCCAGAGTTGTCTAACCTGAGGTAATGTTTCTTTTTCAATTTTATCTAGAATTTTATTCTGATTCTCGTTAGTTGCTAATTCTCTCAATTTTAAAATATCAAAATCTACTTTTTTCTGTTCAGAACTTGAATCATAATATATTTGCTTTCCATCTTCAAAATTAGATTTTCTCCTTTTAATTAAAATAGATGCAAGTATCACTCCTCCAACAAGACCGCCTAAATGAGCAAAATGAGCAGTATTGTCTTGATATCCAATTAAAACGATTATTGTTTCAATAGCTGCAAAAAGTAATACCGCATAAATTACTTTTATTCGACGAAATATCATAAAAAAGCCTACAGGTATGGGCATTACAACTTCATCCTTTGGATATGAAAATGCGAAGGCACCCATAATACCAAAAATCGCTCCAGAAGCACCTACTAATGGTATTGTTGAATTTAAGTTTAATAATGAATGAGTAATAGTACCACATATTCCACTTAGAAGATATATTATTATAAATTTCTTCCAACCAATTTTTTGTTCAAAAGCCATTCCAATAAAGAAAAATACTAACATATTTCCAATAATATGGAGGAAATCTGCATGTATAAACATGGATGTAAATAGAGTATATAATTGTGGAAATTTTTCAAAGGATAAGTAATCTGGTCGAAAAGCTAAATCTATTAAAATTATACTAATATTACCAAAGTTAGGAATATTTATTGTAAAAACCAAGGTAAAAATAAAAACAATAAAATTCGCTATAATTAGGGAATACGTCATCATCCATTTTTTAAGATACGCTATAAACAATGTCCCTACCATTATAATTATTGAGATTAATGATATAATTTCTATTGAATGTATTATGATATTCATTATTTTTTCCTCAAATGAAAATTAAACATTTCAAATTTCACCCATAATAAAATTAACTTATAAATAGTGTTATCTAAAAAATCATATATAATTAAAAAGGGCGGGGAGGGATTTGAACCCCCGTATGCGGATCTGCAGTCCGCCACATAGCCACTTTGTTACCCGCCCATAAAGTTGGTAATCTGCCAATTGGAAGGTTATGCGCCCTACACGTATCCCGATAATTCTGATTTATGATATAATTGTTTTGGTTCGATAACAAAAATACAATAAGACGAAATTTCCTATAATCAAAAGGTCATAATGCAATAATTCCATTTTATCATATCTATAAAATATGTTACTTCAAAATTAGCAAATGTTTATGAGCTTTCTTTCTATTATGGTAAAACAGACAAGGAAGGGTGAATTTTTGTAATATTTGTTTCCACCCTTTCTTTTTTTATAGTGAAAGTACCAGTAATATCATTATTAAGATGAAGGAGTAAGAAAAATATGGATGGTAAAGATAAAGCATTTTTTGATTATTTTAGAAAACAAAGAGAGAAAAAAAACAAGGTGCTTAACAAGAAGAAAGAATTATAATAATATATAGATTTGAAATGGTGATAAATTATGCCTGATGATTATTCAAAACATTTAGAAAAAAGGATAAAAGAAATGCGTGAAAGAATGATTAAATCAAAATTAGATGGTGCAAGACAAAGAAAGTATAGAAACAATAGATTTAATAAAGAGGTAGAATAAATGATAAAAAAGGAAGGTTTTTTACAAATATTTAGAAGAAAAAAATTAAATGAAGAGAAGAGAATTGTACCTCGGCATAAAATAAAAGTAGACAAAAACAAGAAAAATTAAAATAATTATTATGAAATTTTAGTTAGGAGAAAGGATGCATATATGTCAATTAAGGAATCATTCTTGCTTGTACGATTTTTTTATTGCCAAGAGGTTGTTTTAAATGCCTGAATGGGTAAAGGAAGGTCTTTGTGTAACTTGTATGAATAAAGATAACTGTAATAAAATACAGGCAGGATTAGTAATTAATAAATGTGAAGAATATCATA
The DNA here is from genome assembly GCA_020054475.1 of Thermoplasmata archaeon. Classification (GTDB taxonomy): domain Archaea; phylum Thermoplasmatota; class E2; order DHVEG-1; family DHVEG-1; genus JAJISJ01. The sequence goes on along the minus strand of JAHWGJ010000003.1, from coordinate 21,580 downwards.
ATTATTAAACTTCTAATATTGTAGATTTGAAATGAAGGAATAAATTATGGATAAGGAAAAAATTGAAAATAAAATTAAAGAATTAAATTCTTTCAGAGCAAGATACCATAGAGATTTTCAAGAAATTGAAAGAAAACATAATAATAAAAGTATATCTGAAAAAGATTATGAAAAACATAAACGGAAAAACGAATTAAAAATGGAAAAAATTAGAGTAAAGATACGACAATTTGAAGAAAAACTTGAGGATCAATAATAAATTTATTATATTTGAAATTTGTAAATATAGTAAATAATAATTTGAAAACCAGAGAGACTATTGAAGAAAAAAATTATGCTTTAGAATCCAATAGATAACTATTTAAGAAAGCAAGACCTATATGTTAATTGAAAAGAATAAAGATAAAAACTTAACAATTTCATTTTTTTAAAATTTTTAAGATATTTTGTTTTTGACTTTTTAATACATTCCAGACGATAGTCTGAGGAGGTGAAAAACAGATGAAAGGAACAGTAAAATGGTTCAATGATAGAAAAGGATTTGGATTCATAGAAGGCGAGAATGAAAAAGATATATTTGTCCATAGAAACTCACTTACAGAGGGAACCGTTATAGACGAAGGAGATAACGTTGAATATGAAATTGAAACCTCAGATAAGGGACCAAATGCAATAAATGTTAAGAAAATAAAAAATAACTAAAAAAATAATTAGTAAAAATTCATAATTTTTTAATCAATCTGACTTGAAAAACCAGATTGATATAATAATTATTTAGCAGCTAAAATGGAGAAAAAAAGTATGGCAGAACAAACAACAAAAAAAATTAAAACAGATAAAGAAAAAAAAGATCAAAATACAATATTTGTTGGAAATAAACCCCCAATGAGTTATGTTCTTGCAGTAGTAACACAGTTTAATAACAACGGTTTAAATGAAGTTATTATAAAAGCAAGAGGTAGATCAATAAGTAGAGCAGTAGACACAGCAGAAATTGTTAGACACAAGTTCATGAGAGATGCAGAAATAAAAGATATAAAAATTGGAACTGAGAGTATGACTAATGAGGAAGGTAGAAATTCCAATGTATCTTCAATTGAAATAATTCTATCAACAAATAAGAAATAAAAGTAAACAATAGAAAAAACTAATTATTTTGTAAATAAAATGAATATAATAAACAATGAAAGAAGAGCAGATGCGGAGATGAAATATTTAAAAATTAAAAAATTTAACTATTCTCAAAGAATATATGGAAGAATTGTAAAAAATTCATTTTAATTATATTATGATTTAATAAAGAATAAAAAAAAGGTGATATGCCTTGGAAAATAAAACAAATAAACTCAAAAAATTAATTAAAACTAGACAGAATCAAAAAATTACATGCAAAATATCAAAAATAAATCAATCTAGCAGATTTATTGATAAAAAAAGTGATATCAATGAATAAAAAATATAAATTATTTATAAAAGAAATCGATAAAATTCACAAAATGAGAAGAAAGCTAAATACTCGAGAAAAAATTTTACATGAGAAAATCTCAATAATTAAAACATAAATTATTATTTAAAGAAAAAAAATCATGAATTAAATGTCTCTTGTATCTATAGGATAATGAAAAATGAATAAGGTTATAAACTCTAATTTTTGGGAATAAAAAATGGTTAATAATAAATATAAAAAATCAATAGAACTTTTTCATGAAAAATCTGGAGAATTGATAAGAATAATTCGCTTTAGAAATCCAAAAGATTTTGAATATTTTCTAAATGGATTCAGATCTATGAGATATCCCGGTTATAACTGGAGATATTCTAAAAATAATGGAAGGAAAAGGGGATACTGTGAATCTGAAAATTAAACAAGAAAAGGAAAAATTAAACTCAATTAGTTTTCCATTACTTAAAAAGATGGCTAATACAAAAAGACTCAAAGAAATTTTACATAAGCATATAGAAGCTGAAACAATACCAAGCGTTAGAACCGCATGGATTGAATATTTTCTTGAATTAAAAAACAGAAAAAAACCAATCTAAAAAAGTAAAATATATCTATTGGGGTTTTAAAGGAAAAAATTGAATTAAAATAATAATTTTTAATAATATGACATAATCATTAAATATCTTTGAATTTTAATGAAGCTGGAACTCCTCCTATTCCCCAGTTTGTCTTTGGTATTTCATGAACAATTACTTCAATAGCATTATCTGGAATGCCTAAATCAACAAAGATTTTTGTAATTCCTTGAATAACATTTTTTTACTTTTTCTTTTCCAAAATCTTCCCATACATTAACATGTATTACTGGAATTTATATTACCTCGGTATTAATGAATTAGACTATTTATTATAAAGATTATGATACATCTTAGCATCCCCTTTATTTCCAATGGAAAATTTATAACAAAAATTTTTTTAAATAAAAATATAATAATTTATTTATTATATTTTGACTGGAATCCAGCACGAGAACGATTTGTTATAATCTAATTTTATCTTTCAGTAGACTTCAAAATATACTGTCTATCAACTTCATAAATTGCAATCAATGAAATTATTTTGCAATAATTGACCTTAACCAATCCGCAACTTTCTTTGTATGATCTGAAATATCATTAACCCTATTAGAGATTTTTAATAAGTAATTAACATCTACCTGATATAATTTTTTTATCTCCAAGATACAAGTATTGCAAATCCATTCAATGTAATATCCATTTCTGTTTCTCGGTAATATCCGACGAAGCCAAATATATTGATAACATGATCATCATCTAGTAGAACCATATTTGTTTTATCTAGGAATTTATTTATCTCAATATGACTGCCTTGATCAAGATTGAATCTCACATATGCACATCTTCCGAAACCAAGAGTGAAATCACCCGCAATAATAGTGGATGTTCCTGTTCCCTCGATTTTAATATGTGCTAGTGCCATTGAATTAAATAATGGCATTTGCGTCTCTATAGTTTCTTCAGCAATAATACTTGGCATTGCTGTTATTAACATGAATAGCATCATACTTGATATTGCGAATATTTTCTTTTTCATCTTTATTGATCACCTCAATATACTTTATTATTATTTTGTTATAATATAAATCTTTGCTTATTAAATTGTAACAAATATGTCTATTTCATATTTATAATAATTTCAAAAAAATAATTTTTGCGTAAAATATTCTGTAAATAGAATCTTAAATATAACTTTTCGATTATTAGATTAATTTTAGCAGACAATTCATAATTGAAATATTTTTTATTAAGGTATTTTTTATTCAACGACAATATCGGTCAACAGATCTAAAAATAACTTGAAATAGAGTGAAATTTAACTTTACTTAAAGATTATTTTATTTTTATATCACTTAAAATTTTTTCTAGATTTTTAGTTAATTCATTTCTTTGGTTTGTTGGCAAACCCAATGATATTTTTCTAATATTGAATAATATATTCATGAGTTCTATATCTTTTTCACCAATTATCTCAGCGATTAATCTTCTAAACTGATTAAATTTCTCTTCCATCTGATTTTTATGTTTTATTAAATTTTTTAATAATTTTCTCCCTTCGCTTGTTATTTGATAAATATTTTTTCCACGTTCTTCTACCTTTTTTATATAAATCAATCCTTCCCCCCCTAGATTTTTTAATAATGGATATATGGTACCTTTACTAGGTATCCATGATCCTTCAGTTTTATCTTTAATTTCATTAATTAAATCATATCCTGATTTTGATTTCTTTTTTAAGGAATGAAGGATATAGATTGTTAGAATTCCTCTTTGTTTACCATGAATTGTTTCAAAATTTATCAAATGGCTCATAATTATTTATTATATCTTTTCAACCTAATAAACATATCGGTATCATACCGTTCGGTTACGATACTTTTAAATATTTTTAAATTAATATACCATTATAATTATTAATTTAATAATAAAAAAAATGATCTAGATTAATCAATAAATGGGGACAAAATGTTAGAAAGATATGGTAGATTAATTGAGCGAAAACCATGGTTTGTAATTGGTATAGTACTCATGGTTACTATCGGATTCAGCGCATTAATACCATATCTGGAGATGGAGACATCAACTGAAGATTTCATGCCTGACAATGAGGTTGTTACAGCGAGTCAAAAGATATCAGAATATTTTGGACAAACAGGTGAAATGCTGATGGCTCTTGTTGAAAAAGAAAATGCACAAAATATACTTATTCCAACAGCACTCAAAGAACAATATCATCTTGTAAAAAATATAGAGAAATATGAAGAAGTAGATTATATAGTAAGCATTGCAACTTTTATTGATACAATATGCCAACTTGAATTTGGGAAAACACTAATTAACTGTTCAGATGAACAAATCCAAACTGCATTAAATGATCTTATACTTGAAACTCAGAATGATGAAATTCAAATGTTAAATACTCCTGATCCTAATGAAAACCCTGATTATAATCCCTATCCACGATTATCAAAGGGAGAAAATATTGATAGTATTGATATAAAAAACTATTATATACAGGTAACAAATAATTCATATATATTTTCAATAGAATTATATGATCTATCAGAAATAAAAAATAATATAACACTACCACATAAGAAGATAAATGTAATCGAATGGTACATTGGATTTGAAAATAATATTAAACCCGCAGGAATGCCAGATATAAAATATCAAATTGCCGCACATATTGAACCATCAGAAACTGTTTGGGATTTGGGAGCAGGTTTTTTTAGCAATTTAAGACAATTAATTAATAATATAATTCAGCAACAATTGAAAAAATCATATACTACTGAATTATATTTATGGATTAATCAAAACGGTCAAGATATTTCTTTTCCAATTCTACTTGAAACTGGTGAAATAACTTTTAATGAAAATAATAATAAAATCATGATTGAAGTCAGTAAAAATGAACTTGGAAATTTTGGAATAGCACCAAAATTCGGAAGTTTTGAATTACCCGCAAAAATTGTCAACACAAAAGCGGGAGTCAGAATATTTCAGAATCCAATATTTAACAAACCTTGGTCGCAAATAACCATAAACATAAGTTACCTACAAAAAACAATTGAGAAAATACAAAATCGTCCAATAGCAAATGCCATTTCATCAAAAATATTAGGAAAATATGATAATTTCTCATGGGAAAACTTTAACGAATTATTTTCAATGTTAACTGAAGGTGAAATGGCAAAAGACAGCTTGTCTTTAAAGGATTTAGATTCTTTATGGGTCACACTAGATCAATCACCAGATAAGGGATTTTCTGAAAGAGAATTATTAATCAAACCATATTTTTTACAGGATTTAAAAACAGCAACTGTTACACTATTATCAAATGAATATCAACATGATTCTAATGCAAAAACTCTGATAATGATTGTTTTAAATTCATCTAGCAATGGTGGAACTAGTTTTATGGATGTTGGATCATCTGATAGTAGTAAAAAGATTGCAAACCTGCTTCTTGATGAAGATGAGGAATTAAAACAGATTCAAATTAAAGTTACTGGTTCAGCAATGATTTCTGATGAAATTAATGAAGTTACTGAAAAAGCAAACATGATAATAATGCCTAGTATTTTTATTGTTATATGTATAATTCTTCTAATAATGTTTAAACGAGTATCATATATGTTATTACCTTTAGCGAGTTTGGGAATTTCAATAATATGGCTTTTTGGAACAATGGTTCTCCTAGGAATTAGCTTCAATTCAATGATGATAGCAATGGTTCCAATTTTAATGGGGCTTGGAGTTGATTATTCTGTACATTTTTTTCATAATTATAGAACAGAATTATCGAAAGGGAAAAAACCTGGAGAAGCAATTATATCATCTCTAAAAGATGTTGGTATGGCGATGATACTTGCGACAATTACTACTGTAATCGCATTTTTATCATTTCTATCAGCAAGCATACCTCCATTGAGGGATTTTGGTTTATTGATAGGTCTCGGTATAGTTTATACATTGATTACAGCTCTTACTTTTCAAATAGCGACGCGTTATATTTTAGATAGGAATAAAATTGTTAAGGTAAGTCCAGAAAAGAAAAGATTCAGTCTTAAAAATATAATGGAAAAGATTTCAAATATTGTATTAAATAGAGCAAAAATAATTCAATTATTTATAATTGGTATTTCAGTAATTATGTTATCTGGGGCCTTACAAGTTGAAACTACTTTTGATATGAATGATTTCTTACCAGAAGAAAATAGAGCAATGGAACTAATAATTGATATTTCGGAGATTTTTCCTGCATCAAGCGAATCCCAGGAATATATTCTATTGGAAGGAAATATTGCATCTATTGACGTACTAAAAGGTATATCAAAAACTTATGAAAATTTACGAGATGATGTGTATATTACAAAGATGCCATCAGGAGAGCCAAAGGAATTATCAATACTATCAATAATAAGAAAAGCAGTAAAAGATAATATATCAATTAGATCTGAATTTAACCTCAATATAAATGGTATACCTCAATCTAATAGCGATGTTAAACGATTGTATGATTATCTCTATAATCATGAAAATTATATGATGGAGACTCAATCAGTTCTTCACAAATCTAATGATAATTTTGATGCTGCAATTATTAGAATTTATACTAGTATGGATGTTTCAGAATCTAGTGAACTTGATACTAATAGACAGATGGAGATATTATATAATGATCTTAATGAAGATATAGAAAGTTATGGTGAAGTTGAATCTGTTGTAACTGGAGAATTATCTTCAACATATACGATAATGGGTTCAATGACTCAGAGTCAGATTATCTCTACATTTATCTCAGTTTTATTGGCTGCTCTTGTTCTGATTATTGTTTATAGGAATCCTATTTTGGGTCTCATTTCAATTATTCCCGTTGGCATTTCTGTTCTTTGGATTATTGGTAGTGTGTATTTTATTGGATATTCTTTTAATATTATGACGGTAATGGTTACTAGTATTACTATAGGGATAGGTATAGATTTTTGCATTCATACAACTGAGAGATTTAGATTAACTGCTGATAAAACGGGTGATGTATGTAAAGCTGTTTCTGAAACCGTAAGTCATACTGGTGGAGCTTTATTTATTGCTGCTCTTACTACTGCTGCTGGTTTTTCGATGATGATACTTGCTCCAATACCACCTGAGCAACAATTTGGTATTGTGACATCCTTGACTATTGTTTATTCTTATCTTACTTCAATATTTGTTCTTCCACCTATTTTAAAAATTTGGGGTAAATGGAGAAAAAAGAGGAAAGGATATATTATTTCACCAAAAAAAAACTAAAAGAAATTATTTAATATTTATAAATTTATAATTATTTTAATTGCTTCAATCTATTTTTAAAGTTGATTAAAATATTATAAAATTATACTTATATTTGGTATTAATATTTTTTTGTTATTTCCACTATCTTTTCGTTTTTAACAATATTAAGAACCATCTGAGTATTTGAACGCTCAATAAAATCCATTAAAAGAATTTTTTTAATAAAAGAATTTAAATCTCTCCTATCTTTAAAATGAGCAACAACTAAAGAATCCCAATCTCCAGTAATATCAAAAACACCACTGACATGATAATCTTCTGATATTTTTTTTTGTACTTCTAATAATTTTCCAGGAGTCAATTTAATATTTATTAATGCAGTTAAATCAAATCCTATTTTCTCTCTATTTATTACAGGAATATATTTTCCAATAATTCCTTCATCTTCTAATTTTTTTACTCTATTTGATATGGTTGAAAATGATACTTTTAATTCCTTTGCTATATTTCTAAAACTTTTTCGAGCATTTGTATTTAATGATTGTAAAATTTGATAATCTAATTTATCCATGTAAATAAATTATGTTGTACATATTAATAATAGTATCTATATTATTATTAAAATATTAACACATTGTACATTTAAATTAAATAAATTAAAACATTTGAATTAATTTTTTAACAAATAGTATATATTTTAATATTTCCTTTATTAGTTATATGGATAAGTGTGCATGGATAAATATCTGGACAGAATATTGGTTTTCTGAATTAGAAAAAAGTGAATGATTTTAATTAAATTCAATAATTTCAGAAATCAGTATATATTATTAATATGGTAAAAAATTAGATTCATTCTAAATTCCCATATTTTGCAGCAATCGGCATTCTTCGACCGATACCAAATGCTTTTGGAGTTACCTTTAAACCTGGTGCTGCTTGCCGTCTTTTATACTCATTTCTATTAACTGATTTAACAACCCATTTAACAATTTCCGGGTTGAAATTCAAATCACGAATTTCCTTTGAAGAATATCCCTCCTCTAAATAATAATTCAATATTGAGTCTAATATTTCATATGGTGGTAACGTATCTTGATCTTTTTGATCAGGTTTCAATTCTGCGGATGGAGATTTTTCAATAATTTCCTGCGGAATTACCTCATTATCTTTATTGATGTATTTAGCTAATTTATAAACCATAGTTTTTGGTACATCAGATATAACAGCTAATCCTCCAGTCATATCTCCATATAAAGTACAATATCCCACTGCAAGTTCACTTTTATTACCTGTTGATAGAACAAGATAACCAAATTTATTAGATATTGCCATTAAAATATTTCCTCGAATTCTTGCTTGGATGTTCTCAAGACTTAAATCTATCTCTTTACCATAATTCATATGTTTTTTTAATGAATCAAAATAGGAATAATAAATTGATGAAATAGAAATTTTTTCAATTTTAATGCCAAGATTTCTTGCAAGTTTAACCGAATCATTTATACTTCCATCAGAAGAAAAAGGGCTTGGCATTGTTACACCTAATACATTATCCTTTCCCAATGCTTCTTTTGCTAAAACACTTACGATAGCGGAATCGATACCTCCAGATAATCCAATAATTGTTTTTGAGAAACCACATTTCTTTACATAATCTTTCAAACCTAATACTAAAGCGTTATAAACACTTTCAATAATATTAATTGGTTTATACACATAAGGTCTGAAAAAACTCTTTATATCTATCGTCTTGACATGTTCCTTGAATGAAGGAAATATAAATGAATTTCCTTTTTTATCAATAAAAATACTCTTACCGTCAAATATCAATTCATCATTTCCACCGATTTGATTTACAAATATAAAAGGAATATGATGCTTTTTCGCATGATTCTGAAAAATCTGATATCTAACTTCTTCCTTGCCAATATGAAAAGGTGAAGCCGAAATATTTATAATTATTGTAGCTCCTTTATTTACTAATACTTCAATGGGATCAATTGGATAATATTTTTTAGGCCATAATTTTTCACTATTCCAAGCATCTTCACAAATTGAAACACCCAAAAATTCATTTTTAAATGGTATAACATCAATTTTATTTGCAACATTGAAATATCGTACCTCATCAAAAACATCATAATTAGGCAATAAAGATTTATGTTGTATACCAATAATTTTTCCCTGATAAATTAATAATGCAGAATTATACAATTTTGACTCTATTATAGTATTTTTTGTAGTATATGGTGTTCCAATGAGAATTCCTAAATTTGAATATTTTATTGAAATTTTTTTTAATTTATTAATAGCTTCTTGAGTATCATTAATAAACCATTTTTTTTCCAAGAGATCTCTTGGAGGATATCCAACAATAAATAACTCAGAGAAAATTACAAGATCAGAAGAATCATTTTTACATCTAAACAGAGTATCTTCAATTTTTTTTAAATTCCCTTCAATATCTCCAATAGTTGGATTCAATTGTGCAATGGTTATTTTCATTTTCAGCTATTCTCTCCTTTCCCAAAAAAACATAATATTCTATCAATTATTAATAATTGCAATATTCATAATTTATACTATTAACAATAAAAAGTATTTAGAGAATGATAAATAAATTCCAAATTATTATTTAGAAATGAAACTTAATTTATAATCATTATCTGGGATTTTTTCTAAATCAATAACTCTCGTTGAATTTTCCACTTTATCATACCAGGGAAAATTTTTTTTAGGTTTTGATCGTGGCTTTAAATTAATAGACCCCGCATCATAGCATCGTTTGATCCCCCAGTGTCCATTATTTGATTTTCCCTCATGATTATGGCCATATAAAATAGCGTCAATAGAAATATTATCATTAATTGCATTTACAAGGATTTTCCGAAGTTTAAAAGAATCTTTAAGTTGATGGAAAGGTTTCTGATCAAATGGATGATGATGTAGATATATAACACGTTTATTACATGAACGAATATTATATTCTCTAAGAATATTATCCATCCGATTTAATTGATCATTACCAATCTCACCCTCAGCCCATAATTTATCATACCAATGCAGCTCTGCAGCCATTGAATCTAATCCAATAAAAGCTATATCCTCTATTATGTCAATAAGAGGATATTCAATATCCTCTTCTAGAAAATTCTGCTTAAACATATTTACAAATTTTTTATCACCATATGATCCAGTACCATAATCATGATTACCTGGAACAACAAGAAGCCCTGCAAATCCTGCATGTTTTAATTTTTTTAATTCATTTTTAATTTCTTTATAACTATCAAAATTATTAGCATTTTCAACAAGATCACCTGAGATAACAATAATTATATCCGATGGATCACCTGCAAAACCATTCGATAATTTAACAGCAATTTCATGAAATCCATCTAAAAAATCTTTATATCCAATGTGAAGATCACTCATATGCAAAATTTTTTTCATTAATTATACACATAATAATTGTATCATAAAAAAGTTTTTTTATTTCTTTAATTTGAACATTTTTTTAAAATAATTTATATGCCATAGAATATGAAATATTGAGATTATAGCCATTCCAATACCAAATTCAACATGCCAAAATAATAAATCAGAATAGAATGATAATCTTATACCATAGCTGATAATGATTGCAAGTATCATACCAAATATTCCAGAAACTAAAAAAGTTATCAATAGTAAAAAATTCCAAATCCTTCTATGTAAAGATGGTTTAATTTTCTTTCTTCTTGAAAGATGTTGAGTTATAAGATAGATTATTAATAAAAAGATAGCTATTGGTATAAAATAATAATTTATTCCAGAATTAGATTTCGAATCATTATTTGTATCGGATGAAGAATTATTTTCATCATTATTTTCTTGTGTTTTTATTCTAAGTTCTTGAGGAAGTTGTGATAAATCGCATATATCATCCTTGTCCGTATCTGTATATCTTCCGCAGGTTCCGGGATAGCTTTCATTTACTTCTACAAATGGACAGTTATCCCATGCGTAGGCAGATTGATTTAATGCTATTAATATGATTAATAATGAAATAAATGGTAATATTTTTTTATAATTTTTTAATTTAATTTTTATATATATTTTATTATATCAATATAATATATAATGATTGTGCAAAAATATAACACAAACAAAAGAATTGCGAATTATAAAACTTATGAATAAAGATTTATTAATTAGTGTCTGTTATGAGAAATTGAGGTAAGATAAAATATGAGTGAGTTAGGTGATGTAAAAACTTTTGGAGGAATTGGAGCTTTATTAATGTTAATTGGGGGTTTCATCCCCTATGCAGGGCCAATTTTAAGCATTGTTGGTCTAGTATTAGTTTTCATAGCAGTAAAAAAAGTATCAGATTTAACAAAAGATAATGAAATATTTAAAAACTATCTTTATCATTTTATTTTTAGCATAATAGCTATTATAGCAGTTTTAATTATAATATTAATTGGTTTTGGGGCAATAGGTGGTTTTTCATGGATCGCTTCACTACAAGATATAAACATTACTGATTTTTCATCATTTTGGAATTATTTTGGAGGAATAATTGGATATGCATTATTAGCACTATTTGTTGGCTGGATACTAGCAATTATCGGAGCAATTTATCTAAGACGTAGTTATAATAATATAGCGAAACATACAAAAGTTGGATTATTTAAAACAACAGGGACTGTATATTTAATTGGATCAGTTACAATGATTATTTTAATAGGTTTCATAATTTTATTCATTGCAGGAATAATTGAAATAATTGCATATTTCTCTTTACCAGATACTCTTCCTGAAGTTGATAACAAGGAAAAAAGTAAAAGAAAATGTCCTGAATGTGATAAAGTAATTCCTGAAGATGCGATTTCATGCCCATATTGTGGTAAAAAATTGCAATAAATTTTATATTACAATCCAATTTGATAAAATTAATACTATAAGGAATTATATTAATCTTTAATTCTAATAACTAGAGATAATATTATATGATATATAAAAAATTAAAATATTACTATAAAAATCAAAAAAAAAAATTGCAAACTGATGATTACCAAGATTTAATTCCACCATTCTCCAACGAAATAAATCATCGAATCATCATGTGAAAAAATTCCCGCATGACATAGAAAATCTTCGGGGAAATAATCAGGAGTTATATCTTTATAGTTTGATCCATCATAATCCATCATATAAAGATCGTATTTTCCGACATCAGCTATTGCAGTAACTAATAACAGAATTTTTTCACCAGAGCTTGACCATGTTGGGAAACCCTGAGTATAGTAATTATTTGTCAAGCGAGTTTCATTTTTACTATCAAGATTAATTGAGAATATGTTATAATCCCCATGGGGGCTAGTATCATTTTCCAATCTTTCAAAAGTAATCCTGGCGCCATCTGGATGAATATTTGGATCATAATCACCAAAAGGTAAATTTGCATTACCCCATTCACCAGAATTAGGTGGATTAGTAACAATTGAAGGGTCTGTTCCATCATCATTAATTTTCCAAATCCTACTACCAGAAGTAAATACGATAATATTATCTATCCAATAAATATCTGCATCATGTGATCCCGAATCATAAAATTTAGATTGATTAAATCCATCAGAATTCATCATATAAATATCTAAATCTTTTTCCCGATATGAAAGATAAGCAATTCTAGCATCATCAGGAGACCAAGTAGGATAAAGATCCCAATAATCATTATTGGTTAATCTGATAAAATTACTACCATCAAGATTCAACAAACATATTTCACTATTATTGTAAGTAAAACCATCAATCATCATTGAAAAAACAAATTTATCCTCATTATTATTTAATCGTAATGTTACAATTTCATTATCTGAACTAAAAATTAAACCAACTCTTTGAGATGATAAATCTAGAGAATATATCCCCCATTTTTTTACATGTGGAACTACTCCATTATCAACACAACCCATTAAAATATTGAATATTATAAAAATAATAATTAATCTAATAAAAATTGATATTACGCATTTTTTCATACTAAATTTTTAAAGAAAAAACAAGTTAATAAATATTGTTAAAAAAGGATTAGCCTAATCAAATTTCAATCAGCTATCAATATTTCCCCTATTAGATATGTCTTTGCCTTACCCGCAATTTTCACACGATTTTTTTCAAGACTACAATTTAAGATACCCTTCCGTTTTGAAAGCTGCCTTGCAACTAAGTTCTGTTTTTTTAAACGTTCAGCCCAGTATGGTATAAGCATAGTATGTGCAGAACCAGTGACAGGATCCTCATTTATACCACATTTTGGTGCAAAAAATCTTGAAACAAAATCAACTTCATTTCCTTCTGCAGTTACAATTATTCCTCTCACATTCAATTTTGAAAGTAGCTGAAAATCTGGATTTATATTTTCAATATCATCTTGATTTGAATATACGAACATATAATCTGTTTTACCTTTATATGATTCCAATGGATTCTTTCCTAATCCATTAACAATTTCCTGAGTATTTGAAATTTTTTCAAAATCTCCAATAGGAAAATCCAAAATCAGATAATCCCCATCTTTTTTAACTTTGAGAATACCACTATATCTACTAATAAAAGTAATTTCATTTTGATTTGAAACATAATGATTAAAAAGTACATGAGCAGATGCTAATGTTGCATGTCCACATAAATCAACTTCAATTTCTGGAGTAAACCATCTTATCTCAAACTCATGATTCTTTTTTATAATAAATGCAGTTTCTGATAGATTATTTTCTTCAGCAATTTTCTGCATAAGAGATTCATCTACACTATCCTTTAAAATACAAACAGCAGCAGGATTTCCACCAAAAAGTTTTTCGGAAAAGGCATCTACTTGAAACATCCTAATTTTCATTTTCTCCCTCAAATATCAATCAATTCATTCATATTTTAAATTTAAGATTATATCAACAAAGAATCCAATAACTAATAAAATAAAACCTAATAAAAGAACATTAATGGACAAACTTGAAATCATGAAAATTGATGTAATTATTCCAAGTAAGGGTAATACGGGGAGCTTACCTATTGAAATAGGGACCTTAAATCCACCTTTTAATGGTTTTTTATATCTAAAATAAATCACTGAGGAATTAATAATTATAAAAACCATAAAAATTGTAAAATTAGTTAGATTAGCAACAGTTTTTAAATCTTCAAGAAAAAGAAAAATAGATGATGAAAAAATAACTGCAATTATCGCTAACCAAGGTGTTTTAAATCTTTTTAAAACAGATGTAAAAATTTTTGGAATTGCTTTACGCTCGCTTATTCCAAATATTAATCTAGATCCACTTAAAAGCATTACAAGAGCTGTATTAAATGTCGAAAAAAGAGCAATTATTGATAATATAAAAATACTATTTTCTCCAAGAACATATGATGCAACTAATGCTAGAGGCCCTTTTGATTCAGCTAACTCTGGCAAAGGTACAATGCTTACTGTTGATATTGCTACTAAAATGTATATTATTGTAGTTATTGTTAGAGAATATATTATTGCTTTTGGAATATTTTTTTCAGGATTTTTTGTTTCTTCAGCTAATCTAGCAATACCTTGAAATCCAATATAACTGAAAAATATTAAAATTCCACCTTCGATCAATCCCTTAATTCCATTAGTCATTTCAAAATAATTTACCTTCCCTAAGTATGGTAAACCTATTATTATTATAATTATTAATCCAATAGCTTCAACTATCGTAAAAAAGATTGTAAGTGATGCTGTTTCTTGAACTCCAATAATAAGAATAATTCCAATAATTATCAAAACAATAATTGAGATTAAGATAATTGGTGTGTTAAATAAAGCTGAAAAATATCTAGAAAAACCTATGGAAACAGTTGCACCACCAATAACACTTCCAGAAATTACAAGCCAACCTGCAATCCATGCAATTCTAGTTCCAAATGAATTTTCAACATAAACATACTCTGCCCCCGCTTTTGGAAAACGAGAAGAAAGCTCGGCATAACTTAAACCTGAGAAAGTAGCAACAATAGCACCAATTATAAATGACATCCAAACACTATTGCCTGTTAAACCTGCAGCTTCTCCAATGACAACATAGATACCTGCACCTAGTATGACCCCAATGCCCATTAGAGTAATTTGCCATAATGTTAAGGATCTCTCTAATTTAGGCATATTCCAAGGTAAGAAAAAATAAGTATTAATAGACTATTAAATTTTATTTCAAAAATATTTTTTTCAAATTAAGATTTTTTCATTATTTATAGATAATTTATATTTTTATTTATATGAATTTAAAAAGATTATTGATAGCTCTTATTATTGCAACTCTTTTTGGTTTACTCTGTGCATATGGAACTACATCTGTTGAGATTGAAGGATTTGAAATAACTCTACCATATCTTCTTATGATTTTTGTATGCTCGTCTTCTCATTGGATTCTTTGTTGGAATAGGGGATAATGTAATATTAATTAATAAGAAATATCAAAATGCAGCACTTAGAGGTGCATTATTTGGATTAATTACTAGTATTGTTATTTCATTTTATGGTGGCGGGGAATTCTTCATTATTTCTGGAATCATATATGGTATAATTACTGATCTAATATCAACTAGACTTTCATAATATTATTTAGCGATCATTGATCTAAGCCAATCCGCCACATTTTCAGCATGATCTGCGATATCATCTACCCAGTCAACAATTTTTAGAAGATGATAAGTATCCATTGGATCAAGTTTTTTCTCTAATTTATATATTCCTTTTGTAATTTCATATTTTTTTGTATCAGCCTCTCTTTCAAATTTATGGACTTCATAAATAAATTCTTTCGTCTGTTGACGTTCTCTTTTTACAAAACTTGTTTCAATAAGATCTTTAATATTTTCAACTGCCTTTTCCATTTTATTAACTGTTTTTAACACCAAATCTACATGTTTGATAAAATCATTTTGTAATTCTTTAGGTATTGTTGTATGTCTCATATCAAGCATTTTTGCAAGATTTTCAGCATGATCTAGTATTTTATCTTGTTCTCTTAATGCCCATAAAAATTTTCCTTTATCTACTGGCATAAAAATAGTTTTTGGAAGATGATTCCTAATATTTCCTTTTATTAAATCAGCTTTATGCTCTAATTGAGATACCTGTAATGTTACATTTGAAAATGATTTATAATTTCCCTTATAATAACTGTTAAGTCCTTTAGATAAAACATTTACACATTCTCTTACTTTTGACATGTGTTCTAATAATTGTTCAAATGGAGATTTTTTCCTGAATATTTCAGATACTGGTGCTCTTACATGTACTTTTTTTTCTTCCATCTTTTTTCACCTTATTACATATTTAAAATATTAAACTCAATAATAAGAATATTGCGATAGATGTTCCTGCGGCAACGGGTAATGTCAATAACCAGGATATTATGATTTTTTTAATCACACTTAAATCAATAGCTTCCAGACCTCTTGCAAGCCCTACTCCTATTACAGCTCCGACGACAGTATGAGAGGTTGATATGGGCATTCCTAGTTTTGAAGCAATAAGAACTGTTGTTGCAGCTCCAAAATCAACTGAGAAACCTCTTGTATTTGTAAGGCTGGTTATCCTACCTCCAACTGTTCTCATAACTCTTCTACCCCAAGTCATACATCCAATTGCAATTCCAAATCCCCCTAAAGCTAATAATGCAACAGGTACATCCACAGTACCACCTATATCCATTCCCTGTGCAAGGGGAATAATTGAGGCGACGGGACCAATTGCATTTGCTACATCATTTGCCCCATGAGCGAATGCAACATAACATGAAGTGATAATCTGAAGTTTTCTGAAAATACCTTCTACTGTTGAATAATCCTCAGTTTTTGTATCATCAATTTTTCTTAGCAATATAATACCAATTAATCCTACAATAATTGAAAGTAAACCAGCAATCATTAAACTTTCAACATCCGAAACATTCAGATTTGTTGAAAGGGATGTTTTTAAAAATAAAGATGATACTATAAGAAAAGCAGTAAAACCTATTATAACAGGTCCTACTATTTTTGCTGATTTTACTGGTTTTTCTTTTGAAAAAATTAATTTAACAATTATTTTAAAAACAATAAATGCTATAATACAACCAGAAATCGGAGATAATACCCAGCTTGCAACAACAGATCCGATTTTCGTCCAAATTACAGCGGATGTTCCTCCTGCAATTAATCCAAATCCCATTAATGCCCCAATAATGGAATGGGTTGTTGAAATTGGCATTTCTTTCCATGTTGAAAGTGTGACCCATATTGCTGCTGCTATTAGACTTGCAACAAATCCTAGAAGTAAAACATGTGAATCTAAACCAGTGACATCAACAATGCCTTTTCTAACAGTATCTGTGACATGACTTCCAACAAAAACTGCACCAACTAAATTTAACACCCCTGCAATTAAAACAGCTTGCTTAAAAGTTATAGCTTTTGCACCGACAGCGGTTGCCATTGAATTGGCGACATCATTTGCACCAATGCTCCAAGCCATATAGAATGCTATAGCGCCAGTACCAGTAATGATAAGAAGTAACGATGTATCCAATTAAGCCTCCTCCAAGAATAATCTAAATTTATGAATATATGACATATTTTCTATATGATAAATTAGTTGGAATATTTATAATATAGTTATAGATTTTAAAACTAATTCTTTTTTTTAATATTAATTAAGATTTTTTAAGTTAACTTTATGTATTGAAATTTATTTAACAACTTTTATGAGAAAACAATTTAACAAGTCATTTATTAAAATTATTTTTTCTGTTTTAATAATTGGATTTTTCATTTTTTCAACTCCAACTTGGGCTGATACTACAGAGCCTGTTATTGGTGATGATGATACTTATGAAAAAAATGTGTCAACACAAAATTCAGTTTGTTTTAATTGGACATTATATAAAAATTCGGACACTAATTATATAGTTACTGTTAAAGTCAAGGGATTTGAATCATGGGATCAAAAGATTTCCCCTTGCTATTTTTTTCTAGATGATAGCAATCCTAATGAGATTGTAGGATTGAAAGCAAGTGTTCCACAGTATCCTGAGATGGTAAAAAAAACGGCAATTGTTACTTTCACATTTCGGCCTTTGAATAGTACCGATACTATAACAATAACAAAAAATGCAACAATTATCGTTGATAGTTTATTATTTGGGGATGAAGAAAATAATATACTAGGAATATTTGAAAATCCTTTACCCAAACCACTAAATTCTCCAATTGGTGCATTTATTTTGAATGTGCTATTATGGATTTTTATTGCTTTTGCCCTATATTATTTTATCAAAATTATTTTAATAGGAATTGCTAGAAAAACTAAAACATTATTTGATGATAGACTCATTGAAATTGTCCGTCGACCATTTTTATTTATAATTGTTTTATATGGTGCAATACAATCAGTATTTAAGCTACATTTTACATTAGGTCTTCAAATTTATATTCTTCAAATATCGATATTTGTTTTCTTTATTATAGGCATTTATATTATTTATAGAGTTTATAATGAATCTCTTGAAGCATGGGCTCAGAAAAAAGGAGGAAACGAGTCAATGTTTGGAGCCGTACTTAAACCAATTCTAAAGAAAATTGGGGTTTCAATAATCCTTGTAGGGGGATTCATTGTTGCATTAAATGCTAGCGGAATTCAAGTAACAGCATTACTTGCAGGAGCAGGCATAATGGGAATTGTCATTGCCTTTGCCGCTCAAGATACACTCTCAAATTTTTTTAGTGGAATTCATTTGTTATTAGATCGTCCATTTAAAATTGGTGATGTTATCTATATGGAGGAAGGTAAATATTGGCGTGTAGTAAATGTTGGAATGAGATCAACTAGATTATATAGTATTTTTGATAATGAATTAGTAATAATGCCAAATAATTCTGTAGCAAATTCAAAAATAATAAACATTGTAAAACCTGATGCGAAAATTAGGAAAAAAATTAAGGTCAGTGTTGCATATGGCACAGATCTAAAAAAAGTGAGTAAAATACTTCTGGAAATTGCAAAAAAACATCCAAATGTTTTAAAAGAAGAAGAATTCGAACCTTTAATACGAATCACGGATTTTGGTGAATCAGGAATAGAATTTTCAATAAATTTATGGATTGATGAGGTAATGAATCAATGGGTTGTTCTAAGTGATGTTAGACTAGAAATTGATGAACGCTTCAAAAAAGAAAAAATAACAATTCCATTCCCTCAGAGAACAGTATGGATCAATCAAAAAAACCAATCAACAATATTAACAAACGAAGAGGAAAATAAGAAAAAGTGATTAACAATTTTTTAGGGATACAGATTAAAGTAAACTGTTACATAAGAAATTATTACAATGATGTAAAAACAAAGCCATAAATATTTATTCCAATGACGAACTTCATAACCATCCATCGGCTTTAAAGGAAATAAATCAATAAAGAGATTAAGAACACTAACAATAATTATCATCTGAAGAATAGTTGAAGGATAATATAGATTAACCAAAAAAACGATGGCCAAAAGAACATAAATAACAAATGAAACAATAAAAGATACCTTTCCACATTTTTTAATATCCCTTTCATTGTAGTGATGATTTGCTGCAAGAGAAAAAGTATTACCAATAGCAGTTGAAACAAACATCATAATAGCACCAAGAGGCCATACATAGAATTCCGAATGAAACTTAAATTTTGAACATAAGAAACCTCTCAATGCTTCTCTTAAAAAAATAATTACTATGATAATTAAAAGAAAAACAACGAAAGTCTCCAAAAACATCGATAAATCAGGCACCCACGTCCAAGTTAAAACAAAGGATAATATTAGAGTAGATGCAATAATTGCAAATATTTCTTTAAATGAAAGAAATGCACTAGGAGCGGCAATAATTGCCATTTTTGGTGCAAATCTACTTTTCCAGTTTTTTCGATAATCAATAGTTTTTTCACTAAAATAATCACTGAAAAATTCAATTAGATAATTCAATAAAAATAAAAGTATTATACTAAGAATTGTTGCAATAATTTTTGCATAATTCCTATCAGGATTATCTCCTAATATTGATCTAGAATCAATTTTATTCTCCATGAAGGATTCATCAAATGGTTCATTATTTTCAATAATATCTAATAATATATTAGAGGTCTTATTACCCTTACCATTAGTATTATTTTTATCTTCATTATTTTTACCTTCTGAAAGAGTTATAATTCTAGATTCTGATGTAATAGTACTACCATCATTAGCAGAAACATAAATCTCGTAAGTTCCATATGATATATAACTATGGATCTCAATAATTGTCTGATTACTAATAAGTTCCAATATTTTAGGTAAAGTGTCATCATCCCAATCAATTATACAACTTATGTTGTCTCCATCTTTATCAATTACAGTTATTGTAAGATTAACTGTTAAATTACCTGGTGAATTATAAATTGAAATATTCAATTCTGGAGGGTTATTACCCTTGATGATAATAATATTTGATGTTGTTGAATTTTTAGCACCTCTATTATCAAAGACAGTAAGAGTAACGTTATAATTTCCAGAATTTGAGTAAACATGAGTTATATTTTCACCATTGAGAAATGTTCCATCATCAAGATCCCAAGAATATGTTGAAATATATCCATCAGGATCATAGCTTTTACCACCAATAAAATCAATACTTTCACCTGGAAATCCAATTAATAATCCATCAATAATTGCAACAGGAGGTATATTCGAGTCAACACTTTTTCCTTTTGTAGTAAATTTATACGACTTATTATTCCAACTAGAATAATCAAAAACTTTAACCCATATGGTATACGTAGTGCTATATGAAAGATCGCTTAGGTGTAATGTCTTAGCACCATTCAAACTTTCAAAAGAATAACTATACTGTCCATTGCTACAAGAAATATTCCAGTCAAATACCCCCGTTTCAGTATCATTAATTTGAATTGACCAATCAAAACTAAGCGGATTATTACTACTTCTATCACCAGGGTTAGGATTCCCAAATTGTGGAGGAAAATTACTTTCAATTTCACCATCACAATCATTATCCTTTCCATCTAATAATTCAGGAGCACCAGGATAAGTATTAGGATCTGTGTCATCGCAGTCTCCTTCACATGGTGTGTAGCTGTCTCCGTCTTCGTCTATTTCTTCATCTGTTATTGTTCCATCGCAGTCGTTATCTTTTCCATCGCATAATTCTGGAGCTCCAGGGTATGTGTATGGGTCATTATC
>JAHWGJ010000041.1 GCA_020054475.1 Thermoplasmata archaeon | reverse complement strand
AAGAGTAGGAGAACTAATATCAAAAGTACCAGCAACACGATTCTCCCAGATCAACTCACCAGACTCCGCATCTAATGCATAAACAAAACCAAGCGTATCAGAAATAAAAACAACACCATCATGATAAGCATTAAAAGACAAAGAGCCAGCATGCAAATCATATTCCCAAATGAGTGAACCATCAACCTCATTAAAGCAATAAATAATTCTACCATAATAACAAGCTAAAAAAATATGACCATCATTATCAGCTGTAATTGAATTATCCCAGGGACCTGATCTAGTTGAAAA
This sequence comes from Thermoplasmata archaeon, assembly GCA_020054475.1. Classification (GTDB taxonomy): domain Archaea; phylum Thermoplasmatota; class E2; order DHVEG-1; family DHVEG-1; genus JAJISJ01. Next base: position 8,092 of record JAHWGJ010000041.1, on the reverse strand, counting down.
AGTAACTTCCCATATTATTTCTCCATTTTCTGCATTTATTTTATATAAGTTTCCACCAAAATTTGATGATCTCCAAAGTGCAACAAATAACGAATTGTCTTTTAACATTGGTTTATTAGCACATACATCTAGTCCAGTATCAAACGTCCAGTTTATACTTCCATCAATTTTATTTAATGAATATATTGAACCATCAAAGCCTGCAGCAAAATAAATATGATTATTATCATATTGAACAGATTCCGCAATCCCTCCATATATTTTTGTACGCCATAATTCTTCACCATTGAATCTATTGTAAGCAATCATATATTGATTATTTGGATCTAATCCATGTGCTGAAGTTCCAATATATATTATATTCCCATCAATCACGGGTCCAACATATCCAGGACCTGTATATTTACTCCAAATAATATTTCCATTAGATGTATTAACTGCAAAAACCATATCATATCCCTCACCATGTGTGCTACAGGATCCTATATATGCAATCTCATCAATATAAGTAACAGCTGATTCTTCATAATTTGTGCCAGTAGTATGAGCCCGCCATAATAATTCATGACCATATGAAATATTGTTTGATTCTAAATTAATAATAACATTTGAATTAACATTATTTGAGTTATAGGAAGAGGGTTGAATGTATTTATTTGATTTTATTATTGGTATTTTTTCTGAATTTACCATTGAGGATGATAGAATTAAAATAAATAGGATAAACATGGAAATAAGTATATTCTTCTTATGAATTTATTATGCCCCCAAATTTTTTATTAAATAGTAAATATTTGGAATTGATTTAAATTTTGGGGTTTAAATAATAAAATAAGTTAATTATAAAAAATATTTGTTATCTTTGATAAAAAATAATGTTTTTACATATCGCAGAAGGGAGGTTTTTCTGTTCTGCTGGTCATATAGATATTAACTGCCCAACATGTTATTTTTGTTGAAATACAATCATAAATTTCACTTAAGTTAAATTTGTTATTATATTCTTTTGATTTTTTTGTTACAATAATGTCATTATTGTTACATAGAATTTTAAAATATATTTCATCATCTAAAATATAAAAACAAGGTGTTACCATATTTCCTTTTAAATAAATTTTATGAGATTCTCTTCCATTTTTATCAAATATGTCAAATTGATGTTTCTCTCCATTTATCATGATAATAAGTATTTTTGGGTTGGATTTTTGAGTTATTGGTTCTATTTTTATGTAACAATCTTGGTTTTTTCTTAACATTTTAATTTCTAAATCGTTAATTTTTTTATTTATTAAAATAGGTTTTTCAGACATTCTTTTCCTTCTTATTTTGTTTTTTCTTTAAAAAATTATTTTTTTATAAATTTTTTTATGTTATTCGATTTATTATTGAAAAATTGATTTTAAGGGAGGGAAGAAAGAAAACAGTAAAAAAAATAATAAATTGTCCCCATTGAAAATTAAACTGTTTTCTTTCTAATATACGCAATAATAAGTTAACAATTGTTAATATTTAAACTTTTGCATATAATTGATAAATATTAGGTTAAAAATAAGTAAATAATAAATTGCAAATATTTTTATATAAAAGTATAATATATTATAACAAAGGGAAGGCAGAAAGGGAAGTAGTAGAATTTACTTCATATATTTGTCCCATAACCTTTCTCCTTTTTCTAATTCATAAAAAAAATTGAAGAGAGAGGAGGTGGGTTTCAAATCAGAGCTATCTTTAGGGAGGGATAGGCGCGTTATTTGAAAAAAGAGACCCACCTCAATAATATTTTTGTATTTTATACTATAAATAAATTGTCTTTATATGGAATTTATCAAAATAAATTTAAAAAAATGGGAAAAAATTAAAACAGATATTTATTAATTTAGTATTTTACTGTTTTAAATCTTGAACCAAGTTTTTTCATAACTTTAGGAAGAGTTGTATATTCCATATCCGCCATTGGAAGACGATGAGGTTCAAATGGCCCATGCATCCGCATATACTCGGTTATTTGTTGAGACTGTACTCTAACGCTATCAAAAGCAGGATCATCAAACAAATCAACAGGTTCAGTTAATATTCCATTTTTTAGTTGAAAACCTAATGATGTAACTCTTGGAGGGCCATCAAATCTTGTACATTTCGCATCCTTAATAGATACAGGCATTAGTGGCCCATTATGAGATCCCCTCATCCAACCAGAAACAAGATGTCCATGTGAAAAACCCTCTAAGACCTCACCAACTGCAGGAAGGCCAGATTGAGCTCTAACAACGCACACAGGATCATCTTTCCCAACATATTCTCCAGCAATTTGATAAAGTTTTTCAGTAGAAATTACAGAAACAGGTTCTTTTGAATCTAATTTAGAACTATTTTTTGGAAAAACTCTTTTAATAACAAATCTTGATTTTGCACCAATTAAAGCCAAAAGATCATACATCTCCTCTGGTGTTTTAAGAAATACATTTTTATGCTCCTGGATATCCCAAATTTCAAAAATAAAGCCATCATGAATTGAAGGATCAATTATTAAACCAGCAGTATTGAATGGATCCGCAAATATCTTAAAAATTGGAAAATTAAATGCGCCAGGCTCTGTTTTATCCATCATAAATGCAATAACAGGCTCAGCTTTTCTCTCAGTAAATTCCATCTCCGCTACGCCAGGACCCATTCCTTTTATATTTCCTGAAAAAGCATCAACTAGTAAATCTTGTCCAGCACCATATAATCCAAGATTTTTCGCTACTTCTGTTGCCTCACAAAATGTATCCCATGCTAAACTATGAATTTCTTTACTATCAACTCCATTAGTATGAGTCATTATAAGTTCGAGATCATCACCGCAATGTGTAACATGAAAACTCTTAATCAATTTAGATCTCTTAGCTTCAATTAATTTTTTATTTGCAATTTTTTCAAGATCTGGATGAACCAATGCATGGCCAGGCCAGCCACCCACATCTGCTTTAATAATACTAAATGTAGTTTTCATTATAAACCTCCAAAAAATGGTATTAAAAATATGCTTATAAACAATTTGGAAAAAAAAGTAATTTATAATTCTTAGAAAAGTATATATTTTTATCTTTATTCGCGATAAGTGAGATAACAAAAATGACTTTAAACATATATAATACACTTACTAAAAAAAAAGAAGAATTTATTTCAATAGAAAAAGGAAAAGTAAAAATGTATGTCTGCGGTATGACTGTTTATAGTGATGCTCATATCGGACATGCAAGAACTTATTTCGCATTTGATATTATCAAAAAATATTTTGAATATAAAGGATATAAAGTTGATTATGTACAGAATATAACAGATGTTGATGATAAAATAATTAACGCCGCAAATAGAGAGGGTAAAAATGCTTTAGAATATTCTAAAGGTTTTACAGATAAATGTTTAGGGGATTTAGATAAATTAGGTATAAGAAGAGCTGATAAATATCCAAAAGCATCAGAAACAATTCCTGATATGATTGAGATGATAAAAAAAATCATGGACAATGGATTTGGTTATGAGTCAGAGGGGGATGTATATTTTTCTGTTGAAAAATTTAAAAATTATGGGAAATTATCTGGACAAAAACTTGAAGATTTGCAAAGTGGAATAAGAATTAAACCTGGAGAAAAAAAACTAAGTCCATTGGATTTTACATTATGGAAAAAAGCTAAATTAAATGAACCATTCTGGGACTCGCCATGGGGGAAGGGTAGACCTGGATGGCATATAGAATGCTCAACAATGAGTAGTAAATATCTAAATTTACCATTTGATATTCATGGCGGGGGAATGGATCTTAGATTCCCTCATCACGAAAATGAAATTGCGCAGGCGGAAGCAGCAACAGGGAAAAAATTTGCGAAATATTGGATGCATATAGGTCTATTAACAGTAAATTCAGAAAAAATGTCAAAATCCCTAGGAAATATCATTAATATAAAAGATCTTCTCAAATCATGGGATGCTGAAACAATAAGATTTTTCTTTGCTCAAGCTCATTATAGAAGTCCTCCTGATTTTAGTGAAAAAGGTCTTAAAAATGCTGAAAAAGGTCTAAAAAGAATTTATAGGCTAAAAGATAAAATGTATGAAATCTCCGATAAATCATCAAAAAAATTAATAATAGAATCCTTAAATAAAGAAGAAGAAGATTATTTAAAGAAAATAAAAATATTTAAAGAAAAATTTGAAAAAGCAATGGATGATGATTTCAATACCCCGGAAGCCATTGGACTTCTTTTTAATTTCATAAATCAGAGTAATAAATATCTAAAAAATAATAAGAATCCGAAACCTGAACTATGCAAATACTCATTAGAAAAAATAATTGAACTTGGAAAAATACTAACATTATTTCAAGAAAAAAAATCCTCTGATATAAAAGATGATGAAAAAAAATTAAATGAACTAAAGAAAATTTTAAAAAAATATCAAAAAAATATTGATGAAAAAAGTATTAAAAATATCATAAAAAGACTGTTAGAACTAAGGGAAAGAGCCCGAGAAATAAAAGACTGGGTAACATCTGATGATATTAGAAATGAATTAGAAAAAATTGGTTATGAAATCCAAGATACAAATGATGGCCCAGTTTGTAGAAAAATATAGTAAAATGAATAAAATATTAGTGGGAATTGATGGTTCTGAGGGGTCTCAACTTGCACTAGATAAAGCTAAGATGTTAATATCAGAAAATGGAGAAATTATTCTGATCGCAGTTGTTCCGACTCCAAAAGAAAAAACTTTTGTTGACAATAGTGTATATAAAAAAATAAAGAAAAAAGCAAATCAACTTATAAAAAATACTTTAATTGAATTAAGTAATAAAAAATTAAATATTAGAGGAATAATTGAGGAAGGAGAAGCTGCTGAAAAAATAATTGATACTGCATTAAATTTAAATGTGGATTTAATAACACTTGGAAGTAAAGGTTCAAGTAAAATTGGAGCATACCCAATTGGTAGTGTAGCTAATAAAGTAGTACAATATGCTCATAAACCAGTTATGGTAGTTAGATAAATAAAATTTATTTTCCTCGTCCTTGATTAGCCCGAATACTAGGTCGTACTTTTTCAACACCTTTTCCTTTATAATGAAGACCTCTGCCTTTACGACCCGCGCTTGTTTTACCTCTTAAAACTCTTCTTTTACTGCTTGGATTAGTGATCCAATTTATTTTTGGATCTTTTTCGATAACTGGATGATAAGGATCTACAAGAATAACTTCATAATAATGATATCTTCCATCTTCGCCAATCCAGTATGAATTTAATACATTCATATTTGGAAATTTTTTTGAAGTTCTTTCTTCAGCTATTCTTTTTGTGCTCTTTGCTGCCGTGATTTTTGTGATACCCTTAGCAGCAGGTCTTCTACCACTTCGGATATGATGTTTTCTTAAGCTTCCTCTTCTTACTTTTGCTCGGACAACAATATATCCTTGTTTTGCTTTATAACCTAATGATCTTGCTCTATCTATTCTTAAAGGTTTTTCTACTCTAAAAAAATTTTGCTCTTTTCTCCATTGAATAAGACGCTGCTGTTGCGGCGATTTAAATGAAGTATCAGGTTTCTTCCATTGATCTCTGATATATTCATACATACTTTTTACCATGATTTAATCACCTGTTATTAGATAAAGTGGGAGCATAGGAAGGGAATTCTTTATTTAAAACTTTTGTCATCAAATATAATATTTTAATTACGCCAGACTTAATAAGGATAATTATATTTCCTTCAAGGGGAAAAAATTAATGGATTATATATTTAATAAAAAAATGGAGACATTGAAAAGACAGAGTATTGGAGATCTTCAACTTAAAAGATTGAAAAAAACTGTAAAAAATGTTTATGAGAACGTTCCATTTTATAAAAAAAAATTCGATGAATTAAAAATTAAACCAGATGATATTAAAACTTTAGAGGATGTTAACAAGCTTCCTTTTACAACAAAAAATGATCTTAGAGATAATGCTCCTTTCGGTTTTTTAACCACTCCTCTAGAAAATTTTTGTGAATTACATGCATCATCAGGTACTACAGGGATTCCTATAACTGTTTGTTATACTCATAATGATATTGATGTATGGTCAGAAGTTATGGCAAGATGTCTTTCTATGTCTGGCTTAACAAAAAAAGATGTTTTTCAAAATCCAATCCCATATGGTACTTTTACTGGTGCTTTTGGTTTTCATTATGGGGCTCAAAGGATAGGTGCTCTCGTTATTCCATCTGGGCAGGGTCAGTCTGAGAGGCAAATTAAGCTTATGAAATATTATGGAACAACGTTCATATCAGGAGTTGCCTCTTATGCAACACGTTTATCACAGGTAGCAGAAGAATTAGGAATTGATCTGAAAGATTTAGAGGTTAAAAATGGTCTTTTTGGAGCAGAAATGTTTACAAAGGGGTTAAAAAATAGAATAATGGATTCATGGAAAATTGATGTACATGATATATATGGTTTAACTGAAATGTGTGGACCTGGCGTATCAACAGATTGTGATCAACATAATGGCCTACATTTATGGGAGGATCATTTCTTGTTGGAATGCTTAGACCCAAAAACCTTAGAACCTGTTGATTTAGAAGAAGAAGGTGAAATTGTATTAACTACTTTAACAAAAGAAGGGATGCCGATTTTAAGATATAGAACCAGAGATATAGCGAGAATTTTTGATCAAAGGATTTGTGAATGTGGAAGAACACACGTCAAACATTCAACTATAAAAGGTAGAAGTGATGATATGTTGATTATCCGTGGAACAAATATTTATCCTGGACAAATAGAATCTGTTTTAATGAAATATTCTGAAATTGGTAGTAACTGGAGAATGATTATTAATACTGAAAAACAAGTTGATCAATTATCTATAGAGGTTGAAAGTAAATTACCTTTAAGCCAAATGGAATCTATGGTTTTAGAAGAAAAATTAAGAAATGATATTAAATCAATAATAGTTTTTAATCCAAAGATATTAATTTTACAACCTAAAAGTATTATTCAAGAGGGTTTAAAAGCAAAAAGAGTTATTGATAATAGAAAAAAGGAATGATAATGGAAAAAAATATTAAAAACCTGTTAAAAAGTAAAGGATCTCTTGCAGAAAATGAAGTAAAAGATCTTATGAGTTATTATGATATTCAAACTACAAAATATAAACTAGTTGAAAGAGTTGAAGATCTTAAGAAAATAAATTTATTATATCCTCTAGCATTGAAAGTTTGTTCAAATAAAATTTTACATAAGACTGATGTTGGAGGAGTAAAATTAAATATCCAAAATTATGTAGAATTAGAAAAAACATTCAAGATTTTTAAACAAAAATTTCCTAATGAAAAATTTCTTATAGATCAAATGGAAGAAAAAAGTGTTGAAATTATAATTGGACTTGTTCAAGATCCAACTTTTGGTTTAACAATAATGGTAGGAATTGGTGGAATTTATACTGAGTTATATAATGATGTATCTTTTAGAATTATTCCAATTGATCGTTATGATGCTAAGGAAATGATTGAAGAAATCAAAGGTAAAAAATTACTTGAGGGTTTTAGAAATATTAAGGCAAATAAAGAATTGGTTGTAGATCTTTTATTAAAAGTATCAAAAATTGGAGATGAATTAAAAGACAATATTGATCAAATGGATTTAAATCCAGTTTTTGTTTATAGTGATAAAATATGTGTAGTTGATGCAAAATTAATATTAAAATAAATTTTGAAGATTTAGGGGTTTAAATTTATGATATCAGAAAATGATTATAAAATTAAGGATATTAAACTAGCTGATTTCGGTAGAAAAGAGATAGAAATAGCAGAAAAAGAGATGCCGGGATTAATTGCAATTCGTGATAAATATGGAGTTAAAAAACCGTTAAAAGGTTCAAGAATCACGGGTAGTTTACACATGACGATACAAACAGCAGTTTTGATTGAAACATTAGTTGAACTTGGTGCAGAAGTTAGATGGGCAAGTTGTAATATCTTCTCAACTCAGGATCATGCAGCTGCTGCTATTGCAAAATCTGGAATTTCAGTTTTCGCTTGGAAGGGTGAAACATTAAAAGATTATTGGTGGTGTACTGA